>NZ_JBYOJS010000004.1:0-370188 GCF_057798895.1 Cupriavidus sp. 22TCCZM04-2
CGGCGTGTGTCAAGGTAGTTGTCGCGTCCGCCGCTATGCTGCTTTCCGGTACTCCTTAGGCTCCAGCTCAGCCCGCTCGGGGTTCAGGTAGACCACTGGATCCAGCTTCCAATTCCGGATTCCCCGCGACCAGCGCTGCGGGTGCCGGGCGCGCGCAGCCTGATACACCACCATTCGTCGCGCCAGCAGGGGTATCGCTTCCCCGCGGTGCCGCTGGTTCGGCGTGACATACTTCAGCCCGCTGTGACGGTGCTCCTCGTTGTACCAACGCACGAACCGATGCACCCATTCACGCGCCTGTTCCAGCGTATCGAATGGCCTCTCGGGCCACAGCGGGCAGTACTTGGCCGTACGGAACAACGCTTCGGCATAGGCGTTGTCGTTGCTCACGCGTGGGCGGCTGTATGACGGCACCACGCCCAGATCCTGCATCGCAGCGCGCATGCTCAGCCCCTTCATGACGCTGCCATTATCAGAGTGCAGCACCAGCGGCCGCCCAGCCGTTTGCTCGCGCAGACAGCCCAGTTCGAGCAGCCGGCGGGCATGCTCCACCGACTCGCTCTCGTGCACTTCATTGACCACCAGCTTGCGGCTGTAGATGTCCTGCATCATGTACCAGTAGAAGAAGCGACCCTTCACCGTAGTGGGCATCCACGTGATGTCCCAGCACCACACCTGATTGGCACCGTCTGCACGATGCGTGGTCGGCGCGCGGGGCTTGGCATTGTGACTGCGTCCACGTCGCCGGCTCTGCCCTGCAGCCCGAAGCACACGGTAGAACGTCGATTCCGACGCCAGGTAGCGGCCCTCGTCGGCCAACTTCGGCACGATCTGGTGCGGCGTCAGGCTCTCGTAGCCAGGCTGGTTGGCCGCTGCCAGCACGGCCTGCCGTTCTGCCTCGCTGAGCTTGTTCGCCGGCACCGGGCGCTGCGCTCCCGGGCGGCCATCCTCTGGCGCATGGCGCCAGCGCTGCAAGGTGCGCTCACTCAAGTCCAGTTCCTCGCAGGCCCTGGACTGGCGTGCACCGCTCTTTACCGCTTCATCGATCAACGCAATGGCATCGCGGCGATCCGAGACGTTGATCAGTCTTCCTCGTCCCTTCCCCAGATCGCCTCGGCTTTTTTTCTCAGCACCAGCAGCGCTGCTGTCTCAGCCAGCGCCGCATCCTTGCGCTTGAGTTCGCGCTCAAGATCCCGGATCCGCTTCTGAGCCGCCTGTTCCTCGCGGCGCTGCGCCAGGTCAGGCTTGTCTGGTGTCTTGGCATTGGCCTGCTCGCACGCGGCCCGCCACGCCCGGATCTGTTCCGGCTGAATACCCTTCCTGCGGCAGTATTCGGACAGCTCCGCCTCACTCAGGGGCGCCGTCTCCAGCACCACTCGGAACTTGTCCGCACTGGACCACTTATCACTTTGTTTGCCGTTGCCTGGCACAACCTTTCCTTGCTCTCGGGCCGCGTTGCGCCAGTTGCGCAGGCACACCGTTGTAATGCCTGTCTCCCTGGCCAACTCCGCCACCGACCGGTTCAAGGGCGGCTTCATCTGCTCGACCACCCATTCTTTGTACTCCGCCGGATAAGGCTTCATCTTCCAACCGTTACCGCCCCCCATTGTCCTTCATCGAAAGGCAGCGAGGCGACAACTATCCTGACATGGAGGGGAGCGACAAAAAGTAACCAAAAAACGCGTTTACCTGCGGGCACAAGCCCAAGCGCGTAGAACCCACCTCCTTCGAAATCGCTGATCTGGGAGTGGTGCCCCTTTCCAGCGACTGAGTCATTCCGGTCTCTCTCCCTGGTGCCGCCCATTTCGGCAAAACGATTAAAATCCAGGCTTCGCTTCCGCTACTGCCATGCACGCTCCTTTCGACGCCATCCTCCCCGCGCCTTTTGGCAAGGTCGGCGTACGTGCCGACGATGCGCAGATCCGCGAGATCTTCTATTTGCCTGCGAACGTGGAAAGCGTGGCGCCGCGCAGCGCGATCATCCTGCGGCTCGCTGCGCAACTGGACGCCTATTACGCTAACGCGGATGCGCCCTTTGACGTGCCGCTGGCCATTGCCGGCACGCCGTTCCAGCGGCAGGTATGGCAGGCGATTTGCGCGGTGCCGCGCGGCGGGCTGACTACCTATGGCGATATCGCACGCAAGCTAGGCGGCGTGGCGCGCGCGGTCGGCCAGGCCTGCGGGCAGAATCCGCTGCCGATCGTGATCCCATGCCATCGCGTGGTGTCCGCAAACGGCATCGGCGGCTTCTCCCACCATGCCGAGGACGGCTTCCACCTGGAAGTGAAACGCTGGCTGCTGCGCCATGAAGGCGCCATGCTGCTATGAAGCGTCCCGCCGGCACCAGCCGGACGACACGCAAGCCGCGCGCCATGCACGTCGATGCGGATGCCGCCGCACTCGATGCCGCCATCGCCCCCGAACTCGACCTCGTCGGCCGCTTCTGCGATGCCCTGTGGCTGGAGGACGGCCTGTCGCGCAACACCATGGACGCCTACCGGCGCGACCTCGCCTTGCTGGCGCGCTGGCTGCATCAAACCGGCAACGGTGGCCTGCTGGACATTGGCGACACCGAGCTGAATGCCTACTTCCTCGCGCGCCACCCCGAGACCCGCGCCTCGTCCTCGAACCGCCGCCTGGCCGTGTTCCGCCGCTTCTACCAGTGGGCGCTGCGCGAGCAGATGATCCAGGCCGATCCATGCATCCTGCTGCGCCCCGCCAAGCAGCCGCCACGCGTGCCCAAGACGCTCTCCGAAGCACAGGTGGAAGCCCTGCTCGAAGCGCCCGATACCGGCACGCCGCTCGGCCTGCGCGACCGCACCATGCTGGAGCTGATGTACGCGAGCGGCCTGCGCGTGTCGGAACTGACCCAGATGAAGACGGTGGAGATTGGCCTGAACGAAGGCGTGGCGCGCGTGGTCGGCGGCAAGGGCGACAAGGAACGCCTGGTGCCGTTCGGCATGCAGGCCGGCGACTGGCTGCGCCGCTACCTGGCCAGCGCGCGTCCCGCGCTGCTGGCCGGCCGCGCCTGCGACGCGCTGTTCGTCACGCAGCGTGGCGAAGGCATGACGCGCCAGGCCTTCTGGCACCTGATCAAGCGCCATGCGTTCGATGCCGGCATCAACGTGCCGTTGTCGCCGCACACGCTGCGGCATGCGTTTGCCACGCACCTGCTCAACCACGGCGCCGACCTGCGCGTGGTTCAGCTGCTGCTGGGCCACGCCGATATCTCCACGACACAGATCTACACCCACGTGGCGCGCGAGCGGCTGCGCGAGCTGCACCAGCAGCACCATCCGCGCGGCTAACGATCTGTTGTCCCGTCCTGCCTGCAACCCGACATGAGCAAATCGAAACATATCTCGGAAACCCCGGCTACCCAGTTCCTGCGCCGGCAGGGCACCGCCTTCGGCGAGCATCCGTATGAATACGTGGACCATGGCGGCACCGGCGAATCGGCACGCCAGCTTGGCGTGCCCGAACATGACGTGGTCAAGACCCTGATCATGGAAGACGAGCGCGCGCAGCCACTGGTGGTGCTGATGCACGGCGACTGCTCCGTGTCGACCAAGAACCTGGCGCGCCAGATCGGCTGCAAAAGCGTGCAGCCGTGCAAGCCCGAAGTCGCGCAGCGGCACAGCGGCTATATGGTCGGCGGCACCTCGCCGTTCGGCACGAAGAAGCGCATGCCGGTGTATGTGGAGGCGACGGTGCTGGAGCTTGAGAAGATCTATATCAACGGAGGACGGCGCGGCTACCTGATCAGCCTGGACCCGAAGCTCCTGACCACGCTGGTCGATGCAAAACCCGTGGAGTGCGCGCTGCCCGACTGACCCGCCGATGTCGGTGGCGGATATTGGGGAAGTCACGCTCGTGGCGAACCCGCCGCCGCGCTACAATCCCGCCAATTCCAGACAAGGCAGCCACTGCCCGCGCATCCCCTCATGGCCAACCTGCTATTCGCCCTTGCCGCCTACCTGATCGGGTCGGTCTCCTTTGCGGTCGTCGTCAGCAAGGTCATGGGCCTGCCCGATCCGCACAGCTACGGATCCGGCAACCCGGGCGCGACCAACGTGCTGCGCACCGGGAACAAGAAGGCGGCCATCTTCACGCTGATCGGCGACGCCCTCAAGGGCTGGCTCGCGGTCTGGCTGGCGAGCCGTTTCGGGCCCGCGTACGGCGTCGATGACAACGGCCTCGCCATGGTGGCGCTTGCTGTGTTCCTCGGCCACCTGTTTCCGGTGTTCCACCGCTTTGCCGGCGGCAAGGGCGTCGCCACGGCGGCGGGCATCCTGCTGGCCGTCAACCCGATCCTGGGCCTGGCCACGCTGGCCACCTGGCTCATCATTGCGTTCTTCTTCCGCTATTCGTCGCTGGCCGCACTGGTCGCAGCGATTTTCGCGCCGTTCTTCTACGTACTGATGGAAGGCATCGACGCCATGGCCGGCGCGATCCTGGTAATCGGCATCCTGCTGATCGCGCGCCACCGCCAGAACATCACCAAGCTGCTCACCGGCAAGGAAAGCCGCATCGGCGAGAAGAAGAAGGTCTGAGCGCCGCGCTGCTCTACTCCATCAGCGCCGGACCGAAATGCCGCCACGGATCGAATGGCGTCGCGACTGGCTGACGGGCTGCAATAAAGATGATGCGCGAGCGTGCCGGTGACTGGAGCAGCGCCGGCGCCTCAAGCGTCCAGCGCTTGCCGCAGATCTGCAGTAGCCGCGGCGCATCCTCACCTTCCAGGAACACCATGCCCTTGCCGCGCAACACGTGTGCGGGCAAGGCGTCGAGCGCGCGCTCCAGTTCGGCACGCCGGAAGCGGATCGACGAGGCAAAGCTGCTGCCGGCGAAGACATCGGCATGGTCGGCCCCGATGGTTGCGGCTTCATTGCCGATACCGCCCGCCATCGCGGTTGCGCCCAGGTCCGGCCCCAGGATCAGGCTCGGGTCGACCTCGCCGTGCCGGCATGCGTGCACGCGCGCATCCGGCACCTCCGCAGCCAGCCAGTCGCGCACCGCTTCCAGCGATGGCGCATCGACCAGATCCGCCTTGTTCAGCAGCACCAGGTCGGCCGCACCCAGCTGCGCACGCACGGTGTCGCCGACATAGCGGTCGGCAGCCAGGCGCCGCACGGCTGCGGCGTCCACCACCGTCACCACGCCTTCGCAGCGAAAGCCGGCATTGGCACGGCCGATCTGTGCGATGCGGGCCGGATCCCCCACCCCACTCGCTTCGACCAGTACGCGCCCGGGCGGATCGGGCAGCTGCAGCACCTTCAGAAAGGCCTGCATCAGGTCGCCGCCGACCGCGCAGCACACGCAGCCGTTGGTCAGGCTGATGATGCCCTCGGACATGCCCGGGGCACCACGGGCGATCAGTTCGGCGTCGATGTTGATGGCGCCGAAATCATTCACCATCACCAGCACGCGCTCGCGCTGCTGTGTGCGCAGCAGGTGGTTGAGCAGGCTGGTCTTTCCGGCGCCGAGAAAGCCGCCGAGCACCGTCAGCGCAATGTCCGGGCGTTGCATCAGGCATTCCCCGGCGCCGGAAAGACCTTGCCGCCCAGCACCGTGCCCCAGACGGGCACGTCGCGCAGGTTCGCTGGCGGCACCGCGAGTGGATCGTCTTCCAGCACCGCGAAATCGGCATGCTTGCCCACTTCGATGCTACCCACCAGATGATCCATGCGCAGCGTATAGGCGGCACCCAGGGTCATCGCGTGCAATGCGTCCTGCACCGAAATGCGCTCGCCCGCGCCCAGGACGCGGCCGCTCGCGGTCTGGCGGTTGACCGCGCACCAGGCGGTGAACAGCGGCCCGATCGGCGTGATCGGCGCGTCCGAGTGCAGGGAGAACGGCACGCCGCTGCGCAGCGCGCTTTGGGCGGCGTTCATGCGATTGGCGCGGTCCGGCCCGACCGTCATGGTGTAGTGCGCATCGCCCCAGTAGAACAGGTGGTTGGCGAACAGGTTGGCGCACAGGCCCAGCGCCGCCATGCGCCGGAACTGCGCGGGGGACGCAAGCTGGCAGTGCTGCAGCGTATGGCGGTGGTCCCAGCGCGGATGCTTGCGCAGCACGCCTTCGACCGCATCCATGGCCAGCTCGGTCGCTTCGTCGCCGTTGGTGTGGATATGCACCGTCAGGCCAGCGCGGTGATAAACGGCAAGCACCTCTTCTACCTGCTGCGGCGGCATCACCCACAAGCCGTTGGCGGCGCCGTTGTAGTAGCCCGGCCAGCTCATGCGCGCGGTAAAGCCCTGGATCGATCCGTCAATCACAAGCTTGACCAAACCGAAGTGCAGCTTGTCGGTATTGCCCTCCATCGCCTGCGCCACGCGCTGCGCGCCACCGCCTTCCTGATCGCGCAGCGGTGCGTAAGCCGGCACCATGCGCACGGGGAAATCGGGGTCCGCGGTGACCCGGCCCAGGTTGGACACGGCCTCCGCATCGAGGCTGTTGACCAGATCGGTCGCGGTGGTCACGCCGGCCTGCTGCGCCACGCGGCCAAAATTGCGGATGCCCTCCTCGGTTTGCCCGGCATCGAAGAACACATTGCCGAGCAGCCTGAACACCAGGAACATCGCGGCAAATTCCTGCAGCTCGCCGGTCGGCAAGCCGTCGCTGTCCTTGGCGATGCCGTCCACCGGCGTTGCGGCATCGATGCCCGCCGCTTCCAGCATGGCGGTGTTGACGTTCATCAGGTGCATGCTGGCATGCATGACCACGATGCGGCGCGTGGCCGAGACCTGGTCCAGGTGCCGCGCGGTCATGCGCGCTCGGCCGAAGTGGATCGGATCGAAGCCCCATGCCAGCAGCGGCTGTCCGGAGTCCTGCAACTGCGCCTGCGCTTCCCGCAGGCGTTCCACCACGGCGTCAAAGCTCTTCAGGCCGGGCCATACGCGCCCGTCCGGGCCGCGGCGGTCGTAGTAGCCGACATAGACGAACTTCCACATGCCGCCTTCGAGCAGATGCGAATGCCCTTCGATCAAACCGGGCATCAGTACTTTGTCGGCAAAGCGCGTGTCGAGCGTCGCCGTGCCCCAGCCGGCCAGGTCCTCGGCACAGCCTACGCCCAGGATGCGGCCGTCGCGCACGGCGACATGCGTGGCGACGGGTTGCATCGGATTCATGGTGAGGATCTTGCGCGCCGCGTAGACGGTGATGGGCGACTGGCTCATATGGGGTCTCCGATTATTCGTGTTGAAAGTCGTTGATGTCGTTGCGGCTCACGCAGCGGCCAGCGCCGGCTTGCTTGCCGGCACGCAACTGGCCATTGGCGAACGCGGCATGCCCTGCACCAGCTCGACGCGATGGCAGGCCACCGCATGGTCCGCGCCAAACTCGCGCAGTACGGGAGCCTCGGTCCGGCAGCGCGCCTCCGCCACCGGACAGCGCGTGTGGAAGCGGCAGCCGGCGGGCGGATTCAGCGGGCTGGGCGGATCCCCCTCGAGCCGGATGCGCGCACGGCTGGCCAGTTGCGCGGGATCCTTCACCGGCTCCGCGGACATCAGCGCGTGCGTGTACGGATGCAGCGGCGCACCGAACAGCCGCGCGCGGCTGCCGCGTTCGACGATCCGGCCGAGGTACATCACTGCAACCTCGTCGCACAGGTGCTGCACCACCGCAAGGTCATGCGAGATGAACACATAAGTCAGATCGCGCTCGTGCTGGATGCGCGCGAGCAGGTTGATCACCTGCGCCTGGATCGCCACATCGAGCGCCGATACCGGCTCGTCGCACACCACCAGCGACGGATTGACCGCCAGCGCCCGCGCAATGCCGATGCGCTGCCGCTGCCCGCCCGAGAACTGGTGCGGGAACAGTTGCTTCTGGTCCGGGCGCAGGCCGACCAGCCCCATCAGCTCGTCGACGCGTGCATCGATCTGCCGCGCGTCCATGCAGGTCAGCTGGCGCATCGGCTTGGCGATGATGGCCTCGACACGCTGGCGCGGATCGAGCGAGGAGTACGGGTCCTGGAAGATCATCTGGACCCGCCGCCGCATTTCAAGCTGTGCGGGTCCGCGCTCACGCAGCATGTCGATGCCATCGAGCATGGCATGGCCGCCCGTGCTCTGGATCAGCTGCATCAACGCCAGTGCGGTGGTGGACTTGCCGCAGCCGGATTCGCCGACGATGCCAAACGCGCTGCCGCGCCGCACCTGGAAGCTGATGCCGTCGACGGCATGGATCTTGGGCACCTTGGCGAAAGGATGCGGCCGGCGCAGGTTGTAGTGCACGCGCAAGTCGCGCACGTCGAGCAGGACATCCTGGTTCGAAGGCAATGGCATGGTTCAACCCTCCACGGCCACGGTGGCCGGTACAGCGCCGGCAGCTTCGCGCAGCCAGCAAGCCGCCAGGTGGCCGCCGTTATCGAACATCGGCGGCCGATCGCCGCAGCGGCTGGCCGCGCGCGTGCAGCGCGGCGCGAAAGCGCAGCCGGCGCCGAGCTGGTCCAGCGCCGGCACCACGCCCGGAATCTCGGGCAGAGGCGCGGGCCTGCAATCGCGCAGCGCACTGGCGGCATCCACATGCAGCACGCAGTCGAGCAGCCCACGCGTGTACGGATGCGAAGGCCGCGCCAGCACCGTATCGACGCGTCCTTCTTCGATCTTGCGGCCCGCGTACATCACCATCACGCGGTCGGCCAGTTCGGCAATGGCGCCCATGTTGTGGGTGATCAGGATGATGGCGGTGCCGAGCTGGCGCCGCACATCGCGCAGCAGGTCGAAGATCTGCGCCTGCACAGTGACGTCCAGCGCGGTGGTGGGCTCGTCGGCGATCAGCACCTTGGGACGGCCCGCCAGCGCCATGGCGATCATCGCGCGCTGGCGCATGCCGCCCGACAGCTCGTGCGCATACTGGTCAACGCGGCGGGCCGGCTCGGGAATCTTCACTGCATCGAGCAGCGCCACCGCTTCGGCGCGCGCGGCGCGCATGCCCATGCCGCGATGGCGCACGATGGTCTCGACGATCTGCTGGCCCACGGTGAAGACCGGGTTGAGCGCGGTCATCGGCTCCTGGAAGATCATGCCGATATCCCGGCCGCGCACGTCGCGCATGCGTGCGGGCGGCAGCGCGAGCAGGTCCTGGCCGCCAAGGCGGATGGTGCCTGCGGTGATGCGGCCCGGCGCTGGCACCAGTTGCAGCAGCGACAGGCTGGTCATGCTTTTGCCACAGCCCGATTCGCCGACGATGCCGAGCACCTCGCCGGCATCCAGGTGGAATCCCACATCGTCCAGGACGCGCACGGGTCCCTTGGCAGTGCGGAACTCCACGCACAGCCCCTCCACTTCCAGCAACGGCTTGCGGTCTCTTTCCATGCGGGCTCCTTCAGCGCTGGCGCAGTTTCGGGTTGAGGGCATCGTTGAGGCCATCGCCCACGAGACAGATGGCCAGCACCGTGAAGAAGATCGCCATACCCGGGAACATCACCGACCACCACGCTTCGAAGATCTGGTCGCGCGAATTGCCGATCATGTAGCCCCAGCTGGTGATATCGGGATCGGACAGCCCGATGAACGCCAGCCCGGACTCGAACAGGATGGCCACGCCGACGTTGAGCGCCAGCGCCACGATCAGCGGCGGCGAGGCATTCGGCAGGATCACGCGGAAAATGATATTGGCGTTGCTGGTGCCGATGGCGCGCTCGGCACGGACGAACTCGCGCTCGCGCAGCTTGAGGAATTCGGCGCGCGTCAGACGCGCCAGCGGCGGCCAGCTGACCAGCCCGATCACCACGATCACCGTGCCGATCTTGGCGCCGAACACCGCGACCAGCACCATCGCCAGCACGATGGGCGGCAGCACCTGGAAGAACTCGGTCACGCGCATCAGCACGGTGTCGATCCAGCCACGGTGATAGCCAGCCAGCGCGCCGACCAGCACGCCAATCACCAGCGTGGTCGCGGTGGCAGCGAGTCCGATGGCCAGCGTCACGCCGGCGCCGTGGATCAGTCCGGCAAGCACGTCGCGGCCGAGGTAGTCGGCGCCCAGCGGCGCATCCGCCGATGGCGGCGACAGCGGCGCGGCCACCACGTCCTGCGGATTGACGGCATAAAGCGCGGGTCCGATCAGGCCGGCCAGCGCAATGGCCAGCAGCACGAGCGCGCCGAGCACCGCGCCACGGTTATGCAGGAACAGTTTCCATCCGGTGTTCATTTCAGTCTCCGGTGCGAATGCGGGGATCGAGCAGGCTGTACAGGTAGTCGGTCAGGATGTTGGCCACCACCACCATCGCGCTGGACATCAGCAGGATGCCGAGCATCAGCGGATAGTCGCGGTTGAGCACGGCGTCCGAGGCCAGGCGGCCAAGCCCGGGCCAGTTGAACACGGTCTCGACCAGCACCGCGCCGGCCAGCGCGTGCGAGAACTGCAGCCCGGCCAGCGTGACGATCGGCAGCAGCGTGTTCTTGAGCGCATGGCGGTAGACCACCACGCGTTCGCTCATGCCCTTGGCGCGCGCGGTGCGGATATAGTCCGCGCCGAGCACGTCGAGCATCGTGGCGCGCGCCTGGCGGCTGTATTGCGCCAGGTAGATCATCGCCAGCGAAACCACCGGCAGCACCAGATGGTGCAGCACGTCTGCCGCCAGGGCCCAGCCCTCGGCGCGCTGGCCCATGGTGTACATGCCCGACGCCGGAAACACCGGCAGCCAGTAGGCGAAGGCGATCAGCAGCATCATGCCGCTCCAGAACACCGGCGCGGCAAAGCCTGCCAGCGACAGGAACGTCACCAGGCCGCTGACGGCGCCGCGCGGACGATGCGCCGACAGCGCACCGAGCAAGGTGCCGATCACCACGGCGAGCAGCAGCGCGGGCAGCACCAGCATCAGGGTATTCGGCACGCGATCGAAGATCAGCGTGGTCACGGGCTGGTGGAAGAAGAGCGAGTCGCCCAGGTGTCCGGACAGCACGTTGCCGACATAGGCCACCAGGCGCTGGCCCAGCCCGGCATCCAGGCCCATCTGCGTGCGCAGGGCCGCGAGCTGTTCGGCGGTCGCGCCGCCAGACTGCGCCGCGATCACGTCCGCTACGTCGCCGGGCGCGGCCGACAGCAACAGGAAATTGAGCACCACCACGGCCAGCACCATCAGGGCGCCGGCGCCGAGGCGGCGCGAGAGGTAGATCAGGGTATGCATGCGGAGCGGCCCGTTGGTTGATGATCGACGTGAGCGGCCCGCCGCGCCCATGGCACGGCAGGTCCCTTGTCCCTTCGGTACGGCCGGGCCTATTTGGCCCAGTACACTTCGTCGAACGGCGCGAACGCGCCCCAGATGCTGCCCGGCAGCCCGCGCAGTTTCTTGTTGGCGACCGAACTCACCGGCGCGGTGTTGAGCCACGCGACCGGTACCTCGCTGTTGACGATCTTCTGGAAGCGGTCGTAGAGCGCGGCGCGTTTGGCGGTGTCGGTCTCGGAGGCGGCCTCGGCAAGGATCTTGTCGACCTCGGCATTGGCATAGCCCTGCGTGTTGGACCAGATCACGCCCTTCTTGATATTGCCCGACTGGTAGGTGCGCGCGACGCCGATCACCGGATCGCCCCAGTTGAAGACCGAGTCGGTGGTCATGTCGAAGTCCCAGCTGGCGATGCGCTGCGACCAGGTCGGGAAATCCGGCGAGGGGCGCAGTTGCGCCTGGATGCCGACCTTGGCCAGTTGCGGGCGCAGGTACTCCGCCACCAGTTGCGAGGTATCCGGAGCGCCCGGCAGGAAGTCCAGGCGCAGCGCGAAGCGCGTGCCGTCCGCCTTCTTCGGATAGCCCGCCTCATCCAGCAGCTTGTTGGCGCGTGCCAGGTCCACCTTGTAGGGGTCCAGCGTCTTGCTATAGAACGGGCTGGCCGGATGGACCGGGCCCCAGGCCGGTTGCGAGCGGCCGCGCTGCAGCTTCTGCGAGATGAAATCGCGGTCGATGGCGTAGGAGATGGCCTGGCGCACCTTCACGTTGGCGAGCGGACCCTGGCGCGTGTTGAAGGCCAGCCAGTTCAGCGAGCCGACGCCCTCGTAGCCGCTGCGGGTGACCGTGAGCTTCGGATCGGCCGCGAGGCGGTCCACATCCGCGATACGGAACGGAGCGAAAGCAACGAAGTGAATGTCTCCGCGCTGCATGGCCAGCGCCGCCGCCGCGCGATCGGGCACGATGCTGTAGGTGATCTTGTCCAGGTACGGCTTGCCCTTGCGGAAGTAGCCGTCAAAGCGCGCCAGCGTGAGGTATTCGCCGGGCTTGTACTCGACGAAGCGGAACGGACCCGAACCGACCGGCGCGTTGTTCTTCGGGTTCTGGCGGATCGGCCCGTCGCTGTAGACATGCTTGGGCAGGATCGGCATCAGTGCCGGTGTCGAGCACGCGAGCAGCAGCGCCGGATTGGGCTGCTTGAGCCGGAACACTGCAGTGTGAGCGTCCGGTGTCTCGACCTTGTCCAGCGCTGCCAGCATCGCGGGGCCAAACGGATGATTGGCCTTGACGGTCTCGGCCGAGAACGCGACGTCGGCAGAGGTGATCGGCTTGCCGTCGTGGAATTTTGCGTCCTTGTTGAGCTTGAACGTGTAGGTCAGGCCGTCCGGCGACACGCTCCAGCTATCGGCGAGATACGGGTGGAACTGCCATTTCGCGTCGGCCTGCAGCAGGCTGGCGAACAGCTGCGATGCGGGCACACCCGTTGCCACGCCCGACTGGATGGCCGGGTTCAGCGAGTTGATCGCCGTGATCGAAAGCACATTGAGACTGCCGCCGCGCGTGACTTCCTCGCTGTGCGCGTGGGCAGCGGCGGACATCAGCAAGGCGGCGGTGCCGAGGCGCGTGCTCGCACGCACGATCTGTTTGAAGCTCGTCAACATCGGTTCTCCCTTCGTATCCGGCGTGCCGGCGCAAGCACCGGCAATGCCAGACCTGGCACGACCTAGAGGGTCCGTCCGCCCGGCAATGCGGCGGCGGCGATATCACTGACTTGAGGCGGGATCGAAGCGTGCTGTCTTGCACCGGCCCTCTGGTCTTATAGGCGAGGCGGCGCTGGACTCGATAGGTCCAGTTAAGGGGATTCGGTGGGGCCAGAGTCAGCGTGCCGTGAGCTACCCGTTGCAGGAGCGAGGCTGAGAGGAGATCGGTGAGTTGTCAATCGAGGTAATCCTGAGCCGCCTGTTCCCGCCCTGCTTCTTCTCGCGCCATATTCCGCTCGAAGCAACGGACACGAACTGAGCTCTTGCTTCGCGTCTTCCGCGAAGCACTGCAGAAATTCCTGCAGTGCAAATTCGAGTCTTCCCCATCCGCTTCGAAGCCGGTTTCGCCATTCTCGACCTGTTGCGTGGCGCAGGCACTTGCTTATTCACGCGCGCCCGACGGCCGTCCGCGTGGATTCTTGGAGGCCCCAATAAATGATGCAAGAACCTAGATGGCGGCCTGGACAAACTCAAGGTTGTCTTTGCTGCCGGTTCTGCAAAAGAACAGAAGGGATCTGATGCGAGAACCAACAAACGATCAGTGGAAAAGTATGGCGCCAGAACAAAAGAAGACCTACAAGGTCTTCATTGGCGTAGTTTTAATTCTTCTGGCCATACTTTTGATCAGGAAGTTGGTCTTTTGAATGACTCACCTCCGGTCCCGGATCGACGCCCCAGTGCCTCGGCATGTGGGCTCGCAGCCTGTCTCCATCTTCCCCTACGCCGCCGCCCCCCCAAACAACATCTCAACCCTAAACCCCCCATCCTCGGCATTCACAAGGTTAAGCTTCCCCCCCGCCTGCCGCACAAGCCGATCCACGATAGCCAGCCCCAGCCCCGAATGAGCATTCCCGCCGCGCGCTGGATCCAGCCGCACGAACGGCAGCGTAACGCGTTCCTTGTCCGCCTCAGGAATCCCCGCCCCCTGGTCTTCCACCACCAGCAGATACCCGTCCGGCGTGCGCGTCGTCGCGATGCATACCGGCGGCTTGCCATACACATAGGCGTTGTCGACAAGATTGCCGATGATCCGATCCAACTGCGTGGCAATCATTCGAAATCCATCACCGGCACCCAGCGACAGCACCACCTGCCGTTCCTGCTCCGCGAGCGAGGCAGCCAGTTCATTCACCCGACGGTCCACCGGCACCGGCCGCGCAGTCGGCTCACTGGTCTGTGCAAAGCTCAGAAACTGTTCCACGATAGCCGCCATCGAATCGACATCGCGCGTCACGCCCGCCGCCGCCTTCGGGTCCGACAACATCTCCGCGCGCAGCCGCAGCCGCGCCAGCGGTGTCTTCAAATCGTGCGCAATGCCGGCCAGCATGGTGTTGCGCTCCTGGTCGATGCGCGTCAGGTCCGCCACCATGCGGTTGAATCGCTCGATCAACTGGCGCAGCTCATGCGGCCCGCGCTCGCGCAGCGGCGCTACCGGCTGCTGCCGGGACAACTGCTCCGCAGCCGCCGCCATGTCGCGCACCGGCCGCTGAATCTGCCACGCGATCAGCAGCGCAAAGATGATGGCCACGCCCACGACAAGCATCACGCCCGGCACGAGCCGGTTGTCGGGCGGAGGATTGTGAACCCAAAGGATCGGCATGGCGATCCAGTTGTCGCGCGTCGGCAGCTTGATCCACAGCCGCGGCGTGGCTTCGTCCTCGACCCGGATCTCGGTGCCTTGCGGCAGGCGGGTGATGAACTGCTCCACCAGCCGCCGCGAGCGGCCCTTGGGCACGATGGTGTGTTCTTCGGCGCTGGCCTCGCTGGCCACCTCCACCAGGCTCGGCAGCGGCACGGGCGGGCGCGCATCGAGCGCGCGCTGGATGCTGGCGAACTGGAACAGCATCTGCTCGACCGAATAATCCACCTGTTGCTGGCGCCGGTCCATGCGCAGGATGGCCAGCCAGGAGAAATGGCTGATCACCAGCACGGCAGCGATCAGCAGCGCGATGCGGCCGAACAGGGTATCAATACGCAACTTCATGTCGGGCTCGTCGTTGCCGCCATGCCGTCAGATCGACAGCCGCGGCGGCATGGGCGTCACTGCGGAATGTCTTCGGCTTCGTCGGGCACGAACGTGTAGCCGCGCCCGCGCACGGTCTGGATGTAGCGCGGCCGCTGCGCGTCTTCGTCGAGCAGCCGGCGCAGGCGCCAGATCTGCACGTCGATGCCGCGATCGCTGATGCCACTGGCGGTGCCGTACATCAGCTCGACGATGCGCTCGCGCGAAAGCACTTCGAGCGGATGCATCAGCAGCAGCTTGAGCAGCGCGAACTCGGTGTCGCTGATCGACAGCACCTGGCCCGCGCGCTGCAGCGAGCGCTGTCGGAAATTCACGCGGAACGGCCCGAACGCGATCGACTCGCGGTCTTCGGGCGCAGCCGCCGGACGCGCCAGCTTGCGGCGCAGCACGGCATTGATGCGCGCCAGCAGCTCGCGCGGCGAGAACGGCTTGCCAAGATAGTCGTCGGCGCCGATCTCCAGGCCCACGATACGGTCGATCTCGTCGCTGCGTGCGGTCAGCAGGATCACCGGAATATCGTCGTTCTTGGCCCGCAGGTTGCGCAGCGCGGTCAGGCCATCGACCTTCGGCATCATCAGGTCCAGCACGATCAGCGCCGGACGTTCGCGCTCCAGGCGCGCCTGCAGGCCGTCGCCGTCGTGCAGCACGGAGACGGCAAAGCCTTGCTGGGTCAGGTACTCCCGCAGCAGGTCGCGCAGTTCAGGGTCGTCGTCGACGACAAGGATCTGGGTGGGCTGGTTCGTTCGCATAGGCACATGATAGTCAGGCTGGCCGCTTTCCTGCCGAATCGGGCTGGCGGCTTTGTTTCCGGAGATTACACGGGCGGCGCTGGTAATCCTCTGTAATAAACGCAGGCCGCGCTGAAACACGTGCATCCGGCGTCTCACATTATCCTTGCGGCATGGCATGCCTTTGCGCTGCCCGGCCTACCCGCAGGCCGCTGCCCCACGTGGGCAGAACCCCACGCCAGATGGGGCTAGTGCCGCACCTGATGCGGCATACTGCAAGCATCGCCGCGCCCGAGACCGCGCGAAGAACGCCGGCGCATAACGCGCCGCTCCCATGGATTCCGGACATGTCGAACCCCGAACAAGGCCAACACCTCACCCCGCCGTCCCGTCCACCGCAGGATCCCGGTCGCTCGCCGCGCCGCAAGCTGATCGCCACAGCCCTCGTCGTGCTGCTCGCCGGAGGCGGCTGGTACTGGTACAGCCACCGCGGCGCCGGCCCGGGAACGCAGGCGACCCCCGGCCCCGGCGGCGCCAGTGGTCCGGGCGCGCCGGGACGTGGCGGCGCCGGCGCGCCTCGCTCGCCGGTCGTGGTATCCACGGTCGCGCAGCGCGACATGGACGTAGTCCTGAACGGGCTGGGCAACGTCACGCCAGTGTCCAACGTCACCGTGCGCGCCCAGGTGTCGGGCCCGCTGCTCAAGGTGCTGTTCAAGGAAGGCCAGATGGTCAAGGCCGGCGACGTGCTGGCCGAAATCGACCCGCGCCCGTTCCAGGCCGCCGTGGACCAGGCCGTCGGCCAGCTGGCTCGCGACCAGGCGCTGCTGCAGAACGCGCGGCTGGACCAGAAGCGCTACAAGACCCTGCTACAGCAGGACTCGATCTCCAGCCAGCAGGTCGATACACAGGACGCGCTGGTGCGCCAGTACGAAGGCGTGGTCAAGACCGACCAGGGCAACGTGGATAATGCGAGGCTGCAGCTGGGCTATACCAAGATCGTCGCGCCGGTGTCGGGCCGCATCGGCCTGCGGCAGGTGGACCCTGGCAATATCGTCAATACGTCCGACACCAACGGCATCGCGCTGATCACGCAGATCCAGCCGATTGCCGTGCTCTACACCATCCCCGAAGACAACCTGCCCGCGGTGCTGAAAAAACTCAACACGGGCGAGAAAATGCCGGTGCAGGCGTGGGACCGCCAGATGCGCAACCAGCTTGGCGACGGCGCGCTGCTGACCACCGACAACCAGATCGACACCACCACCGGCACGGTCAAGCTCAAGGCGATCTTCCCGAACGCCGACGGCATGCTGTTCCCGAACCAGTTCGTCAATGTGCGCACGCGCGTCGACACATTGAAGGACGCCACCGTCATTCCGGTGGCCGCCGTGCAGCGCGGCCAGCAAGGCACCTTCGTCTACGTGGTCGACGACAGCAGCAAGGTCAAGGTGCAAGTGGTCACGCTCGGGCCCGGCGACGGCACCCGCACCGCCGTGCTCAAGGGCGTGGAGCCTGGCCAGCGGGTGGTGGTCGATGGCGCCGACCGGCTCAAGGAAGGCATGACCGTGGAAGCCGTGGACCCCGCCGCACGCGCGGCCCAGCTGGTGCCGGCCAGCCAGCCGCGCGGACGTGGACGCCGCCGTGACGGCAGCGGCTGGGGTGGCGCCAGTGGCGCCCATGCCGACGGCGGCGCGAGCGCGCCGCAGGGCGAACACCGCCGCCAGCGCGAAGGTGCCGGCACGGGCGGTGCCAGCGGCGCCGCGGCCGATGCCCCCGCCGCGCGCCGCCAGCAGTAAGGATTCCGCATGAACCCGTCACGCCTCTTCATCGAGCGCCCGGTAGCCACGGCGCTGCTGATGCTGGCCATCCTGCTCTCCGGGCTGGTGGCCTACCGGCTGCTGCCGCTGTCCGCGCTGCCCGAGGTGGACTACCCCACCATCCAGGTCACCACGCTTTATCCGGGCGCGAGCCCCGACGTGATGACCTCGTCGATCACCGCGCCGCTCGAACGCCAGTTCGGGCAGATGCCGGGGCTCAAGCAGATGTCGTCGTCCTCGTCGGGCGGCGCATCGGTGATCACGCTGCAGTTCGAGCTGACGCTGCCGCTCGACGTGGCCGAGCAGGAGGTACAGGCGGCCATTAACGCCGGCAGCAACCTGCTGCCGTCCGACCTGCCGATGCCGCCGGTCTACAGCAAGGTCAACCCGGCCGACGCGCCGATCATGACCATTGCCATGACCTCCGACACGCTGCCGCTGCCCAAGCTGCAGGACATGGTCGACACGCGCGTGGCGGCCAAGATCTCGCAGATCCAGGGCGTGGGCCTGGTCACCATCAGCGGCGGCCAGCGCCCCGCGGTGCGCATCCAGGCCAACCCGACCGCGCTGGCGTCGCTAGGCATGTCCATCGACGACCTGCGCACAGCCATCGGCGCGGCCAACGTGAACGGCGCCAAGGGCAGCTTCGACGGGCCGGCGCGCGCCTCGACCATCGACGCCAACGACCAGCTGCGCTCGGCCGACGAGTACAAGCAGATCATCATCGCCTACCAGAACGGCGCGCCGATCCGCATCACCGACGTGGCCGATATCGTCGACGGGCCCGAGAACAGCCGCCTGGCCGCATGGGCCGGCGGCAACCCGGCCATCATCCTCAACATCCAGCGGCAGCCCGGCGCCAATGTGATCGAGGTGGTGGACCGCATCAAGACGCTGCTGCCACAGCTGCGTACCGCGCTGCCGGCGTCGGTGCATGTGCAGCTGATGACGGACCGCACCACCACCATCCGCGCGTCGGTGCATGACGTCCAGTTCGAGCTGTTCCTGGCCATTGCCCTGGTGGTGATGGTCATCTTCGTGTTCCTGCGCAACGTCTCGGCCACCATCATCCCCGGCGTGGCCGTGCCGCTGTCGCTGGTCGGCACGTTCGGCGTGATGTACATGGCCGGCTTCTCGATCAACAACCTGACGCTGATGGCGCTGACCATCGCCACCGGCTTCGTGGTCGATGACGCCATCGTCATGATCGAGAACATCATGCGCTACATCGAGGAAGGCGATTCCCCGATGGAAGCGGCGCTGAAAGGCTCGAAGCAGATCGGCTTCACCATCATCTCGCTGACGTTCTCGCTGGTGGCCGTGCTGATTCCGTTGCTGTTCATGGGCGATGTGGTCGGCCGCCTGTTCCGCGAATTCGCCATTACGCTGGCGGTATCGATCCTGATCTCCGCCGTGGTCTCGCTGACGCTCACGCCGATGATGTGCGCGCGGCTGCTGCGCCACGTGCCGGAGGCACAGCAATCGCGCTTCCACAAGGCCACCGGGCGCTTCTTCGATAACGTGATCCACCGCTACGGCATTGCGCTCGAATGGGTGCTCGACCGCCAGAAGGCCACGCTGGTGGTGGCCATCGCCACGCTGGTGCTGACCGTGCTGCTGTACATGCTCGTGCCCAAGGGCTTCTTCCCGGTGCAGGACACCGGCCTGATCCAGGGCATTACGGAAGCCGCGCAAACCACGTCGTTCCAGGCCATGGGGCTCAAGCAGCAGGCGGCGGCCAAGGTGGTGGCGGAAGACCCGGCCGTGGCCAGCGTGTCTTCCTTCATCGGCGTCGACGGCTCCAACACCACGCTCAACGCCGGGCGCATGCTGATCAACCTGAAGCCCAAGGGCGAGCGCGAATCGATCGGCGTGGTCTCGCAGCGGCTGCAGCACGCGGTGGAAAGGCTTGGCGGCATTTCGCTGTACACGCAGCCGGTGCAGGACCTGACGATCGAAGACCGCGTGTCGCGCACGCAATACCAGTTCACGGTGGAGGATCCCGATCCGCAGAACCTGTCGACGTGGGTGCCGCGCCTGGTCGAGCGCCTGCGCCAGGAGCCCGAACTGCGCGATGTGGTCAGCGACCAGCAGAACAACGGCCTGCGCGCCTATGTGGATATCGACCGCGACGCCGCGGCGCGTTTCGGCATCACCACGGCAGTGATCGACAGCGCGCTGTACAGCGCCTTCGGCCAGCGGCTGGTGTCGACCATCTTCACGCAGTCGAGCCAGTACCGCGTGGTGCTGGAGACCATGCCCGAATTCCGCAAGGACCCGCAGTCGCTCGCGGAACTGCGCCTGCCTTCCTCGTCCGGCGGACAGGTGCCGCTGGGCGCGTTCGCGCGCATCAGCGAACGCACGGGGCCGCTCGTGGTCAACCACCAGGGACAGTTCCCGGCGGCGACCATCTCGTTCAACCTGGCACCGGGCGAATCGCTGGGCGCCGCGGTCGACAAGATCAGCAAGGTGGAGCAGGAACTTGGCCTGCCGATCTCGATGCAGACCGAGTTCCAGGGCGCCGCGCTGGCGTTCCGCGCGTCGCTGTCGAACACGCTGTGGCTGATCCTGGCCGCGGTGGTGACGATGTATATCGTGCTGGGCGTGCTGTATGAAAGCACCATCCACCCGGTGACCATCCTGTCGACGCTGCCGTCGGCGGGCGTGGGCGCGCTGCTGGCGCTGCTGCTCGCGGGGCAGGACCTGGGCATCATCGCGATCATCGGCATCATCCTGCTGATCGGCATCGTCAAGAAAAACGCCATCATGATGATCGACTTCGCGCTCGAGGCCGAGCGCGAAGCCGGCATGGCGCCGCGCGACGCCATCTTCCAGGCCTGCCTGCTGCGTTTCCGTCCGATCCTGATGACTACCATGGCCGCGCTGCTGGCCGCGCTGCCGATGATGCTCGGCACCGGCATCGGCTCGGAACTGCGCCGGCCTCTCGGCGTGACCATGGTCGGCGGCCTGCTGGTGAGCCAGGTGCTGACGCTGTTCACCACGCCGGTGATCTACCTGGCCTTCGACCGCGTGGCCTATCGCCTCAAGGACTGGCGCAAGCGCCGCTTCGGCGACCCGGAAGAAGGCGGCCCGGATGAAGGCGATCCGTCGGCAGCGGGGCCGCGATGAACCTGTCCGCCACGTTCATCCACCGGCCGGTCGCCACGGCGCTGCTCACCATCGGCATCCTGCTGGCGGGGCTGGCGGCGCTGCGCCTGCTGCCGGTGTCGCCGCTGCCGCAAGTGGACTTCCCAACCATCTCGGTATCGGCCTCGCTGCCGGGCGCGAGCCCCGAGACCATGGCCGCCACGGTGGCCACGCCACTGGAGCGTGCGCTGGGCACCATTGCCGGCGTGACGGAGATTACCTCCAGCAGCTCGCTCGGCTCGACCCGCGTGACGCTGCAGTTCGACCTGTCGCGCGATATCGACGGCGCCGCGCGCGACGTGCAGGCGGCCATCAATGCGTCGCGCGCCACGCTGCCGACCAGCCTGCCGAACAACCCGACCTACCGCAAGGTGAACCCGGCCGACGCGCCGATCATGATCATCGCGCTGACCTCGCCGACCATGACGCGCGGCCAGCTCTATGACGCGGCGTCGACGATCCTTTCGCAAAAGCTGTCGCAGGTGGAAGGCGTGGGCCAGGTGACCATCGGCGGCTCGTCGTTGCCGGCGGTGCGCGTGGAACTGAACCCGACCGCGCTGAACAAGTACGGCATCTCGCTCGAGGACGTGCGCAATACCATCAGCGCGACCAATGCCAACCGGCCGCTGGGCACGCTGGAGAACCGCTCGAGCAACTGGCAGGTGTACGCCAACGACCAGGCGATGAAGGCGAGTGACTACATGCCGCTCGTGATCCGCTACGCCACGCCAGGCACGTTCTCGTCGGCGTCGGCCGGCGCGCTGATCGCCAGCACCGCCAACGCCGCGGCCATGGGCGGCGTGAGCACCAAGGTGGTCAACGGCGTGACCGTGACCACGATCACCACCAGCAGCGGCACCACCACCGTGACCAGCGGCGCCACCGGCGGCAACAACGCCACCAAGGGGCCCAACGCCTTCGCCGTGCCGGTGCGCCTGCAGGACGTGGCGAGCGTGGTCGATTCGGTGCAGGATATCCGCAACGCGGGCTCCGCCAACGGCAAGCCGTCGGTGCTGCTGGTGCTCAACCGCTCGCCGGGCGCGAACATCATCGAGACCGTCGACCGCGTGCGCGACATGCTGCCCAAGCTGCAGAAGATGATCCCCGGGGCCATCGCGATGGACGTGATGATGGACCGCACGCCGACCATCCGCGCGTCGCTGCGCGAGGTCGAGCACACGCTGATGATCTCGGTGGCGCTGGTGATCATGGTGGTGTTCCTGTTCCTGCGCAATGTGCGCGCGACGTTCATCCCCAGCGTGGCCGTGCCGGTATCGCTGATCGGCACGTTCTCGGTGATGTACCTGGCCGGATTCTCGCTGAACAACCTGTCATTGATGGCGCTGACCATTGCCACCGGCTTCGTGGTGGACGACGCCATCGTGGTGCTCGAAAACATCTCGCGCCATATCGAGGAAGGCATGAAGCCGCTGGCGGCCGCGCTGCGCGGCGCGCGCGAGGTCGGCTTCACGGTGCTGTCGATGAGCCTGTCGCTGATCGCGGTGTTCATTCCGCTGCTGATGATGGGCGGCATCGTCGGGCGCCTGTTCCAGGAATTCGCCATCACGCTGTCGGTGTCCATCCTGGTGTCGCTGGTGGTGTCGCTGACCACCACGCCGATGATGTGCGCGCGACTGCTGCGCCCTGCGGTGCCCGAGCAAGAACAAGGCCGCTTCTTCCGCGCCAGCGAACGCGTGTTCCGCTGGCTGCATGACGGCTATGCGCGCACGCTGGCCGTGGCGCTGCGCTACAGCGCGGTGGTGTGGCTGGTGCTGCTGGCCACGGTGGCGCTCAATGTCTGGCTGTACGTGATCGTGCCCAAGGGCTTTTTCCCGCAGCAGGACACGGGCCGCCTGATCGGCTTCATCCGCGCCGACCAGGCCACCTCGTTCCAGGCCATGCAGCCGAAACTGGACAACTTCATCCGCATCGTCCAGTCCGACCCGGCCGTGGAAAACGTCACCGGCTTCACCGGCGGCTCGCAGCGCAACACCGGGCAGATGTTCGTCACGCTCAAGCCGCTGTCGCAGCGCAAGGAAAGCGCCGATGCCATCATTGCGCGGCTGCGCATCAAGCTGGCCAAGGAGCCCGGGGCAAGCCTGTTTCTCACGCCCGTGCAGGACATCCGCGTCGGCGGCCGGCAGAGCAGCTCGCAGTACCAGTTCACGCTGCAGTCGGACGACCTGCAGGTGCTGCGCGACTGGGAGCCGAAGGTGCGCGCGGCGATCTCGAACATCAAGGGCATCGAGGACGTCGACACCGACACCAACGACAAGGGCCTGCAGACCTCGGTCATCATCGACCGCGATGCCGCGTCGCGCCTCGGCGTCACGGCGCAGCAGGTCGATGCGGTGCTCAACGACGCGTTTGGCCAGCGGCTGGTGTCGACCATCTACAACCCGCTCAACCAGTACCGCGTGGTCATGGAACTGAGCCAGGAATACTTGCAGGGGCCGCACGCGCTGAACGACATCTACGTGGTCACGGGCAACGGCCGCCGCGTGCCGCTGTCGGCGTTCGCCACGGTCATGCCGACCAGCACGCCGCTGGGCGTGAACCACCAGGGGCAGTTCGCCGCGTCGACGATCTCGTTCAACCTGGCCGAAGGGTTCTCGCTGTCGCAGGCCACCGATGCGGTCAAGCGCGCCATGGCCCAGATCGGCGCGCCCGAGACGCTGCAGGCCAACTTCCAGGGCGGCGCCAAGGCGTTCCAGGACTCGCTCAAGAGCCAGCCGGTCCTGATCCTGGCGGCCATCATCACGATCTACATCGTTCTTGGCATCCTGTATGAAAGCTATGTCCACCCGCTGACGATCCTGTCGACGCTGCCATCGGCGGGCGTGGGGGCGCTGCTGGCGCTGCTGGCGTTCCAGACGGAGTTCAGCATCATCGCGCTGATCGGCGTGATCCTGCTGATCGGCATCGTGAAGAAGAACGCGATCATGATGATCGACTTCGCCATCGATGCCGAGCGGCGCAACGGCCTGTCGCCGCGCGATGCCATCCACCGCGCCTGCCTGCTGCGTTTCCGCCCGATCCTGATGACCACCATGGCCGCGCTGCTGGGCGCGGTGCCGCTGGCCATCGGCCGCGGCGACGGCGCCGAGCTGCGCGCGCCGCTGGGCATCTCGATCGTTGGCGGACTGGTGGTGAGCCAGTTGCTGACCCTGTACACCACGCCGGTGGTCTACCTGACGCTGGACCGCTGGCGCCTGAAAGCGAAGGCCTGGCGTGAACGCCGCCGCGGCGGTCCGCGCGATGCCGCGCCCGCGACCGGCACTGAATCATGAAGACGATGATGAACTCCCTCTCCCGCCTCCTCACCCGTGGCGCACCCGTGCCGCTGGCCTGCGCGCTGCTGCTCGCCGGCTGCGCCGTGGGTCCCGACTACAAGCGGCCCGATGCGCCGGTCTCGACCGCGTTCAAGGAAGCGCCTGCCGACGCCGAAGCCTGGACCGGCGAGTGGAAGACCGCCGAGCCGCAGGACGCCCACGCGCGGCCACAGTGGTGGCAGGTGTTCGGCGACAGCCAGCTCGATGCGCTGATGTCGCAGGTGCAGATCTCGAACCAGAACATCAAGGCCGCGGAGGCGCAGTACCGACAGGCGCTGGCCTCGCTGCAGGCCGCGCGGGCGGGCTTCTTCCCGACCGTGGATGCACAGGCGGGCGTCTCGCGCGCGCGCGGCGCGAGCGGCAACACGCTCAATGGTCAGAGTGCGACGCTGGGCGCGACCTGGGAACTGGACGTCTGGGGCCGCGTGCGGCGGCAGGTGGAAAGCAGCGAAGCGACCGCGCAGGCCAGCCAGGCGGACCTGGCCTCGACCCTGCTGTCGACGCAGGCGACGCTGGCGCAGAGCTACTTCCTGCTGCGCATTGCCGATGCACAACGGGCGCTGCTGGACCGAACCGTGGCCGACTATGCGAAGTCGCTGCAGCTCGTGCAGAACCAGTACAAGGCTGGCACCGCGCAGCGTTCCGACGTACTGCAGTCCGAAACGCAGCTCAAGAGCGCGCAAGCGCAGCAGCTCGATATCCAGATCACGCGTGCGCAGCTTGAGCATGCGATTGCGGTGCTGGTGGGCAAGCCCCCTTCGGACCTGACACTCGGCCAGGCAGATCTCGCCAGCGCGCCGCCACGCGTGCCGGCGGCGGTACCTTCGCAACTGCTTGAGCGGCGTCCCGACATTGGCGCAGCGGAGCGTCGCATGGCGTCCGCCAACGCGCAGATCGGCGTAGCGCAGGCCGCTTATTACCCGACGCTGTCGCTGTCGGCCAGCGGTGGGCTGACGGCCAGCACGCTGGCGCGGTGGATATCCCTGCCGGACCGCGTCTGGTCAATCGGCGCGGGGCTGGCCGGCACGCTGTTCGATGGCGGCCTGCGTAGCGCGGCCAAGGCGCAGGCCGTGGCCGCCTATGACCAGACCGTTGCCAATTACCGGCAGACCGTGTTGGGGGCGTTCCAGGAAGTCGAGGACAACCTCGCCGCGCAGCGGCTGCTCGAACAGGAATCGGTGGTGCAGAACGACGCGGTGCGGGCGGCGCGCGATGCGCTGGCGCTGGTTAACAACCGCTATCGGGCTGGTACGGCCAGCCTGCTTGATGTGCTCGTCGCCCAGACCACGGCTTATACGGCCGAGCGCACGGCGCTGACGCTGATGGGCCGGCAGTACACGGCTAGCGTAGTGTTGATCAAGGCGTTGGGGGGTGGGTGGCATCAGGAGGAATTGGGCGGTGGCGCGGCTGCTACTGTCGGGCAGAGGTGAATGTGATTTGACGAGGTGTCGCCCTTGGCTGGCGTGGCTGTTTCGCCGGCGTAGCCGGCGACCTACTTTTGTCCGAGCGACAAAAGTAGGCAAATGCGCGTCTTCGTGGTCGACGAACGGCTCAATGGATACTGACGGTACAGGGCATAGCCACACTGCCTGCCGCGTAGATGATCAGGATAGAGGCGTCGGAAGAGCAAACCCGGATTACTTGGTGGCCCCTGCTAACCGCGTCATCGGTTGGACGCCTACGGCTGCGCTGCGCGCGTGTCGGAGTCCGGATTCTTTGGCCGCGGCAATGCCTGCCCACATATCCTCTCCCGTAACCACCGCGCCGCCTTGCCAGGCGGGCGCTGCTTCTGCCACACCAGTTCCAGCGCCACTGGCCAGTCCTGCTCCTGGAACGCCAGCGGCGGCGATACGAGCTGCGCCGCCGCAGGTGAATTGGCCACAACGTGCCATGGCACGAACGCCCATCCAAGCCCCCGTTTGACCAATTCGACAATCACCCACTGGCTCTCGACCCACCAGACGTCCGATGCCACGCGCAGTCGCATCTTTTCCTCGCTGTCAGTGCGCGTCGCGACCATGAGCTGACGGTAGCGCTTCAATTCTTCCCAGTCGACACGCTGGCCGCCCGCAAGCGGATGGTCCGGCGCGCACAGGATCTTCATCGGCACCCAGCCCAATGCATGGAAACCCAGCGCGGGCGGCAAAATCTCCTGCCGCCACATGATGCCCAGATCCGCGCCGCCTTCAATCACCAGCCGGCTGACGTCCTCCATCAAGGGAAACAGCAACTCCAGCTCGACTGCGGGAAAGCGACCGGAAAATTCCTCAAGCAGCATGCCGAGCGTCTCTTCGGGATACAACTCGTCCACCGCCAGGACCAGCCGCGTCTCCACGCCCTCGCCAAGGCTCATGGCCACGCCACGGAAATGCTCGCAGCGCTCCAGGATCACGCGCGCCTCGACCAGCAGCCGTTCGCCGGCCGGGGTCAGCACCGGATAGCGGCCGGAACGGTCGAACAGCGCATTGCCAATATCGATCTCGAGATTCGCCACCGCCGTGCTGATCACCGACTGAGCCTTGCCCAGCCGACGCGCTGCAGCGGAGAAGGAACCTGTCTCGGCCGCTGCCGCAAAGGCCTGGAGCTGCTCAAGGGAAAGGGACATGGCGGATAAATTGGCGATGTATCTGTTTTAGCGATACTACCTAACTTGGCACCCCCATCAAAGCAGATAGACTCCATGCCATCGAACATTCTGCAGGAGAGCCCATGCGCAACACCCGTGACCGGATCCGCCACGCCGTCGGCTTCGAAGTCATCGGCTTGCTGGCGTTCGCGCCGCTTGCCAGCGTGGTGTTCGGCTACGAGCTGCACCAGATGGGGTTGATCGGCGCGGTCGCGTCGCTGATCGCGGCGGTCTGGAATTACGTCTACAACGTGCTCTTCGACAAGGCCATGCTGCGGTTCACCGGGCAGCTGCGCAAGCCGGTCTTTGTACGCGTGCTGCATGCCGTGCTGTTCGAGCTTGGCCTGCTGGTGGTGTTCCTGCCGTCGGTGGCCTGGTACCTCGATATCAGCCTGGTCGACGCGCTGATCATGGACATTGCCGTGGCCGGCTTCTATATGATCTATGCGCTGATCTACAACTGGCTGTACGACATCGTCTTTCCGGTGCCGTCGCTCAAGGCCGACAAGCGGGAAAGCGGCGCCGCGCTGGGCTGACATCGCGCCCGCGTCACGCGGGTATTCCCCGACGCCGAGGCGCCTTGTCCGGCCGGATCGAATAGTTATACTCCATAACGAAATTCGAGCCGACCGGACTAGGCGCCTTTTTGCATGGTCCCGCTGTCGCGCCATGACGCGGAGACCACATGAAGATCGCAATCGCCGGCGGCGGCATCGGCGGACTGACGCTGGCGCTGCTGTGCCACCAGCAAGGCATCGAGACTGAAGTCTGGGAGGCCAGCGAAACCCTGCGCCCGCTGGGCGTAGGCATCAACCTGCTGCCGCACGCGGTGCGCATCCTGTGCGCGCTGGGCCTGCGCGACGGGCTGGCCGCGATGGCGGTCGAGACCTCGTCGCTGTCCTATTTCAACAAGTTCGGCCAGCGCATCTGGCATGAGCCGCGCGGCCTTGCCGCCGGCTATGAATGGCCACAGTTCTCGATCCATCGCGGCGAGTTCCAGATGCTGCTGCACCGCACCGCCGTCGAACGCCTCGGCGCGGACCGCGTGCATACCGGCCATGCGTTCGAGTCGGTATTGAGCACCGGTACGCACGCCGGCGAGCCGGTGCGCTTCAGCCTGCGGCGCCGGCACGACCAGGCCGAGGTGCAAGCCAGCGCCGACATCCTGGTCGGCGCGGACGGCATCCATTCGGCGGTGCGCCGGCAGTTCTACCCGAGCGGCGACGCGCCGCGCTTTTCGCGCCGCATGCTATGGCGCGCCGTCACCGAAGCGCCGCCTTATCTCGACGGCCGCTCGATGTTCATGGCGGGACACCAGGACCAGAAGTTCGTCGCGTATCCGATCTCCGAGCCGCTGCGCCGGCAGGGACGCTCGCTGATCAACTGGATCGCCGAGCTGCGCGTTCCAGGCGATGTCTCCGACACGCCGCCGCGCAGCGACTGGAACCGCCAGGTCGACAAGTCGGTGTTCCGCGACGCGTTCGCCGGCTGGCAGTGGGACTGGATCGACATTCCCGCGCTGATCGACGGCGCCGCCGCCATCTACGAATTCCCGATGGTCGACAAGGACCCGCTGCCGCGCTGGACCTTCGACCGCGTCACGCTGCTCGGCGATGCCGCGCACCCGATGTATCCGATCGGCTCGAACGGCAGCGCCCAGGCGATCCTCGATGCGCAGTACCTGCTCCAGAGCCTGCTCGGCACGCGCGACATGGCCTATGCGCTGCGCGAGTACGAGGCCGAGCGGCTGCCGCGCACCGCCGGCATCGTGCTGCGCAATCGCATGAACGGTCCGGAGCAGGTCATGCAACTGGCCGAAGAACGTGCGCCGCAGGGCTTTGCCGATATCGAGCAGGTGATTGCGCGCGCCGAGCTGGAGGCGATCGCGCTGCGCTACAAGCAGTTGGCAGGTTTCGACCCGCAGTCGCTGCAAGCGGCCCGGCGCTGAAGGCCGGACAACGGACAAGCGACTCACAACCCATAACAACGAGAGGAGACAACCACCATGACGCCCCTGCGCCCGCGCATCCTTCCCCTGCTGATCCACTTCGCTGCCGCCGCGGCCCTGTCCGGCGCGGCCGGCGTGGCGATGGCCGACGTGACCGTCGGCGTGAGCCTGTCGACGACCGGGCCATCGGCGTCGCTGGGCATTCCGCAGAAGAACAGCATGGCCTACCTGCCGGAACGCATCGGCGGCGAAGCGATCCGCTACGTGGTGCTCGACGATGCATCGGACCCCACGCAGGGCACCAAGGTGGCGCGGCGCTTCGTCACGGAGGACAAGGTCGACATCATCCTCGGCTCGTCGGCGGTGGCGCCATCGATCGCCATTGCGGAAGTGGCCGATGAAAGCCAGACCGTGCAACTCGCGTTCTCGCCGATCGAACTGAAACCCGGGCGCGGCGCCTGGACCTTCCGGCTGGCCCAGCCGGTGCGCCTGATGGCGGAGGCGCTGGCCGCCACGGCAAAGGCCAATGGCGTAAAGACCATGGCCTTCATCGGCTTTGCCGACGCCTATGGCGAGACCTGGCTCAAGGACTTCACCACGGCCGCGAACGCGGCCGGCATCCGCCTGATCGCCACCGAGCGCTACGGCCGGGCCGATACCAGCGTGACAGCCCAGGCCATCAAGCTGATCGCCGCCAGGCCGGACGCCATCATGATTGCCGGCGCCGGCACCGGTGCGGCGCTGCCGCACACCACGCTGCGCGAGCGCGGCTACAACGGCCCGGTCTATCACACCCACGGCGCGGCCACCAGGGACCTGATCCGCATCGGCGGCCGCGCGGTCAATGGCGCCATCCTGCCGGCCGGGCCGGTGATCGTGCCGGAGCAGCTGCAAGCCGGCAATCCGGTACGGCAGCCGGGGCTGGACTATGTCGGCCGCTATGAAAAGCAGTACGGCGCCGAAAGCCGCACGCAGTTCGGCGCGCATGCCTATGACGCCGGGCTGGTGCTGCAGCGGATCGTTCCGGTCGCGCTCAAATCCGGCAAGCCGGGCACGCCGGAATTCCGCCAGGCTCTGCGCAAGGCGCTGGAGACCGAGCGCGACATCGTGGTGTCGCACGGGGTACTTAACTACAGTGCGCAAGACCACTATGGCTTCGACCAGCGTGGGCGCGTTATGCTGATAATCGAGAACGGCAACTGGAAGCTGCTCAAATGAGCCCTGAACCGTCAGACGCCCCAGTCGACATGGCACCGCATCCGGTCGCCACGGCCGCCGCTGAGCGCGGCACGCCAAAGCGCACGCGCGCCGCGGCCCCGCGGCGCAAACCCCGCGAGCCGCTGGCGCCCGATCCCGCGACGCCCGGGACGGCGGCCGACAGCGGCTTCGACCCGCATGTGCCGGATATCGACTACGGCGTGCTCGACACCCTGGTCGGCTACGCAATCCGCCGCGCGCAGATCCGCATCTACGAGGACTTTGTCGCGTCGCTGGCGCAATGGCAGATCACGCCACCGCGTTTTTCGGCACTGGTGATCATCTCCCGCAACCCGAAACTGAAACTCACCGAACTGGCGCGCATCCTGGGCATCGCGCGCTCCGGCGCGGTGTTGCTGGTCGATGCGCTGGAAGAGATGAACCTGGTCGCCCGCCGCCCCGCTCCCGAGGACCGCCGCGCCTACAGCTTGGTACTGACACCAACCGGCAAGCGCACGCTCGCGGCCGCGAAGCAGGCGGTCGTCGCCCATGATGCGCACGTGGCCTCGGCACTGACCGAGCAGGAGCAGGCCACACTCAAGTCGCTGCTCGGACGCCTGGCGCCGCCGCGGGCGCAGTAATTGCCGGCGCGTACGGGATGGCTGCGATGGCTGCCGGACGTGTCATCCGGCAGCCCCCGGCCATGCGTTAACATGGCCGCCATGCCAAGAAGAATCACCGTGTTTTGCGCGGCCGCCGTCCTGCTGCTTGCCGCCGCCCAGCCTCCCGTCCTCGCCCGTCCCGCCAAGGCCGCCAGGATTTCCGCCAGCATGCCGGCCGATGCCCCGCTGGTGCGCGCCGGCCTGCCGGCCCAGGTCGCCGCGGCGCTGCAACGCGCGCACGTGCCGGCCAGCGCGGCCAGCTTCTACGTGGTCAAGGTCGGTGCCCCATCGGCGCGCGCGAGCTGGAACGCGCAGCAGCCGATGAACCCGGCCTCGACCATGAAGCTGGTCACCACCTTCGCGGGCCTGCAGCTGCTTGGCCCCGACTACCGCTGGCAGACCTCGCTCTACGCCGACAGCCAGCCGGACGGCTACGGCACCGTCAACGGCAACGTCTACCTGCGCGGACGCGGCGACCCGAAACTGGTGCCCGAGGAAATGGCCAAGCTCGTGGCCAGCGCGCGCGCGGGCGGCGCCACCACGATCAATGGCGACCTGGTGCTCGACCGCAGCTACTTCGCCGACGGCCTGAACGGCAACGGCACCATCGACGGCGAAGTGCAGCGCGCCTACAACGTCGGCCCCGACGCGTTGCTGTACGCGTTCAAGACACTGTCGTTCACGCTGACGCCCGATGACGCGAACCGGTCCGTCGCGGTGACGGTAACGCCAGCCCTCGCGCAACTGCGCCTGGACAATCGCCTGACGCTGACCAACGGCCGCTGCGGCGACTGGCAATCGAGCGCCACGCCGACCGTGGCGCCGCAAGGGGACGGCACGGTGGTGGCGTCGTTCTCGGGCGCCTATGCGAGCGATTGCGGCGAACACGTGCTCAATATCGCAGCGCTGTCGCACAGCGAATTCGCGTGGGGCGGCTTCGTCGCCGAATGGCAGGCCGCGGGCGGGCGCTTCGCGCACCTGCCGGCCCTGCGCCGCGGCACGGTCCCGCGGGGCGCGGTTCTGCTGGCGCGGCACTACGGCCAGCCCCTGGGCGCGATCGTACGGGACATCAACAAGTACTCGAACAACGTGATGGCGCGCCAGCTGTTCCTGACCATCGGCGCCGAAATCGACCGCGGCGGCCCTGCCAGCACGGCGCGCTCCACGCGCGTGGTGGAGCGCTGGCTGAGCCGCCAGGGCCTGGACATGCCAGGGCTGGTGCTCGACAACGGCTCGGGCCTGTCGCGCGAGGAACGCATCAGCGCCTATGACATGGCGCGGCTGCTGCAGCAGGCGGTGGCCAGCAATGTCGGCCCGACGCTGCTCGATTCGCTGCCGATCCTCGGCGTCGATGGCACGCTGCGCAACCGGCTCACGCGCGCCAACGCGGCCGGCAATGCCTATCTGAAGACCGGCACGCTGCAGGACGTGCGCGCACTGGCCGGCTATGTGGATGCGCTCAACGGCGACCGCTATGTGATGGTGAGCTTTATCAACCACCCCAACGCGTCGCAGGCGCAGGAAGCGCACGATGCGCTGATGCAGTGGGTGTATCGGGGCGCACCCTGACACGCGCTTGTCAGCACGCCGCGCGGGCCAGCGTGGGGGCCAGCCAACGCTGGCCCCGATTTTGTTAAGTATCCACTTACCAGGGCCGCGCCCGCCCCTATAATGGCGCAATGCCGGCAGCCCTCGCTGCGCCGGCGCCCTCCGCGCAGTTCCCCCGACATTGCCCATGAATTCCCCTCAACCCTCGGCCTGGTTGCGCCTCTGGCATCGCATTGCACCCGCCGAGCGCGCCTCGTTTATCGAAGGCGTGCGCTTCTTTGCACCGTCGCTGCCCGCCGTGTTCTCGTGGGGCCTGGTCACGGGCGTGGCGATGAGCAAGTCCGTGATGACGGTGCCCGAGGCCATCGGCATGTCGCTGCTGGTCTATGCGGGCTCGGCGCAGCTCGCGGTGCTGCCGCTGTTCGCGGCCGGGCTGCCGTTGTGGACGGTGTGGCTGACCGCGGCCATCGTCAACCTGCGCTTCGTGATCTTCAGCGCGGGACTGCAGCCGCATTTCAGCTATATGCCGCTGTGGCGCCGCACGCTGCTCGGCTCGTTCAACGGCGACCTGCATTTCGTCTATTTCATGCAGCGCTACAGCACGCCGGGCTACGAGCCCGGCAAGGAAGGCTATTTCTGGGGCATGGCGCTGGCCAACTTCGCCATGTGGCAGGCCTCGTCGATCATCGGCATCGTGCTGGCGAGCCTGTTCCCGGACAGCTGGGGCCTGGGGCTGGCCGGCACCATGGCGCTGATCCCGGTGATGTTCGCCACCATCAATTCGCGCTCGACGCTGCTGGCCGTGGTGGTCTCGGCCATCCTCGCGCTGCTGTGCTTCGACCTGCCCTACCGATTGAGCCTGGTGGTGGCGGTGATCGGCGCCATTGCCGCCGGCATGGCCAGTGACGAGCTGGCCGCGCGCGCCACGCTGCGCCGCATCCACAGCCGCAAGACTTCCGCGCAGCCGACGGGCGAGTCCGCGGTCACGCCGGCGGAACAGGGAGACCGGGCATGAGCCACACGGAAATCTGGATCGCGCTCGCCGGCATGGCGGTGATCACCATCGTCACCCGCGCGCTGTTCCTCATGGCGGGCGAACACGTGACCGTGCCGGACCGGCTCCAGCGCGCCCTGCGTTACGCGCCGGCAGCCGCGCTCGCGGCCATCATCCTGCCCGACCTGATGACCTGGCACGGCCATTTCACGCTGGCGCCGTCCAACTACAAGCTCGTGGCCGGCATCTGCGCGGGCGTGTTCTACCTGTTCACGCGCCGCATGGTAGGCATGATCGCGATGGGCATGGCGGTCTACACGGCGCTACGCCTGCTCGCCTGACGGCGCCTGCCCGGCGCCCAGCACCACGCCAAGCCGCGTCAGCAGGTGCGCCAGTTGCGCCTGCGTGCCGGTGCCGGTCTTGGTGAAGATCGCCTTGAGCTGCGTGCGGCTGGTCTCGCGCCGGATGCCAAGCTGCTCGCAGGCCTCCGGCAGGCCGATGCCCGTGGTCAGCAGCATGGCCAGCCGGCTCTCGGCGGGCGTGAGTCCGTACAGTTCGCGCAGCACGCCGGCAATGCCCATGGCCTGCGCGCCGGCCTCATGCACCGCCACCAGCACGGCCGGGTGCTGCCAGTCGACGGCCAGATGGTGGGCCACCGGCAGCGGCAGCACCACGACCTGGGCCTCGCGGCCGTCCGGGCCGGTCGCGCGCAGCGCCTGCGCCGGCTGCACGATGGCCGGATCGACGGCGGTGCGCAGCACCTCGGGGAACGGTCGCGACAGCCGCCATTCTTCGGCCTTGAGCGATCCCGCGGCAGCGCCGGCCCCAAGCGCCACAATGGGCAGCAGCCGGCGGCTCCACGCCTCGCCGGCCTGGTTCGCCAGCAGGACCTGGCCGTCCTCGGTAAACACAATCACGGCAAAGGGCAGCCGCTCCAGCAACTCCGCCGAGACATGCGCGAGCGTCGACACCTGGCGCGTGCGGTCGCGCAGCGCGATGGCGTGGCGCACGTGCGGAATGGCCCAGTCCAGCGCGCGGGCATCTTGCGTCGAATAGCGCGCACCGCCCTGTGGCCGCTGCAGGGACAGGAAGACCTCGTAGTGCGGCTGCCGCTCGATCAGGCAGGCCATCAGCGACGACAGCCCGTACTGCCGGAAGAATTCGCCATAGAACGGCAGGCTGCGCATGGCCTGCTCGCCCAGTTCGCGCGAGTCGATGTACCAGTTGCCCACGGTCAGCTGCGAGACGAACGGGATCGCCGGATCCAGCGCCTCGTAGTAGTCACGGTAGGCGGCGACTTCTTCGGGCACCGGGTTGACCACCTGGTTGACCAGCACACGGTCGCGCACCGTATCGCGCACCACCAGCGCCGCGTGGATGCTGCCGCTGGACTGGCACAGCGCGGCCAGGCTGCGCTGCCAGGCATCGGCATCGAAGATGCCCTGGTAGAGCGCGCGAATGGTGTCGTGCATCTCGTCTTCGTTCATTGCCTTTCCTGCTTGTTCTTGTCAGGGCAATTGCCGGGCCGCGGCGGGTTCAGTCCCCTTCCAGTGCCGCCGCCAGCCGGGACAGCAGGTGCGAAAGCTGCGCCTGGCTGGTCGTGCCGGTCTTGTGGAATACGGCCTTGAGCTGGGTGCGGGCGGTCTCGTGACGGATGCGCAGCTGCTCGCTGGTTTCGGGCAGGCCCTGCCCGGTGACCAGGGCGGTGGCAAGGCGGGTCTCGGCCGGCGTGAGGCCGTACAGTTCGCGCAGCACCGTGCCCAGCTTCGGCGGCGTGGGGCCGTCTTCATGCACGACCACGAGCGCGGCAGGCTCCTGCCATTCGGAGGCGAAGGCGTGTGCCGGCGGCAGCGGCAGCACGATCACCTGCGCGCCGTTGCCGTGGCCGTCGGTGGCGTGCGCGGCCTGCGCCGCGGCGGCGCGCCGCGGATCGCAGGCGGCCTGCAGCATCTCGTCGAACGGGCGCGACAGCGTCCATTCCGATACCTTGCCGGCCGGGTCCAGGCGCCGCGCCCACTGTTCGCCGGCGCGATTGCCCATCAGCACCTGCCGCCGCGGCGACATGACCAGCAGCGCGAAGCTCAGGCGCTCCACCAGCTGGGACGACAGGCTGGCCAGCGTCGACAAGCTGTGCGTGCGGTCCCGCAGGGCCATGGCGCTGCGCATGTGCGGGATCGCCCACGCCAGGCCGCGCGTATCGTCGCTCGAGAAGACCGGCTGCGACATGGCGCGCTGCATCGAGAAATAGACCTCGTAGTGCGGCTGGCGCGCGACCAGGCAGGCCACGTAGGAACGCAGGTCGAACCGGTTGAAGAAATCGCGGTAGAACGGATGGCGCGACATGGCGCCCTCGCCGAGGTCGCGTGCGTCGATATACCAGTCACCCGGCTTCATGCGCGGCGCGAAATGCTTGGCCGGGTCGATGGACTGGAAGTTGCTCTCGTATTCCCCGAACAGCTCCACCACCGGATTGACGATCTCGTTGACGGTGACCTGGTCGCGCACGGTATCCCACACCATCATCGATGCGTGCGCGGTACCTGCCATCTCGGTCAGGATGCGCAGGCTCCCTTGCCACGCACCAGGGTCAAGAATGCCCTCGTACAAGCCACGGATCGCTCCATGCATGTCCGCTTCGTTCATCTGCTTCCCCTGCATTCACGACGAATTGTCCGCCCGGCAGGCTTGTGGCTCGCCCGGTGGCTTATTGTTGTTATGGCCGCTGTAGACCGGCTCTGTGCTCCTACGTGTCTGACAATGCAGACTTTGCATACATTACCGCACTCGGGGCAGGAGCACGATATACCCGGCACCCTGCTTTGGTGGGGAGCGATGTCGGCCAGCACACGCTCGAGACAAGGCTTGTGCACAAACAAGCACATCAATGGTGCAGGTTGGTCCGGAATCGTCTAGGCAATGACCACGATCAGGTAAAATGCTTGTTTCCCCGAAATTTCAGCGAAATCTCGCGCCATCACACCGTCATGACCTCCGTCTTGCGTCTATCCGACCTCATCTCCCAAGGCAAACTCTCCGGCAAGCGTGTCTTCATCCGCGCCGACATGAATGTGCCGCAGGACGACGCCGGCAATATCACCGAGGACACCCGCATCCGTGCGTCGGTACCCGCCATCGAGGCCTGCCTGGCTGCCGGTGCCGCGGTGATGGTCACGTCGCACCTGGGCCGCCCGACCGAGGGCGAATTCAAGCCGGCCGATTCGCTGGCGCCGATCGCCAAGCGCCTGTCGGAACTGCTCGGCAAGCCGGTGCCACTGGCGCAGAACTGGGTCGATGGCGTGCAAGTCGCGCCGGGCCAGGTGGTGCTGCTGGAAAACTGCCGCGTCAGCAAGGGCGAGAAAAAGAACAGCGACGAACTGGCGCAGAAGATGGCCAAGCTGTGCGACGTCTATGTCAATGACGCATTCGGCACCGCCCACCGCGCCGAGGCCACCACGCATGGCATCGCCAAGTACGCACCGATCGCCTGCGCCGGCCCGCTGCTGGCCGCCGAGATCGACGCGCTGGGCAAGGCGCTGGGCCAGCCGGCGCGTCCGCTGGTGGCTATCGTCGCCGGCTCCAAGGTGTCGACCAAGCTGACCATCCTGAAGTCGCTGGCCAGCAAGGTGGACAACCTGATCGTCGGCGGCGGCATCGCCAACACCTTCCTGCTGGCCGCCGGCCTGAAAATCGGCAAGTCGCTGGCCGAGGCCGACCTGGTCGCGGACGCCAAGGCCATCATCGACATCATGGCCGCGCGCGGCGCCTCGGTGCCGATCCCCGTGGATGTGGTCTGCGCCAAGGAATTCAGCGCCACCGCCGCTGCCACGGTCAAGGACGTCAAGGACGTGGCCGATGACGACATGATCCTCGACATCGGTCCGAAGACCGCCGCGCAGCTGGCCGAACAACTGAAGGCCGCCGGCACTATCGTCTGGAACGGCCCGGTGGGCGTGTTCGAGTTCGACCAGTTCGGCAACGGCACCAAGGTGCTGGCCGAAGCCATCGCCGATTCGAAGGGCTTCTCGATTGCCGGTGGCGGCGATACGCTGGCCGCCATCGCCAAGTACGGCATTGCCGACCGCGTGGGCTATATCTCGACCGGCGGCGGCGCGTTCCTGGAATTCCTGGAAGGCAAGAAGCTGCCCGCGTTCGAGGTGCTGGAGCAACGCGCGGCCGGCTGAGGCCAGATTCGCCCATGTCCGCACAAGGATCTCCCGTCATGACCCGCTCGACCAAGATCGTTGCCACCATCGGCCCCGCCTCCAGTTCGCTGGAAGTGCTGACGCGCATGATCGCGGCCGGGGTGGACGTGGTGCGGCTGAACTTCTCGCATGGCACCGCGCAGGACCATATCGACCGTGCGAAGCTGGTGCGCGAAGCCGCGCAGGCGTGCGGGCGCGAGGTGGCCATCATGGCCGACCTGCAGGGCCCCAAGATCCGCGTAGGCAAGTTCGAGAACGGCAAGATCACGCTCAAGCCGGGCGATCCGTTCGTGCTCGATTCGGCGTGCCAGCTTGGCAACGAAGGGCGCGCCGGCCTTGACTACAAGGACCTGCCGCGCGACGTGGGCCCGGGCGACCTGCTGCTGCTCAACGACGGCCTGATCGTGCTGGTGGTGGACCGCGTGCTCGGCAGCGAGATCTTCACCACCGTGCGCATTGGCGGCGAGCTGTCCAACAACAAGGGCATCAATCGCCAGGGCGGCGGCCTGTCGGCGCCGGCGCTGACGGCCAAGGACATGGACGACATCAAGACCGCCATGGCCCTGGGCGCGGACTATGTCGCGGTGAGCTTCCCCAAGAACGCCACCGACATGGAAATGGCCCGCCAGCTCGCGGCCGTGGCCGGCCAGCCGCACGGCCAGAAGGCGCGCATGATCGCCAAAATCGAGCGCGCCGAAGCCATCAACCCGGGCGTGCTGGAAGAGATCCTGCAGGCTTCGGACGGCATCATGGTGGCGCGCGGCGACCTGGCCGTGGAAGTCGGCAATGCCGCCGTGCCGGCGCTGCAGAAGCGCATGATCAAGCTGGCGCGCGAGGCCAACAAGCTGACCATCACCGCCACGCAGATGATGGAAAGCATGATCGTGAACCCGGTGCCGACGCGCGCCGAAGTCTCCGACGTGGCCAACGCCGTGCTCGACGGCACCGACGCCGTGATGCTCTCCGCCGAGACTGCCGCGGGACGCTTCCCGGTGGAAACGGTCGAGGCCATGGCCGCGGTCTGCATCGAAGCCGAGAAGTCCGAAGTCGTTCAGCTCGACACGGACTTCCTCAACCAGACCTTCTCGCGCATCGACCAGTCGGTGGCGATGGGCGCGCTATTCACCGCCTATCATCTGCAGGTGAAGGCGATTGCCGCGCTGACCGATTCGGGCGCGACCGCGCTGTGGATGAGCCGCCACCGCATCCACGTGCCGATCTACGCGATGACGCCCAACGTGGCGTCGCAGCGCAAGATGCAGCTGTACCGCAACGTGGTGCCGCTGCCGCTGCAGGCCAGCACCGACCGCGACACCGCGCTGGAGCAGGCCGAAGCGCTGCTGCTCGCGCAGGGCGTGGTGCAGCGCGGCGATTTCATCGTGCTGACCATCGGCGAGCCCATGGGCCAGCCCGGCGGTACCAACACCCTCAAGATCGTCAGGGTGGGAAGTTGAAGCAGTTTTTGCGGCGGCAGGCTGTGCAGGATTGCCCGGCCGCCCGGCATGGCGCAAAGCGCCATCAGAACAAGATACAGAGACACCCCATTTACCTTCAGGAGTTTTGACATGCCACTCGTATCGATGCGCCAGCTGCTCGACCACGCTGCCGAAAACGGCTATGGTCTGCCGGCATTCAACGTGAACAACCTCGAGCAGGTCCAGGCCATCATGCAGGCGGCCGACGAGGTCAATGCCCCGGTCATCATGCAGGCCTCGGCAGGCGCCCGCAAATACGCCGGCGAACACTTCCTGCGCCACCTGATCGAAGCCGCGGTCGAAGCCTATCCGCACATCCCGGTGGTGATGCACCAGGACCACGGCCAGTCGCCGGCGATCTGCCAGGCCGCGATCGACCTGGGCTTCTCGTCCGTGATGATGGACGGCTCGCTGCGCGAAGACGGCAAGACGCCGGCCGACTACGAGTACAACGTCGACGTGACCCGCAAGGTCGTGCAGCTGTCGCACGCGATCGGCGTGACCGTCGAAGGCGAACTGGGTTGCCTGGGCTCGCTGGAAACCGGTGAAGCCGGCGAAGAAGACGGCATCGGCGCCGAAGGCAAGCTGGACCACTCCATGCTGCTGACCGATCCGGAGCAGGCCGCCGACTTCGTCAAGGCCACCCAGCTCGACGCGCTGGCCATCGCCATCGGCACCTCGCACGGCGCCTACAAGTTCACGCGCAAGCCGACCGGCGACATCCTGGCGATCAACCGCATCAAGGAAATCCACGCGCGCATCCCCAACACCCACCTGGTGATGCACGGCTCGTCGTCGGTGCCGCAGGAACTGCTCGAAGAGATCCGCAAGTTCGGCGGCGACATGAAGGAAACCTACGGCGTGCCGGTCGAGGAAATCCAGGAAGCCATCAAGTACGGCGTGCGCAAGATCAACATCGACACCGACATCCGCCTGGCCATGACCGGCGCGATCCGCCGCTTCTTCGCCGAGAACCCGAGCAAGTTCGATCCGCGCGAATACCTGAAGCCGGCCCGCGAAGCCGCCAAGCAGGTTTGCAAGGCCCGCTACATCGCCTTCGGCTGCGAAGGCCAGGCCGGCAAGATCAAGCCGGTGTCGCTGACGGATATCGCCAGCCAGTACCAGTCGGGCAAGCTTGCCCAGGTTGTGCAGTAATGTCCCCTGACCGCCATCCGCGCATGCGGATGGCGGTTTGACGTTCCGGCCGCCGCGGCAGCTTCTTGCGCCCGGCGGCTTCGCCGTTTTATCGGAACCACCATGTCCAACGCTCTCTACCAGTCCTCCATCACTTCCCTGCCGCTGCTTGGCCACGGCAAGGTGCGCGACAACTACGCCGTCGGCGAAGACAAGCTGCTGATCGTCACCACCGACCGCCTCTCGGCCTTCGACGTCATCATGGGCGAGCCGATCCCCGACAAGGGCCGCGTGCTGAACCAGATGGCGAATTTCTGGTTCCGCAAGCTCGCGCATATCGTGCCGAACCATGAGACCGATGTCGCCGCGGAAACCGTGGTGAAGGCCGAGGAAGTCGCGCAGGTGCAGGGCCGCGCCGTGGTGGTCAAGCGCCTGAAGCCGATCCTGGTCGAAGCCGTGGTGCGCGGCTACCTGGCCGGCAGCGGCTGGAAGGACTACCAGGCGACGGGCAAGGTGTGCGGCATCGAGCTGCCGGCCGGCCTGCAGAACGCGCAGAAGCTGCCCGAGCCGATCTTCACGCCGGCCGCCAAGGCCGAGATGGGCGAGCACGACGAGAACATCTCGTTCGGTGAAGTCGAGGAACGCATTGGCGTGGCGCTGGCCCGCCAGATGCGCGACATCTCCATCCGCCTGTACAAGGAAGCGGCCGAGTACGCCGCCACGCGCGGCATCATCATCGCCGACACCAAGTTCGAATTCGGCCTGGACGAGAACGGCACCCTGACGCTGATGGACGAAGTGCTGACCGCCGATTCGTCGCGCTTCTGGCCGGCCGATTCGTACCAGGTGGGCACCAACCCGCCGTCGTTCGACAAGCAGTTCGTGCGCGACTGGCTCGAAGCCGTGCGCATCGACGGCAAGCCGTGGCCGAAGACCGCGCCGGCGCCGAAGCTGCCGGACGACGTGATCGAGAAAACCGCGGCCAAGTACCGTGAGGCGCTGACGCGTCTGACGGGCGAAGAACTGAAGTAAACCACTTCGTCATTCCCGCGCAGGCGGGAACGACAACAGAAGGAACAGATAACGTGAGCCAACAAGACAAGCCGCTCGTCGGCGTCGTAATGGGCAGCAGCTCCGACTGGGACGTGATGCAGCACGCCGTGGCCATGCTGAAGGATTTCGGTGTGCCGTTCGAGGCCCAGGTGGTTTCTGCGCATCGCATGGCCGACGACATGTTCCGCTATGCCGAGACCGCGCGCGGCCGCGGCATCCGCGCGATCATCGCCGGTGCCGGCGGTGCCGCGCACCTGCCGGGCATGATTGCCGCCAAGACCATCGTGCCGGTGTTCGGCGTGCCGGTGCCGTCCAAGTACCTGCGCGGCGAGGACTCGCTGCTGTCGATCGTGCAGATGCCCAAGGGCGTGCCGGTGGCGACGTTCGCGATCGGCGAAGCCGGTGCCGCCAATGCGGCGCTGCACGCCGTCGCCACGCTGGCCACCACCGACGAGGCGCTGGCCAATGCCCTGGAAGCCTTCCGCGCGAAGCAGACCGAGGCTGCCCGCGCCATGACGCTGCCGCTGTAATCCACCGAGCTGTAACCCCGGAAACCACGGAACCGAGCAATGCCGACCGATATCCATCCCTACCTCTCCGAAGCCCACACGCCGGAGTCGCGCGCCGAGTTCGGTGTCGACAACCCCAGCGCGCCCATCCTGCCCGGCGCCTGGCTCGGCATGCTCGGCGGCGGTCAGCTTGGCCGCATGTTCACGCATGCGGCGCAGAGCATGGGCTATCGCGTCTGCGTGCTCGACCCGGACCAGGACAGCCCTGCCGGTTCCGTGGCCGACAAGCACATCTGCGCGCCCTACACCGATGAGGCTGCGCTCTCCGAGATGGCTCGGCTGTGCCAGGCTGTCAGCACGGAATTCGAGAACGTGCCGTCGCTGTCGCTGGATCGTCTGGAACAGCTCGGCTCCTTTGTCGCGCCGCGCGGCTACTGCGTGTCGATCGCGCAGAACCGCATCGGCGAGAAGAAGTTCTTTGCCTCGTGCGCCGAGCGCACCGGCGTGCCGACCGCCCCGCACTGGGTCATCCAGCACGATGCGGACGTCGACCAGTTGCCCGACACGGTGCTGCCCGGCATCCTGAAGACCGCCCGCATGGGCTACGACGGCAAGGGCCAGGCCCGCGTGAAGACGCGCGAAGACGTGCGCGCCGCATGGAAAGCCATGCAGCACGTCCCGTGCGTGCTGGAGCAGATGCTGCCGCTGGCCTACGAGGTCTCGGTGCTGGCCGCGCGCGCCGCCGACGGCAGCACCGCCACCTGGCCGCTGGCCGAGAACGTGCATCGCGACGGCATCCTGTTCTCGACCACGATGCCGTCCACCAGCGTTTCGGCCGACATCGCCGACCGCGCCCGTGCCGCCGCCGCCATCATTGCCACGGAAATGGGCTATGTGGGCGTGCTGTGCATCGAATTCTTCGTGCTCACCGACGGCTCGCTGATCGCCAACGAAATGGCGCCGCGCCCGCACAACTCCGGCCACATCACCATGGATGCGTGCGAGACCAGCCAGTTCGAGCAGCAGGTGCGCGCCATGGCGCGCCTGCCGCTGGGCAGCACGCGCCAGCATTCGGCCGGCAAGATGCTGAACCTGCTGGGCGACGTGTGGTTCGAGTTCGGCCTGGAACGTACGCCGGCATGGGATGAAGTCCTGGCCCAGCCCGGCGCCAAGCTGCACCTGTACGGCAAGAGCGACGCGCGCCCGTCGCGCAAGATGGGCCACGTGAACTGCATCGGCGACAACGCCGAGGCCGCCGAGCAGGCATTCCAGGTGGCCGAGCAAGCGCTGCATATTCCGGTCTGAACTACGCTACGCTAGCTTCTAGGAACAAGATGTCTCGCATGCCTACGGCCGCCGAACTTGACGAAGCGGTCCGCCTGCTGGAGGCCGGCCAGCTGGTCGCCTTTCCCACTGAAACCGTCTACGGGCTCGGCGCCGACGCCGAGAGCCCGGAAGCCGTGGCGCGCATCTTCGCGCTCAAGGGCCGGCCGTCGAACCATCCCGTGATCGTGCACGTGGTGGACGGCGCCGACATCGGCTATTGGGTCGACGAGGTGCCGGACGCGGCAAACAAGCTAATCGAAGCGTTCTGGCCCGGCCCGCTCACGCTGATCCTCAAGCGTGCCGCGCATATCGATGCGGCAGTGGCAGGCGGCCAGGACAGCATTGGCCTGCGCTGCCCATCACATCCCGTTGCACAGGCGCTACTGTCGCGCTTCAAGCGCGGCCGTGGCGGCATTGCCGCGCCCTCTGCCAACAAGTTCGGCCAGGTCAGCCCGACCACGGCGCAGCACGTGCGCGACGAGTTCGGCGATGCGGTCTATGTGCTCGAAGGCGATGGCGTGGAAGTGGGGATCGAATCCACCATCGTCGACCTGTCGCGGCTGGATCAGGGCATTGGACCCGTGCTGCTGCGCCCGGGTGCGATCACGCCGGCGATGATGGCGCAGGTGCTTGGCGAAGCGCCCTTGCCTCCCGACGCCGCGGCGCCACGCGCTTCGGGCACGCTCAAGGCGCACTACGCACCGCATACCCCGCTGGTGCTGGCCGATGCGGCAGAACTGGTGGCGCAACTGCCCACCCTTGCTGCCGATGCCCGCGTGGCGTGGGTCGGCCGTGCGCCGATCGACGATGCCCGTTGTACCTGGGTGCAGGCGCCCGCGGATGCTGCTGCCTATGCGCGCGAGCTATATCGGCTGCTGCGCAAGCTCGACAAGCAGGGGTACTCGCGGCTGGTGTTCGAGCCGCTGCCGGACGGGCATGAATGGGCAGGCGTCAGGGATCGGCTGCAACGAGCGGCGGCGGCGTTCGGGGGGTAAGGCTCTCGCCGCTCTTCGCAGCCGCGATGAGCCGACTTGTTGTGATTGAGCGAAGCTCCTTCCCTTGCGGGCTGGACGGTCCGCTCGAACGCGATGCCCCCTACTGTCCCGACAAATCCCGTTGCAGGATCGACCCTCAACCTGAAGATCCGGCGGGTTACCTTCGAGCAACACTGCACTATTCTGGCTGGCGTATGCGCACCAAATCGGCCTGCTGAGACGAATCTTCGCTCACATTTAGTCATGCCAGTGGCCGGGCCACGCGTCACTACGCGCAGCCCGGTAATCCAGGCATCCCGATCAATCGATCGAAGCCCCCACCGTCTTCACCACCCCCGCCCATTTCTGCCGATCCGCCTTCACCGTCGCCCGGAACTGCTCCACGCTTTCCACGCGCGGCGAATTGCCTGCGTCGATCAGTTTCTGGCGGATAGCCGGTGTTTCCAGCGCGACCTTCACCGCATCGTTGATCTTGCGCGAGATTTTTGGATCCATCCCCTTCGGCCCGAAGAAGCCGAACCAGATGGTGCTGTTGAAGCCCGGCAGTCCGCTTTCGGCGATGGTTGGCACTTCCGGCACCACCGGCACGCGCTTGCTCGTGGTCACGCCAAGCAAGCGGACTTTGCCGGCGCGATATTGCGGCAGCACGCTCTGAACCTGGTTGAAGATGCAGCACACTTCGCCCTTGAGCACGGCCTGCAATGCATCGGGGCCGCCCTTGTAGGGGACGTGAACCATATCGAGGCCCGCGCGCGCATTGAACTCGGCGAATGCCAGGTGCGTGCCGGTGCCGTTGCCCGTCGACGCATAGTTGTACTTGCCCGGATTGGCCTTGACCTTCTCGATGAACTCCTTGACCGACTTCACATCGATCACGGCCGGGTTGATGGTCAGCACGTTGGACACTTCGACCAGCGGTGCGATCGGTGTGAAATCGGCATCGGCATCAAACGGCAAGGTCTTGTACAGCGCAGGGTTGATGCCATGCGTGGCAGCAGTGCCCAGCAACAGCGTGTAGCCATCCGGCTTGGCATGCGCCACGACTTCCGAAGCAACATTGCCGCCGGCGCCCGGACGGTAGTCATAGATGATCGTGGTCTTCAGCGACTTCTGCAGCGACTCCTGCAACGTGCGGCCCACCATGTCCACGCCCGAGCCGGCGGTGAAACCCATCAGGATCGTCACCGGCTGGTTCGGCCATTCGCCTTGCGCCTGGGCGGGCGCGGCAATGGCGCAGGCGGCGACCAGGCCGACAGTCAACTGGAGTGCTGAACGGAGGAAGAAGCGCGAGGGCAGGCGGGACATAGGGGGCACCGTCGAAGGAAATGAATGACAGGGGCGCCGGAACCAGCGCGACGCCATCACGAGCCAGGGTCTTGGCGCCCCGGACCGAAAGCCACACGATAGCAATGTTCGGGCCAAAACCAAACGACCGAGTTCGCTTGAAGGTATGCCGAGCCGGCATATGGTCGTGCCGCAGCAACGCTCAGCGCCGCAGCAGCCCGACCAGCTCATCGACGTCAGGCAATGCCGCGCCGATGCCAGCCACGGCGTCCTCGCCGGCCTCCAGCACGCCATCGGCCAGCGCCCGTTTGTCCTTGTGCAACTCGACAATGCGCTCTTCGATCGTCCCCGCCGTAATCAGCCGGTACACCGTGACGGGACGCAGCTGGCCGATGCGATGGGCGCGGCCCATGGCCTGGTCCTCGGCGGCGGGGTTCCACCACGGGTCGGCGATGATCACGTAGTCGGCAGCCGTCAGGTTCAGGCCGAAACCGCCTGCCTTCAGGCTGATCAGGAAGACATCGCCCTCGCCGGACTGGAAGGCCGCCACGCGCCGCGTACGCTCCGCGGCCGGCGTGGCGCCGTCCAGGTACTGGAGCGCCAGGCCCGCGCGCTCCAGCCCTTGGCTGAGCAGACGCAGAAAATCTACGAACTGGCTGAACACCAGCACCTTGTGCCCGTTGGCGGCAAGCTCGCTGGCCAGTTCGACGAAGGTGCGCAGCTTGGCGCCCTCCTGCCCGATCTCGGGCGTGACCAGCCGCGCATCGCAGGCGGCGCGGCGCAGCCGCATCAGTTGCGCCAGCACGTGGATGCGCGCCTGCGCCTGGAACTGTGCCTGCGCGATGGCCCTGGCCCGCGCGCCTACCGGTGCGCCGCGCGTGGCCTTGCGCGCGGCTTCTACACGTGCCAGCGCGGCTTCGGCGTGGGACTGGGCCTGGCGGCGCAGCGCTTCGTAGTGGGCTGCCTCGACCGGCTCCGGCTCCACGCGGATGACCACCTCGGTGCGCGCGGGCAGATCGTCGAGCACCTGGGCCTTGGTCCGGCGCAGCACGAACGGCGCGATCATTCGCCGCAGCCGCTGCCGGACTTCAAGCGCGCCGCTGCGCTCGATCGGATTGGCGAAATGCTCGTTGAAACGTGCGAGCGAGCCGAGCAAGCCCGGGTTGCAGAAGCGCATCACCGACCAGAGTTCGGACAGCCGGTTTTCCACTGGCGTGCCGGACAGCGCCATGCGAAACCCTGACGGCAGGTCAAACAGCGCCCGCGCGCGGCGCGAAGCGGCATTCTTGATGGCCTGCGCCTCGTCGGCCACCACGGTGTGCCACTCGCGCGCGCAGAACGCGTGATGCGCCTGCTGCAGCAGTGTGTAGGAAACGATCACGAGGTCGCCGGCCCCGGCTTTTGCGAGCAGGGTCTCGCGCTCGCCCTCGGCATAGACATGAACGTCAAGCGTCGGCGCGAATCGCCGCGCCTCGGCGACCCAGTTACCGCACACGGAAGTCGGTGCGACCACAAGGCCCGCACCACCGCCCGCGCGGGCCAGCAGCACCGCCAGCGCCTGCAGCGTCTTGCCCAGGCCCATGTCGTCGGCCAGGCAGGCGCCGAGCCCGGCCGCGGCCAGCGTCATGGCCCAGCGGAAGCCGTCATGCTGGTACGGGCGCAGTTCCGCTGCCAGGTTGGCCGGCACGGCGATATCCGCCTCGCGCGCGGCGCGCAGCCGCGCGAGCCGCTGGCGGAAATGCGCATCGGGATCGATCCCCGCGCCGGCCAGCACGTCGTCCAGCCACGGCGTCGCCATCAGTGGCACGCGGATGCCATCGGGCACGCGGTCGGCCACGCTGGCCAGGTCGCGCAAGCGGCCGCGCAGCGTGCGCGTGAGTGCTATGTAGACGCCCTGCCCCATCGGCACGAAGCGGCCGGCGTGGCTGCCGGTCCAGTCGATCAGCTTGCCGAGTTCGAGCACGAGCCCCTCGGCCACGCGCAGCTCGCCCACCAGCCGGTACCAGGCGTTGCGGGTTTCGACGGCCACGCTGAGCTGCGGCAGGTCCGCGGCCAGCACGCGCATCTCCTTGCCGCGCGGCCACTCCAGCGCCTGGACGGCCGGCAGGCGTGGCAGCGCTTCGACCACGGCCAGTGCGTCTTCGGCATCGTCGAGCATCCAGTTGTGCTCGCCGCCGGGCGGGGCGAGCGGCACCAGGAACGGCAGTTCGGCGAAGACCTCGGCCACGTGGGCCAGTTCCGCCTCCAGGTCGCGCTGCGTGGCCAGCGTTTCGCCACGCACGGTGGCCATCAGCCGCTCGCGTCCCGCCCCCGGCGCCAGGCGCGGGCCGAGCGGTCCCAGCGGCGTGACCACCAGCCGCAGCGCGATGCCCTGGCCTCGTGGCGCCACTTCGGCGCGCAGCCGCGACTCGGGCTCCAGTTCGCGTACGGCGCCGGTCGGGTCCGCCTCGACCTGGAAATGCCCGGCCAGCGCGCGCAGCGTGCGGTCCAGTTGCGCGCGGCCGGCTTCGGGTATGGCCAGCCCGTCGGCAATCAGCCGAGCTGCCCCTTGTTGCGCGGGCGTGAAGCGAATCACGCGCAGCCTCTGCGGTCCATCGCGCAGCACGGTGATCTGCCGCAGGGCCTCGGCATCCTGGCGTGCCGCGGCCGGCAGGAAGGCATCCATGTCGGGCGCTTCGCGCAGCGGGGGATAGATGCGCAGCACATAGCGGCCGTCGGTGTGCACGGCCTCCAGCGCGGGCGATCCTTCGATCACCTCCAGCGGCTGCTCCGGCGATCGGGCCAGCACCACGGCCGGATGTCCGATCAGTGCGACGATAGCCGCCGCCCGGTCGAGCACGTAGCGCCGGTTGTGCGACTGGTCGCGCCGGATGGCTTGCGCGACGCGTGTATCCCAAGGTTGCAGTTGACCGTCCTCCGCCACGCGCGCCAGCGCTATGGGCCGGGGCTTGCCCCAGCCGCGCGCGCCGCGCGACTGCTCCAGCGGCTCGATCGCGGCGACGGCGCCGTCGGCATCCAGCGTCAACGCCCATAGCAAGCGGCGATCGTGCGCGTTGCCGGCGGCCGCGCTGCCGCCAGCGAGCTCCTGCAACGCTTCCAGCGCCTGTTGCCAGGCCGGCGAAGCGCTGTCGGGGCGAGCTGCGGGGTCGGGAGGGAGGGCCGAAGGCACGGGAACCGGTGCGGACAGAGGAATTTGGGGAAGAACGACGGGAAAGCGGGCATTTTAGACCGCCTTTCCCCGTCAGCCGCGTTGGCACCCATGTCGCCGCAGCTTACAATGTGTGCTTTTGCCGCAGCCGGGTTTCCGGTGGGATCGGCAAACCAGACAAGAAGTGGCTGACGTTTCATCCGGCCTGGCCGGCACGGCGACAGCCCGACCCAAATCCGAAGCACGACACCCCGCAACACCATGACGCAAACCGCCAACATCGTAGAAATCGGCGCTGAAGACATTCCGCTGCACTGCCCCACCGCCAATACGCCGGCCTGGAACTACCATCCGCGCGTCTTCCTGGATGTGGTGGATACCGGTGAAGCCAAGTGCCCGTACTGCGGTACGGTGTACAAGCTCAAGCCGGGCACCGTGCTGAAGGGCCACCACTGAGCGGCGCGCGCCGCTCCCGCGGCACCCCGACGCTCCGGGCCGCCTGGCGGCGCTCCGGGGCGTTGACGTTTCCGCCCGTCGCGCTCAAGCGCGGGCAAGCTTCGCCCCATTCATGAAAAAAGCCCTCGTCATCGCCCCCGACCGGATCAGCGACGCGCTGATGGCCCAACCGCTGCTGGCGCTGCTCAAGGCACGCCATCCGCGGCTGGTCATCGATGCCCTTGCGCCCAAATGGGTCGGCCCCGTGCTGGCACGCATGCCGGAGATGGGCAGGGTCTTTCCGAGCGACCTGACGCACGGCAAGCTGCAGCTCTCGGCCCGCTTCATGTTTGCCCAGCAGCTCAAGAACGAAGGCTACGACATGGCCTACGTGCTGCCGGAGACGCTCAAGTCGGCGCTGATCCCATGGCTCGCCGGTATCCCGCTGCGCGTCGGCTACCGTGGCGAATCGCGTTTCGGCATGCTGAACGTGAGCCACGCCAATCCGCCGCGCAACGGCCGCCCGGTCATGGCCGAGCACTACGCCCGCCTGGCGCTGCGGCCCGGCGCCAAGCCGCCGGCGGAATTATCCGAGCCGCGCCTGCGCACCGACCCGAACCGTATTGCCGCCACCGCGGAGCGCTTCGGCATCCCACCGCAGACGCGCCTGATCGCCTTCTGCCCGGGGGCCGGCTTCGGCCCCGCGCGGCGCTGGCCGGCCGCGCATTTCGCCAGGCTGGCGCAGATGCTGCGACGCTCGTACCCGTATGCCCTGATGATCACGCTGGGCGCGGCGGCCGACGCTGATGCCGCGGCCGAGATCACGAAAGAGGCGCCCTTCGTGCGCAACCTGTGCGGGCAGACCTCGCTCGACGACGCCATCGACTTGCTTGCGCTGTCCGAGGCCGCGGTCTGCAACGATACCGGCCTGATGCACATCGCCGCGGCGCTGAACCGGCCGCAGGTGGCCGTGTTCGGCTCCAGCGATCCGCGCCAGACGCCGCCCCTGTCACAGGCTGCGAGTATCATGTGGCTGCAACTTGAATGCAGTCCGTGTCTCAAACACGAGTGTCCCTTGGGACACCTGCGCTGCCTGAAGGACATCGAGCCCGAGATGGTGTTCGTCGAGCTGCGCAAGCTGCTGCACCGGCCCTGACTCCTGACATCGCGACCATGCCCCGTTTTGCCCGTCTGTTCGATTCCGCGGAAGACATTGTCCAGGCCTTCCGCGAGGCCATGAAACTGCGCGATGCCGAGGGCGCGCTGCGGCTGTGGCTCGACGAAGACTCGATCACTTGCATCATGCCTGACGGCCAGCGCCTTATCGGCCATGAACACCTGCGCCAGGCGTTCTTGCAACTGCTCGAAGAACAGCCGGTGCTGATCGATGCGATCGAGACCAGCAGCCATGCGTCGCTGGGCGTGTCGATCTTCGACGTGACCGAGGCCCTGCGCTTCGGCGCGGACCGGGTCGAGGCCGACCTGTACGTGCACACCACCTACGTGCTGATGCAGAACCACGAGGGCTGGCGCCTGGCCCATATCCACTGCAGCCCGGCCAATGCCGTCCAGGTAGCCTCCGTGGCCGCGGCGCCGGGACAGGCGCTGCACTGAAAGCCGCCACCAGCCGCGCGCCTGCGCGAGCGGTCCTTCGCATGATCCAGCCGGCATGACGCAGCTTCCGCACCATCGCCTGCCCCCCAACACCCAGGCCAGTACATCCGCCCATGCTTATGGGGATGGCATCGCCATGCCGTGGTGGCTGCGTGGCGGCCACGCCCAGACCATTATTCCGGCGCGTTTTACGCAGCGGCCGCCGCGCGTGCACTTTCGCCGCGAGCGCTGGGAAACGCCGGACCAGGACTTTATCGAACTGGACTGGACCACGCACGCCGTGCGCGCCAACACGCCGCTGCTGGTGATGTTCCACGGGCTGGAGGGCGACTCCGGCAGCCACTACGCGCAGGCGCTGATGCACGCATTGCAGCCGCGCGGCTGGCAGGGCGTGATCCCGCACTTCCGCGGCTGCTCGGGCGAACTCAATCGCGCGCCGCGCTTCTATCATTCGGGCGATTCCGCCGAGATCCGCTGGGTCCTTGAACGCCTGCGCCGCGAGCATTGCGCCGATGGCAGGCCGATGCTGGTGGTCGGCATTTCGCTGGGCGGCAACGCCTTGCTGCGTTACCTTGGCGAACAGGGCAGCGCAGCTGGCTATCTCAGCGCTGCCGCGGCTATCTCAGCCCCGCTGGACCTGGCCGCCGGCGGCGCGGCGCTGTCCGCCGGGTTCAACATGCTTTACACGCGCATGTTCCTGCAGACGCTCAAGCGCAAGTCCCTGGCCAAGCTGGAGCAGTTTCCCGGTCTGTTCGACCGCGACGCCATGCTGGCGAGCCGCGACCTGTACGCGTTCGACAATATCGTGACCGCGCCGCTGCACGGCTTTCGCGATACCGACGACTACTGGAAACGCGCATCGAGCAAACCCGTGCTGGGCGAGATTGCCGTGCCCACGCTGGTGCTCAATGCGCGCAATGACCCGTTCTTGCCGGCTCGGTATCTGCCTGGCCCCGCCGACGTCAGCCCACAGGTCTGGCTGGAGCAGCCCGAGCACGGCGGGCACGTTGGCTTCATGACACCGCGCACCGGCCTGCTGGGACAGTTGCCGCTGCTGCCGTTCAGCGGGCATATCGAATGGCTGCCTGCAAGGATCCTGCGCTTCTTCGACAGCATGTCCTGAAGCCGGCCCGCAAAGAGGAGACACGACGATGGATGAATCCGTCCGGCAAGCGATGGCGCGCTGGCCCGATGTGCCGAACTGCTACGGCTGGCTAGCCCTGGACCGACGCGGCCAATGGCGCCTGCGCAACGAGTTCGCGCAACAGCACGGCCTGTCGGGCGACCCGATCCGGCACGAAACGCTGGTGGCGTTCATCGAGCGCAACTACCTGCATGACGAGCGCGGCGCGTGGTACTTCCAGAACGGGCCGCAGCGCGTCTTTGTGTCGCTGGCTTATGCGCCGTGGGTCGTGCGGCTGCATGAAGGCCGCCTGCGCACGACCACGCAGCGCGCGTTTGCCGTGCAAGCCTGCTTTGCCGACGAACAGGGCAATGTCGTGCTGGCCGGCAAGATCGAAGGCGAGGAAGGTGATTCGCACGCGGCGCTGCTGCACGACCACGACCTGGACCTCTTCAGCGGCACCTGCGAGTGGCATGGCGACGCATGCGGCGCGGATCTCGGCGTGTTCCGCCATGACGGCCGCGACATTCCGATCGAACCGATTGGCGCCGACGAGGTGCCGAAGCGCTTCGGCTTCGTGCGCGACCCGCAGGCGCCGGCCGCCTGATCGGGCCGGCCAGGATCAGTTGGGCATGCCCTTGTTGTCCTGCCGTTCCTCGCGGTATTGCCGCTGGAGCTGGTGCAGCCGCGCATCGACCTCGGACAACGTGTAGAAATCGCCATCGCCGGCCTTGCGCGCGATCTGCAGCTGTTCGATCGCGGCCTGGAAGGCGCCCTCCATCGCATACTTCTCCGCCAGCGCCTGGTGCTGCTGCACACGCTTGCCTTGTCCGGCGTAGGCACGCGCCAGCATGTCCCACCATTCGCTGCGCCCGGTCTCTTGCCGCGTGCGCTCGCGCAGGAACGCGACCGCCGCATCGTACTGGCCGGTGCCGAGCAGCGTGTCCGCATAGGCAAGCGCCACGGCGTGCGACAGCGGGAAGGCCTTCATCGATGCCGTGGCCTGGCTCATCGCCTCCGGCACGCGGCCCTGCTGGCGCGCGAGTTCGATCGCCATCACGTCGAGCATCGGGCTGCCCGAACTGGCGCCGGGAATATTTCCGTAGAGGCGGCGCGATTCGGCCAGCTCCTGCTCGGCGGCAGGGTAGCGGCCCAGGCGCTGTTCGATGAAGGCCAGGCCGTAGTGCAGCGCCGGCGAGCGCACCACGGAGGCGCCGGCCAGTTGCGCGCGTATGGCAGTGCGCAGGTTCTGCAGATCGCTGGGCGAGCTTTCCTGGATGACGCGGGCGCGCATGCGCGCAAACTCGTAATCGGGCGTGTTCGACACCTTGCGGGCCATCACGTGGCTGACGCGGTCCTGCATGTCGGCAATCCGCTCGGACGTAAGCGGGTGGGTGCGTACATATGAGGGCACCGAATTCTCCGCCGTACCCGATGAGCGCTGCAGCCGCCGGAAGAAGTCGGGCATGCCCTGAGGATCGAACCCGGCAGCCGCCATGATCTGGAAGCCGACGCGATCGGCTTCGCGCTCGGCGCCGCGCGAGAAGGACAGCTGGTTGGCAATGGCCGCGCCCTGCCCGCCCATGGCGAGCGCTGCGGCGGCATCGGGACTGCGCGTGGCCGCCAGCCCGGCCAGCACCATCGAGGCCAGTGCGATCCACATCGACTGGTCCTGCTGGGTGATGCCGCGCGCGATATGGCGCTGCATCACGTGGCCGATTTCGTGGCCGAGCACCGACGCGAGTTCCGACTCGGTCTCGGATTGCACCAGCAGACCGGTATGCACGCCGACATAGCCGCCCGGCAGCGCGAAAGCGTTGATGCTGCGGTCGCGCACGGCAAACAGGTCGAAGCCGGTGGCGAAGGTCCCGGAGCCGTTCGAACCCGAGATGCTCTGGCGCCGCGCGGCCTGCACCAGCCGGTAGCCAAGCGCGTTCAGATAGTCGGACAGCAGTGGGTCGGCCACATAGGCCGGATCGCGCCGGATATCGCGGATGATGCGGTCGCCCAGGCGCTTTTCCATATCCGGCGACAGCGCCGCCGTGGACGGATCGCCCATGTCCGGCAACTGGACGCCGCCAACATCGACCACCGGATTATTGGTGCGCAGGCCGAACTCGGATTTCTGCCCCGCCTTGACGCTGCGATTGAGGTTGTCGTAGACCTGGTCGCTGGTTTCGACGGGGGGCGCGATCGCCACCTTGGCCGCGGCGCCCGACGCCCCCGCCGGCGCGCTGCCCTGCGGCCACGCGGGCGTGACCATGGTCAGCGCGATCAGCGCCACCAGCGAGCGGCGCCATGGCCTCGCATGCCGTGCCGGGACATGTGATGCCGGGCCGGCAGGCGTAGCGCCTGGCCGCCCGCAAAGGCCGGCGGGGCCGTGCCTGCGAAGCAATGGGGTCTTGGGCATGTTGCTATGATAGCGGCCTCCGCAAGCCGTTCCCATTAGCGGTTTGCCGCACGTTGCCGTACAGGAACCCGCCATGACGCAGCTTACCCATTTCGATACTGCCGGACAGGCCCACATGGTCGATGTCGGCGACAAGGCCAGCACCCATCGCGTGGCGGTGGCCACCGGCACCATCACCATGCTGCCCGATACCTTTGCGCTCGTGCGCGACGGCACCGCGAAGAAAGGCGACGTGCTGGGCATTGCGCGGATCGCCGCAATCATGGCAACCAAGCGTACCGCCGACCTGATTCCGCTGTGCCACCCGATCGGCCTGACCAAGGTGGCAGTGGACTTTGCGCTGGACGAGGCGGCCGCCAGCGTGACCTGCACGGTCCGCACCGAAACGCGCGGCCAGACCGGTGTGGAGATGGAAGCGCTGACCGGCGTGCAGGTCGCGCTGCTGACGATCTACGACATGTGCAAGGCGGTGGACCGGGGCATGGTGATGGGCGGTGTGCGCCTGATGGAGAAGCACGGCGGCAAGTCGGGCGACTGGGTGGCCGGCGCCTAGACGGAAGCCTTCACAACCGGAGGTCTACGGCGCCTCCGCCCAGTCGGCAAGAGTCTGATGCCCGTCCGATGACGCTGAATCGTAAATCGTCAGCGGAAGAGAACCGGCCACGCGTCCGACGGCTGCATCGGACCATTCGCTGCACCGGATACTGTTGCGGCCCGCTTCCTTCGCTTCATACAGCAGGGCATCGGCTGCGGCAATCAAGGTCTTTTCGGTGGCACCGTGCCTCGCCACCGAAAAATCCACGGCCAGCACGCCAAAGCTGGCGGTCGTCGGGATCTTGCCGCTGGCGGCGTCGGCAGTCGGATTATCCACAATTGCCGCGCGCAACCGCTCGGCGACGGACAAGGCACCGTCGAGATCCGTTTGCGACAGGACCAGCAGGAATTCTTCCCCGCCGTAGCGCACCACGCTATCGACATGCCGGCGCGTCATCGCCTGAAGCAGGTCCGCCACATGTTGAAGCACGGCATCGCCGGTCTGATGGCCGAAGGTATCGTTGATGCGCTTGAAGTGGTCGATATCGCAAACCACAAGGGTCAGCCAATACTTGTAGCGCTCCGCCCTCGCAATTTCCATCGGCAGCAGCGTTTCATGCAAATGGCGCCGGTTGTAGCACCCGGTGAGATGGTCCCGGGTCGACTGGTGCTTCAGCTCGATCAGCGCCCGGTATTCGTCGCGCCATAGCCGGTGGTAACGGCGGGCTGCCACCAGCCCGAAGCTATTGGCCAGCAGCAAGAGCATCGTCATGGTCAGGGCATCCGAATGGGTCAGGCTCCCCTTCTTCACCGCGATCAGGATGAAGACCGCAGTGGCAGCGATAGCGATGCCCTTTGCAATGACCAGCCGGTTGGGAATAAAGATATAGACAACGATCAGCATGATGCACAGTGACATCGCATGCCATGGAATCTCGCTGGGCCGGTACCAGACGATCAGCATGAAGGTTGCCATGCCCACGACCTCGGCGGCACTGGCCACGAACCAGTGCGCCGCGATGGATTCGGACTCGTCGCGCAGCAGATACAGGCCCATGACCGCCGTGATCGCGACCAGCATGCGGCCGACGAACAGGATCAGCGCCACGCGCCCATAGCCCAGCGCCGCGACATCCGTCATGGAAAAAGCCAGATAGAAGGCCGAGCAGAACAGCAGTGTCAGGTGCAGGGACGACCGGCTGCGCGTCAGATGGTGGCGCTGGAATGCCAGCTCCGTTTCTGCCCGGCGGAACTCCACGCGCAACGGGTCAATGGCAAATTCAGATGGGGATTCGAGGTTCACGGTCTTGTGTGCGTGATAACTTCGAAACACTTTATTACAAATTCCGCCGCAGTGCGGTGAAGTAGAAAAATCAAAGTGCATTTTGCAACGCCCCGGCGAACGGTGGATCGCACTGCGTACGGTCGGCGCATCGTGCCGTAATAAAGGTAACGCAGCATTTCACGGGGCCTGCGGCACCGCCGGCGGGCGTAAATTGGTATTCAATATCAATCAGGCCAGCATGGCCGGACAGGCCGCGGCACCGTAGTGCCGGCGCGGCCTGGCGCATTCGCATAGGTGAGATCCATGAACGGGCGCAAGCTTTGCCAGTTGGCGCTGGCTCTGGCGGCGGTCACCACCAGCGGCGCGGCAGTCGCCGGCCGGGCCTATTATCACGGCGGCGGCGGCTACTATCACGGTGGCTATTACCACGGCGGTTACTATCACGGCGGTTACTACCCGGCGCGTGTCGGCGTGGGCGTGTATTTCGGCCCGGGATTCGTGTACGGGGGGTATCCCTATGGCTACTATCCGTACCCGTACTACTATCCGCCCGCGGTCATGGCCGCACCGGCGTCACCGCCGCAATACATTGAACAGGGTCCCAACGGACCGGTAGCCGCGCCCGGACCGGAAGGCGGCATGCCCGGACCTGAAGGCGCCATGCCCGACGCACCGGCGCAGGCGTGGTGGTACCACTGCAACCAGCCGGAAGGTTATTACCCCTATATCCACGCATGCCCTGGCGGCTGGCAGAAGGTGCCGGCGCAGCCGCCGGCCGGTTCCGTCCCCCATGACCCGGGTGCAACGGGGATGTCGTCATGAAGGCATGTGCTTGCGTTATCCGTCGTCCGCTGGCCGTTCCACTGGCTGTGGCAACGCTGGCATTGGGTGCCTGCGCCGTGATGCCATCGGGTCCCTCCGTCATGGCGCTGCCGGGTACTGGCAAGAGCTTTGACCAGTTTCGGATTGACGACGGCAACTGCCGCCAGTACGCATTCGGACAGGTGGGTGGCGTCAGTTCCGCGCAGGCGGCGAATACCAGTGCGGTCGGCAGCACGGTGGTGGGTACCGCGCTGGGCGCGGCGGCGGGCGCGGCATTCGGCGGCGGCGAGGGTGCAGCCGTGGGTGCCGGCGTAGGTCTGCTGACCGGTGCGGCATTCGGCGCGAGCAATGCGCAGTACTCGGGCTACGGCACGCAGCAACAATATGATGGCGCCTACCTTCAGTGCATGTATGCCAGCGGGCACCGCGTGCCGGTCCACGGCAACATGGCAACGGTGGCGCGGCCAGCGCCGTCTTACTACTATCCGCCGCCTCCGCCACCGGGGTACGGCGGGTCGTATTGAGCGGTCAGTCCGGTTCGGGCATGTGCCGCGCCTGCTGGCGGATCCATCGACAGAATTCGCGCGGCCGCGCCGTATCGGAGACTTCGCCGCAGGCTTGGTCGAGCGCGGCGTACTGTGCCGCCTCATCCCCCACGTAGTAGTAGCGTAGCCGCTCCAGCCACGCGCGGCCTTGCGCGGGATCGCCCGTCAGCGCCATCAACCATGCGGTGCGGGCAATCATCGTCGGCGTCGGCAGCAGATGCACGGCGGCGATATGGGAAGGCAACAGTTGTGCGGCATTGGCGGGCGTGATGATCGCACGCTCGGCGACATCGGCCGCCGCATATTGGCGGAACCAGTATGCCGGCATCGGCAGCGTGGCGCGACGCTCGCGGGTGGCATATTCACGCGCCTCGGCGCGCCGGTAGTCCTGCCACATCGTGGCGAGCACGATCACGCTGACCGCGGCGAAACCCGCCAGCAATCCTAGCGACAGCCAGCGCGGCATGTGCCATCGCCCGAAACCGCGCGGTTCGAGCCAGCCCAGCATGAAGCAGAACGGCAGGAAGAAGTACAGGTAGTGCAGCGGATACTCGAGCATCGAATGCGCGCAAAGCATGGCCAGCCATGTCAGGACGACGACGGTTTGCGCTCGTTCGTCGTTATTTGCCTGGATCAGCCGGACACGCACCACGCGCCACAACCATCCCGCCAACGCAATGGCCACGCCAGCGGTCCCGACAATTCCAGTCTTGGCCAGCAGGTCGAGTATGGCGTTGTGGGAATGCAGGGCCATCTCGACCTTCACGCCGACCTGCGGCAACTGCTGGAACTGGGCCCAGCCGAATTCGCCCCAGCCTACGCCTAGCCATGGGTGGGAGCGGAACATTGCCCACGCGTGGGTCCATAACGCACTGCGCGCGGACATCTGATCCGGGGCCTCGAATTGCGCAATTGTGTCGAACAGGCGCCAGTCGAAGGCGTGGCCGGCTGCCTTGATTGCCGGCTGCAGCACCAGCAGCACTGCGACCATGGCAACGGCCGCAACCAGTTGGCCGACGGGCCGGCGCATGGGATCGATATCGCGGCGCGTACCGCATGCAAGCCACGCGGCGATGACGGCGTACAGCGCGGCAAGACCCACGTGCAGAACGCCGGTGCGTGAACCTGACAGGACGATACCGCTTTCCAGCAAGACCACGGCTACCAGCCACATCGGGAAGCGAAGCTTGCCGCGTGATGCTAGCCATGTTGCAGCGACCAATGCCATGCCTTCTACCGTGGCCTGATGGTTAGGCTGGTTGAGGTTGCCCCAGAGGCGGCGGTTGTCGTCGTAGAAGTACGACGAGACCAGGCCGAAGCTACGGGATTCCAGGTGGAAAAGCTGTACCCATTGTGACAGGGTGCCGAGGAGGCCGGCGAGGAGGAAGGCAGTGGCGAGGGCGTCTGTCACTACTCGACGATTGTCCGTCGAAGTAGATGCGCCGTAACGATAGGCCGTCAGCATGACGACCGCGCCGAATGCGAGAGTGAGTTGCGTCGCGAAACGGCTGCCAGTCAGGTCAGTGACGCCGTAGGCAGTTTGGATTGCGCCAAGGGCGAACAACCAGACGGGAAGGCACGCGATCCGGGGGACATTGGCGTCGTTGTGTGACTTGGACTGGATCGTCGATACCGCGAGCGCGCCGGCAAGCAGAAGAAAACATGCAGCGGCTACCCACTCGCCGTATAGGGTCGCCAGCGGCAGCGTATGCCGGGAAACCAGCAGGGGAAAAACAATCGAGAGGACAACTAAGAGCGCCGGAATGGCGGTCCTGGACTGCGGCATGCGGCGCCTTGTTGGGGAAAAGGCGGATGATAGCTTGGCAGGTGGGCAAAGAAAAAGCGCCCGGAGGCGCTTTTTCCGCGAAATACTGCTATCAGATGCCCGTCTGACTCCGCGTACAACCTCCGCCAGTTGCGCCCGTCCAAGTCACGGCCGCCGGGGTAAGCCCCGGGGTCAACGTTACGGTGCAACCTGAGTTGGTCAGCTGGCCTGCGCTCGCGATGTTAATAACGCCGGCAGCATAAGTTACCGTGCCGTTGGCGGGCGTCGGCATAGCTGTGAAGTTACCGCCCGCAGCAGTGGCCAAGTTCGCAGTGGTGTCGCAAGGGGCAATTGCCGGTGCACCCGGGGCCGCTGCGGTAGGAAGGGCGTTGTTCTGGACACACTCCGCAATGGCTTGCTTCAGCGCAGCAACCGAGGTGATATTGTCCGACCACCGGCTACGCGTCACATAATCCTGATACTGCGGAATCGCAATCGCCGCCAGAATACCGATGATCGCCACAACGATCATCAGTTCGATCAGCGTAAAGCCCTTCTGGACACGGCGGCCCAGCTTCTTGATTTGTTGAACCCGTTGCATGAGATGACCCCTCGAAGAGATTTTAGGTTAATGCACTGCACGTCTTCGATTTGTGAAGTGCGGGGAGGATAGAGCAGGTACTGTGCCAGGCACCAATACCCACGAACAGGGGGTCAAGCGACAAATTTCGTCACGTAGCAAACGTGCACCCGTGTCTTAGTACCAAAAATTGTCAGTAGTCTGCCAATGTCTCATGCCAGATCGACAAAATGTGCGATAACTCACATAAGGTAGTTCCGCATTTCCGTTTCTCCATCAGCAGAAAGGGCAGCCACCCGGGCTGCCCTTTGCTTTGAGGCGTCGAAAACGCTTCGTCAGGCCGTCTGTGCCGCCCGGCGGCCCATCAGCTTGCCGACAACCACCACCAGGATCGCGCCGGCCGCGCCGAACACCAGATGGGCATGCGGCACATTGACTTCGAACCAGGCGGCATCGACCGGATCACTCACGAGCATTTCACCGGCCAGGTAGCCCAGCAACGCCGCACCCAGCACGATGATGATCGGGAAACGCTCCATCACCTTGAGCAGGATGGTGCTGCCGAACACGATCAGCGGGATCGACAGGCCCAGGCCCAGGATCAGCAGCATCAGCTGGCTGCCCTCGGGGCCCTTCTGGGCCGCGGCGGCCACGGCCACCACGTTGTCCAGCGACATCACCAGGTCGGCAATCAGGATGGTACGGATGGCCGCCCAGATATTGTCCTTGGCGTCGTGGCCCTCTTCGTCATCGTCGCTGTTGAGCAGTTGCACGCCGATATAGACGAGCAGCACCGCGCCGATGATCTTCAGGTAAGGCAGGCTCAGCAGCTTGACGGCTGCCACGGTCAGCACCACGCGCATGATGATGGCGGCGGCGCTGCCCCAGAAAATGGCCTTCTTCTGTTGCGCGGGCGGCAGGTTGCGCGAGGCGAGCGCGATAACCACCGCGTTGTCGCCGGACAGGACGATGTTGGTCAGGATGATCGATCCCAACGCAATCCAGAACGTGGTGGAAGACAGCAGTTCCACGGCAAGGCTCCTCGAGGTTTCTATCTATGTGTCCGACCCCGCCCGATTGCGGCAGTTTCGGATGTCTGAGAAAACAGACATGTATATCGTGCGAACCTTTCGATTCGATTTCAATTCACGGGCGAACTTCTCGGGAAATACCCTAGGAAGCGCTTCGCCACAATGACATTGCCCCCGCACTTGGCGGGGGCAACCCCGCTCCGGCCAGGCCGGAGCGGTTCAACACAGGGCCCTGCGCGCAATATGACGCGCGAGGCACGGATGTGTTGCTTACAGCATTGCCTTCAGCAGGCGAGCCATCTCGGACGGGTTCTTGGTCACCTTGATACCGCAGGCTTCCATGATTTCCAGCTTGGCCTGGGCGGTGTCGGCACCACCCGAGATCAGCGCGCCGGCGTGGCCCATGCGCTTGCCCGGAGGCGCGGTCACGCCAGCGATGAAGCCAACCACCGGCTTCTTCATGTTGTCCTTGATCCAGTGGGCCGCGTTGGCTTCGTCCGGACCGCCGATCTCACCGATCATGACCACGGCGTCCGTTTCCGGATCGTCGTTGAACATCTTCATGACGTCGATATGCTTCAGGCCGTTGATCGGGTCGCCACCGATACCGACAGCCGACGACTGGCCCAGGCCCAGCGCGGTCAGCTGGCCCACGGCTTCGTACGTCAGCGTGCCCGAGCGCGACACCACGCCGATGCGGCCCTTGCGGTGGATGTGGCCCGGCATGATGCCGATCTTGATTTCGTCCGGCGTGATCAGGCCCGGGCAGTTCGGTCCCAGCAGCAGGGTCTTCTTGTTCTCGCGGCGCATGCGGTCCTTCACTTCCATCATGTCGCGCACGGGAATGCCTTCGGTGATGCAGACCACCAGGTCCAGGTCGGCGTCAACGGCTTCCCAGATGGCAGCGGCAGCGCCTGCGGGCGGCACGTAGATGACGGAAACGGTGGCGCCGGTCTGGGCCTTGGCATCCTTCACGCTGGCGTAGATGGGAATGCCTTCGAAGTCTTCGCCGGCCTTCTTCGGGTTCACGCCTGCGACGAAGCAGTTCTTGCCATTGGCGTAGTCACGGCAGCCACGGGTGTGGAACTGGCCGGTCTTGCCAGTGATGCCCTGGGTGATGACCTTGGTGTCTTTGTTGATCAGAATCGACATACGTTATTCCTTTGCTTGGCTCTGGCAGCACGGGCACGCAGCCACGCGCGCTGCCCCAGTCCGCTTGAATGTGTTTCGGACGCCCGGATTACTTCTTGCCGGCGGCAGCAGCCACAACCTTCTGGGCGGCTTCTTCCATGGTGTCGGCAGCGATGATGGGCAGGCCCGAATCAGCCAGCATCTTCTTGCCCAGGTCTTCGTTGGTGCCCTTCATGCGGACCACCAGCGGTACCGTCAGGTTCACGGCCTTCGACGCCGAGATCACGCCTTCGGCGATCACGTCGCAGCGCATGATGCCGCCGAAGATGTTGACCAGGATGGCTTCAACGTTCGGGTTGCTCAGCATCAGCTTGAAGGCTTCGGTCACCTTCTCGGTGGTGGCACCGCCGCCCACGTCGAGGAAGTTGGCCGGCTCGCCGCCGAACAGCTTGATGGTGTCCATGGTGGCCATGGCCAGGCCGGCGCCGTTCACCAGGCAGCCGATGTTGCCGTCCAGCGAGATGTAGGCCAGGTCGAACTTCGAGGCTTCGATTTCGTTGGCGTCTTCTTCATCCAGGTCGCGGTAGGCGACGATTTCCGGGTGACGGAACAGCGCGTTCGAGTCGAAGTTGAACTTGGCGTCCAGCGCGATGACCTTGCCTTCGCCGGTCAGGATCAGCGGGTTGATTTCGGCCAGCGAAGCGTCGGTGTCGTAGAACGCCTTGTACAGGCCTTGCAGGGCCTGGCGAGCCTGGGGCACGGAAGCGTCGGGCACGCCGATCTTGCGGGCGATGTCGTCGGCGTCAGCGTCGGTCAGGCCGGTCGACGGCTCGATGATCAGCGTGTGGATCTTTTCCGGGGTGTGGGCAGCGACTTCCTCGATGTCCATGCCGCCTTCGCTCGATGCCATCAGGGCGATCTTCTGCGAAACGCGGTCCACCACCAGCGAAACGTACAGTTCCTTCTTGATGTCGGCGCCTTCTTCGATCAGCAGGCGGTTGACCTTCTTGCCTTCCGGACCGGTCTGGTGCGTGACCAGCTGCATGCCCAGGATGTTGGTGGCGTAGGTCTTGACCTCGTCGATGCTCTTGGCAACCTTCACGCCGCCGCCCTTGCCACGGCCACCCGCATGAATCTGTGCCTTGACCACCCAAACCGGGCCGCCAAGCTCTTCTGCGGCCTTCAGGGCTTCGGCAACCGAGAACGCGGGGATGCCGCGCGGAACCGGCACATTGTATTTGCGCAGGATTTCCTTGCCTTGGTACTCATGGATATTCATGCGTGTTTCCTTTCGGGTAGGCGTAAAAGGTAGAAGGGAAGAATCTGAAAGAAGACGAACTCTCTCGTCCGTGGCCGATCCTGAGGATCAGCCGGAAGTGCCGGTTGGCCGGTCGTACGGAACATTGCCGTGGCCGGCAGCCGCTTGCGCCTGAGGCGTGTTCGCAGCAACCTGCTCCGCCTCGGCCCGAACCTTGGGCTTCGGCTGGTGACCATACCAGCGTGGGTAAAACTCTCGAACCACCTCGCCATCGAAACGCAGCGCGTGGCAGCCGTTCAACTGGTAAGGGGGTTCGGGATTGGGATCATTGTCGGCGCCATCGCGAATGCTGATGACTTCGCCGGCGAATGCCTGGATGGCGGCACTCGGCAGCACGCCAGCGGCTTCGGTCAGATGCGAGCAGCCCTGGATACCGGACAGGCGATCGCGCACCGCCTTGCGGAAGCCCTTGCGCAGGTTCAGTCCGATCAGCTTGCGGTAAGCCGGGCCGATCTGGTCGCATTGCGTCGGATACGGCACCCAGTCGGAACAAGCCTCCGCATCCAGCACGTTGAGTTGCTCGTCGATCGTGACGCGCAGCCACAGGTCGTGCAGCGGCTGTCCAACCGGACGGATCCGGCCGCCAGCGAGGTCAATGTCACGCGGCTTGGTGTCGGTCAGGTTGACCTCGATGTCCCACAAGCCGTCTTCCCTGAGGTAAGCCTGGGCCGTAATGGCGCGGGTATGACGCAGGGAGCGGTTGACGGGCTGGGAAAGAGGCATGACCAGACTGGGAATACGGGGGCAAGGTACCGTGGAAAGGCAACGGCGCCGAAAAACCTGAAGAGTTTAACATGCCGGACCGCTTTGCCCGGGAACATCCGCATGCGCCAAGTGTCGGCGTCGGATTGTCGGCCAACGGGAGCGGAAAACCGGCGGATAAAAGCCATATGGCCGCTCCCGATGCCGGACTCGGCCCGCGGCGTAGCTGGCATACGGCCGAATACACTTGTCGCCAGTACTGGTATTGCCCTGAACTCAGGCCGGATACGCGGACCGGATACGCGGGCCGGCCGCCCTATTCCATCCCGTCCGGATACTCGTCCTCGGCGCCCTGGATCACCTTGCCGATGACCGAGCGCGAAAAACCGCGCGCCATCATGAAACGGATTTGCTTCGCCCGCTCTTCCGGCGTGGCCGGCGGGGTGCCGAAACGCTTGCGCCAGACCTCGCGCGCGCGCTCGGGCTCGGACTCGCGCAGGCGATCTCGCAATTCGCCCAACTGCTCGCTGCCAAGCTGGTGGGTCTTGGCCTCCTGGATGACGCGGGCTGCACCGTAGCGGCTGCCGCGGCGGTGCAGCAGGCTGTCGGCAAAACGCTGGTTGGACAGCCAGTTCTCGCGCTCGAGCGCATCGAGCAGCTGTTCGAGCTGCTCGGGGGATTCCGCGTGCGGTGCCAGCTTGCGCGCCAGTTCGGCCCGGCTGTGCTCGCGGCGCGACAGGTAGCCTACGGCGCGGGCCTTGAGGGAAAGCGGGGGTCGGGTGGCCATCGGCGCAATTCGGAATTCGAAATTCGGGTAAGGCGGGAAACAAAAAAGGCTGGCGCATCGGCAATGCGCCAGCCCCCTGGAGCGTGCCTGTCGGCAGCGCTCAGTCTTGTTCCACGACCGCGGCCGCCTGCACGCCATTCATCGGCGCCACGCCCAGCGCGGTGCGGACCTTGTTCTCGATCTCCTGGGCAATGTCCGGGTTCTCGCGCAGGAATTCGCGCGCATTGTCCTTGCCCTGGCCGATCTTGTCGCCGTTGTAGCTGTACCAGGCGCCCGACTTCTCGACGATCTTGGCGTCCACGCCCAGGTCGATGATCTCGCCCTGGCGCGAAATACCCTGGCCGTAGAGGATATCGAAGAAGGCCTCGCGGAACGGCGGCGACACCTTGTTCTTGACCACCTTGACCTTGGTCTCGTTGCCGATCACGTCGTCGCCCTTCTTGATCGAACCGATACGGCGGATGTCCAGGCGCACGGAGGCATAGAACTTCAGTGCATTGCCGCCCGTGGTGGTTTCCGGCGAACCGAACATCACGCCGATCTTCATGCGAATCTGGTTGATGAAGATCACCAGGCAGTTGGTGCGCTTGATGGTGCCGGTCAGCTTGCGCAGCGCCTGGCTCATCAGGCGGGCCTGCAGGCCGGGCAGCGAATCGCCCATTTCGCCTTCGATTTCGGCCTTGGGGACCAGCGCGGCCACCGAGTCGATGACGATCAGGTCGACCGAGCCCGAACGCACCAGCGCATCGGTGATTTCCAGCGCCTGCTCGCCGGTGTCCGGCTGCGAGATCAACAGGTCGCCGACGTTCACGCCCAGCTTGCCCGCGTAGTTGACGTCGAGCGCGTGCTCGGCATCGATAAAGGCACAGGTGCCGCCCAGCTTCTGCATTTCGGCCACGACCTGCAGCGTCAGCGTGGTCTTGCCCGACGATTCCGGACCATAGATCTCGACCACGCGCCCGCGCGGCAGGCCGCCGACGCCAAGCGCGATGTCCAGGCCGAGCGAGCCGGTGGATACCACCTGGATATCCTTTTCGACCTCGCCATCGCCCAGGCGCATGATCGAGCCCTTGCCGAACTGCTTCTCGATCTGGGAGAGCGCGGCGGCAAGCGCCTTCTGCTTCTCGGCGCTCACGCCGGCACCTGCCTTCTTGTCGTCCATGGTCGTCCTTGAGTCAAATGTTGAGTCAATGGTGGTATAAAGGGTCGAATGTGGCGCGGCACCGGCATTTCAGAATTTTCCGGCTCTTCCGGCTCCTCCGGCTTTTCCGGCTTGCTGCCGACCGGTTTCCCGGGTCTCGCCACAACTACAAAATCACCCGACTGCCTGCACAGCCGCCTTCTGCTGCGGCCTGCGCGGAATGTGCGGGTACTGTATAAAAAAACAGTATGCTTGGCAAGCCCTGTCCGCATTGTTTGCGTGGCCGCTGGCAATGCCGGCCGTGGTGGAGACAACCATGCGCATTCTGATCGCCGAAGATGACGATGTGCTGGCCGACGGCCTGACGCGCTCGTTGCGTCACTCCGGTTATGCCGTCGACCATGTCACGAATGGCCTGGAGGCCGATTCCGCGCTGTCGACCCAGAATTTCGACCTGCTGATCCTGGATCTGGGCCTGCCGCGCATGCCGGGCCTGGAAGTCCTGAAGCGCCTGCGCGCGCGCGGCGCCATGCTGCCGGTGCTGATCCTGACCGCCGCGGACAGCGTGGGCGAGCGCGTCAAAGGCCTGGATCTGGGCGCCGACGACTATATGGCCAAGCCTTTCGCGCTGACCGAACTTGAGGCCCGGGTGCGCGCGCTGGTACGACGCGGCGCAGGCGGCGGCGCCACGCTGATGCGCCATGGCCCCCTGTCCTTCGACCAGGTCGGTCGCATTGCCTATATGAACGATCAGATGCTGGACCTGTCGGCGCGCGAAATCGGACTACTGGAAATCCTGCTGACGCGCAGCGGGCGGCTGGTCTCCAAGGAACAACTGGTCGACCATCTGTGCGAATGGGGCGATGAAGTCAGCAATAACGCGATCGAGGTCTACGTGCACCGGCTGCGCAAGAAGATCGAGGTCGGCGGCATCCGCATCGCCACCGTGCGCGGACTGGGCTATTGCCTGGAAAAATTCCAGCCGGCCGTGGCCGCCCCGAACTAAGGCGTCCGCGCGCCGTTGCCGTCCACGCAGCCGATCACTCGACCGAAACCGCCTACACCCTTTGCCGAGATGAGCCAGCTGCGACTGCCATGGCGGCATCGGCCCGCCAAGGATCCCGCGCCCCCGTCCGGCGCCTCCGATCCCGACGACCTGGCCGACGCCCTGCCCCATCTGGAGGAAAGCACCGCCCACCCCGCCCCGCGCTCGCTGTTCGGCGAGATCCTGGACTGGATGCTGGCGCCGCTGCTCCTGCTGTGGCCGATGAGCATCGCCGTCACGTACCTGGTGGCCAAGTCGATCGCCAACGGGCCGTTCGATCGCGCGCTCGAGGCCAGCGCCATCGTGCTGTCGCAGCAGGTCCGCGAAGTGAATGGGCGCGTCACGCTGCAACTACCGTTGTCGGCGCGCGAGATCCTGCGCGCGGACGAGACCGACAACATCTACTACCAGGTCGTCGGCAAGCGCGGCGAGTATGTCGCCGGTGACCACGACCTGCCGCTGCCATCCGAAGAAGACCAGGGCCATCCCGGCCTGGTCTCGCTGCGCGATGACCGCGTGGCGGCCAACGACGTGCGCGTGGCCTACACCTATGTCGATCTCAAGAACGTCGGCGGTACCCAGCCCGTGCTGGTGCAGGTGGCAGAGACCCTCGACAAGCGCGCGCGGCTTGCCAACGAGATCATCAAGGGCGTGATCCTGCCGCAGTTCGTGATCCTGCCGCTCGCCGTGGTGCTGGTGTGGTTCGGGCTCACGCGCGGGCTCGCGCCGCTCACGGCGATCCAGCAGCGTATCCGCGCGCGCAATCCCGGCGATACCAGCCCCATCGACGAGCGCGCGGCGCCGCAAGAGATCACGCCGCTGGTCGCGTCATTCAACGAGCTGCTGGCGCGGCTGGACCAGTCGGTGCAGACGCAGAAGCGTTTTATCGCCGATGCCGCGCACCAGATGAAGACCCCGCTTGCGGGACTGCGCATGCAGGCGGAACTGGCACAGCGCGAACAGTCGCCGGAGGAATTGCGCCGGTCGCTGGCGCAGATTGCGGGCAGTTCCGAACGCACGGCGCACCTGGTCACGCAGTTGCTGTCGCTCGCGCGCATGGAGAACCTGGCTGGCGCGGGCAGCATGGCCGCGCTCGACCTGGCCGCGCTGGCGCGCGACGTGGTGAAGGACTGGCTGCCGCGCGCCTGGGCCCGGCAGATCGACCTGGGACTCGATGCCAGCGACCATCCGGTCATGGTCCAGGGCAATCGCCTGATGCTCACCGAAATGCTCAATAACCTGATCGACAACGCCATCCGCTACACGCCGCCCCACGGACATGCCACCGTGCGCGTCAGCGCCGATGCGTTCGAACCATTCGCCTATCTCGATGTGGAGGACACCGGGCCGGGCATCGCGTCCGCGGATCGCGAGCGCGTGATGGAACGGTTCTATCGCGTGCTGGGCACCAACACCGAAGGCAGCGGCCTGGGCCTGGCCATCGTCCGGGAGATCGTGCAGCAGCATGGCGGCGAAGTCCGGATCGATGACCACGTCTACCAGCAGGAGCCTCGGCTGGCCGGCGCGCGGTTCCGCATCACGCTGCGGCAGCCCACACCGGAGCCGGCGGCATGAGCACGCCTGCCCCGCACGATCCGGCGCTCAAGCGCGCCTGGCGGCGCAACCAGCGCTGGATCTGCGCGCTGCTCGCGGCCTGGTTCGTGGTCACCTTCGTCGTCAGCTGGTTCGCCCGCGACTTGCGCTTTGACTTCTTTGGCTGGCCGTTCTCCTTCTGGATGGGCGCACAGGGCGCGCCGGTCGTCTACGTCCTGATGACCGCGCTCTATGCGTGGCGCATGAACCGGGCCGACGACGAAGCTGACGCGGGCGCTGCAGACGGCTCCCCGCCTTCGGAGGGCATGAAACCGGAAGCCGGCAAGGATGCTGCTTAGCACCAAGCCGGCATAGCGCGAGCGCACGGCGCTCGCCGCACTTTCGCCTTCGCAATGCAGCACCGAAAGTGCCGGCTCAAGCGCTGCGCGGGCTAGCGTATACCCCGACGATTTACGCGCCAGACAGCGGAAATCTGTCAGAACTCAGTAAGTTTCGCCTCCCAAAATCCAGTCAGCTCCGGTGCCTATGGCTCCGCAGCGCGCCATGTCTTGCGGTGCGTCCGCGGCCTCGCCGGTGAACCATTTCAGACGGAGGAGACAACAACATGGCAAACCCGCAGAACGTAGCGATGCCTGGAGGCAGCGCGCAACATGCGCCGATGACGACCGAGGAGAAGAAGGTCATCCTGGCCTCGTCGCTCGGCACGGTGTTCGAGTGGTATGACTTTTACCTGTACGGCTCGCTGGCGGCAGTGATCGCCAAGCAGTTCTTCGCCGGCCTGGATCCCACCTCCGCCTTCATCTTCGCACTGCTGGCCTTCGCCGCCGGCTTTATCGTGCGCCCGTTCGGCGCTCTGGTATTTGGCCGCCTCGGCGACATGATCGGCCGCAAGTACACCTTCCTGGTGACGATCCTGATCATGGGCCTGTCGACGTTCATCGTCGGCCTGCTGCCCGGCTTTGCAACCATCGGCTGGGCCGCCCCGATCATCCTGATAGCACTGCGCATGCTGCAGGGCCTGGCGCTCGGCGGCGAGTACGGCGGTGCCGCCACCTACGTGGCGGAACACGCGCCGCACGGCAAGCGCGGGTCCTACACGGCCTGGATCCAGACCACCGCGACGCTGGGCCTGTTCCTGTCGCTGATCGTGATCCTGCTGTGCCGCGAACTGACCGGTGCCAATTTCGACGCCTGGGGCTGGCGCATTCCGTTCCTGGTCTCGATCCTACTGCTGGCCGTGTCGGTGTACATCCGCCTGTCGATGAGCGAATCGCCGGCGTTCCAGCGCATGAAGGCCGAAGGCAAGACCTCGAAGGCTCCGCTGACCGAATCCTTCGGCCAGTGGCGCAACCTGAAGATCGTGATCCTGGCGCTGCTGGGCCTGACCGCGGGCCAGGCCGTGGTCTGGTACACGGGCCAGTTCTACTCGCTGTTCTTCCTGACCCAGGTGCTGAAGGTCGACGCCAAGACGGCCAACCTGCTGATCGCCGGCGCGCTGGTGATCGGCACGCCGTTCTTCCTGTTCTTCGGCTCGCTGTCGGACAAGATCGGCCGCAAGTGGATCATCATGATCGGCTGCGCCCTGGCCGTGCTGACCTACTTCCCGCTGTTCAAGGCGATGACCCACTATGCCAACCCGGCACTGGAACGCGCCCAGCAGTCGGCACAGATCGTGGTCACCGCGGATCCGGCAAGCTGCTCGTTCCAGGGCAGCCCGATCGCCCGCGAGATCGACTTCCGCAGCTCGTGCGATATCGTCAAGCGTACGCTGGCCCAGGCATCGGCCAGCTATGAAGTGGTAGCTGCCCCGGCCGGTACGGTGGCATCGGTGAAGATCGGTGACAAGGAGATCAAGTCCTTCGACGCCACGGTGACCACGGGTGCGTTCGACGACGCCAGCAAGAAGCAGATCGCCGAGTTCAAGAAGGCCGTCGGCGCCGAGATGTCCGCGCACGGCTACCCGACCAAGGCGGATCCGGCCCAGATGAATACGATCATGGTGCTGGTGATCCTGGTGATCCTGGTGATCTACGTGACCATGGTCTACGGCCCGATCGCGGCGATGCTGGTCGAGATGTTCCCGACGCGCATCCGCTACACCTCGATGTCGCTGCCCTACCATATCGGCAATGGGTGGTTCGGCGGCTTGCTGCCCACCATCTCGTTCGCGCTCGTGGCCCAGAACGGCAACATCTACTACGGCCTCTGGTACCCGATCATCATCGCCGCGGTCACCTTCGTGATCGGCGCGCTGTTCGTACGCGAGACCAAGAACGTGGATATCTACGCGAACGACTGAGCCAAACCCTTTGAGGCAAGACCGATCCGGTAATCGGTCGCTCCAGCCGGCAGGCCGCAAGGCCTGCCGGTTTTCTTTTCACGCCCGTGTCATCATCTTTTCAAAGAGGTGTTGACAGGTCGTAAATTCCCGGTAGAATAGCGGTCTCTGTTGGCGAATTAGCTCAGTCGGTTAGAGCGACGGAATCATAATCCGCAGGTCCGGGGTTCGAGTCCCTGATTCGCCACCATCCATTCTCAAAGGGGGTTAGCGCAAGCTAACCCCCTTTGTCTTTCCGGGTTCCGTTGAGCGGTCCCGTCTTCGCCGGCGACTACGCTGCCGCGACGCGGTCATTCAGAATGGCCGCCCTTCTCGCGCTCACCCTCGACTGCCGTCCGGCGGCACTTGACCAGCCGGGGACAGCCATTACAGCAACCGGTGCCGGCGCGCATAGTCGACCATCTCGACGACGGACTCCACATTCAGCTTGCACATGATGTTGGTCTTGTGGGTGCTCACGGTCTTGCTGCCGATCAGCAGCAGCGCGGCGATCTCCTTGTTCGAGTGTCCGCGCGCCAGGTACTGGAGCACCATGAGTTCGCGCTCGGTCAGCCGCGCCAGCCTGCCGGCAGACGGCAGGCGCAGCGAGCGTGCGGCTTCCAGCGTCTGCGTGGGAAACACCAGGTAGCCCGACATCACGCCCTGCGCGGCCTGGACCATTTCCGCCAGGTCCCGCTGGCGCGGCACGAAGCCATGGGCCCCTGCGCGCAGCGCCTGCGCCGGCGCCATCGTGGCATCGCTGTCGGACAACACCAGCAGCCGCACCGCGGGATAGCCGGTGGCCAGCCGCCTGATCAGCGCGATGCCGGCCTGGCCAAGCGTGTCCAGCTCGATCACGACCAGCCGTGGCTGGCGATCACGCACCAGCTGCCGGGCCAGCCGCACGTTGTCGGCCAGCAGCGTCCGGCGCGCGCCCAGCGCATGGGCGATCTGCCACGATGCCTCGCCGGGCGGCGCAGGCCCTGCATCGACGATCAGGGCTTCATCGAACGAGGTGGGGTCCAACGCGCGGCTCCATGTTGAAGGGACTACCGCGAAGATTAGGTCGTGGGCTCCACGCCGGATCGGCGAAACGGCCGCATCTGCATGCGTACTTGTCGCAACGAAGCTGGAGAATTTCTGCGTCCGGGGCGGGCTTATGCGCTTTACGCTATACGCCCGCCTCCCGCAACGCGTTCAGCTCGCGCTCAGGACGGCTTTGCCGGCGAGAAGCGCGGCGCCGGCGTGGAGCGCGCGACTTCGCGATCGCCCTGGCGGTGCAGGCGGTAGGTGCCGCGCGCCTGGTTGTGCGGATGGCGTGCCGCCTCGTCCAGCGTGAGCACGCGGGCAAAGCAGACATCGGTACCGCCGAGCAGCGATTCCCAGTGCGTGCTGGGACGCGAAGCGATCAGCGCGGCGATGCGCGCCTTCACCGTCGGCCACTGCGCGCGGTCATACTGCGCGGCCGGATCGATGTCCGTGAGTTCGAGGCGCTCGAGCAGTTCGCGATAGAACTGCGGCTCGAGCGCGCCGAGCGTGATGGCGCGGCCATCGGCACACGCATAGACGTCGTAGAACGGGGAGTCATGGAAGGCGCTGGGCTGCGGGCCGCCCAGCGTGCCGGCCGCGCGCGATACCTGCACCAGCGAGCCGAGCATGGCGACGATGTCGGTGATCGCCGCATCCACCACGCAGCCCTGCCCGCTCGACCGCGCGTGCAGGATGGCACTGGTGATGCCGAATGCCAGGCCGAGCGCCCCCGTGGCATCGCCGACCACCGTGGGCGGCACCATCGGCAGCGCGCCGTCACGCGCGGCCATCGACAGCAGGCCGGTCAGCGCAATGTAGTTCAGGTCGTGCCCGGCGCTCTGCGCGAGCGGGCCGGTCTGGCCCCAGCCGGTCATGCGGCCGTAGACCAGGCGCGGGTTGCGCGCATGGCATTGCGCCGGACCCAGCCCCAGGCGCTCCATGGCACCGGGGCGCAGCCCCTCGATCAGGGCGTCGGCGCCGGCCACCAGGTCCAGCGCGGCAGCCACGTCCTCGGCGGACTTCAGGTTGAGCTGCACCACGGTCTTGCCATGCTCGAGTTCCATTTCGGCCGGCACGTTCTGGCCGCGCAGGATCCGCCGGGCATCGGGGGCAACCGGACGGGTCACCAGCGTGACTTCCGCGCCCAGGCCAGCCAGCATGGCTCCGCACAGCGGCCCCGGACCGATCCCTTCGAATTCCACTACCTTGATGCCACGCAGGGGCAGGAGGTTGCCGCTTTCGCTCATGTTTGCTGTCTCCGTCGAGCGCTCCGGCCGGGCCGGATCGCCTGATGTTCTGGGGTAGAAAGGCCGGGCACCATGTCGCGGCAGCGCCAGCCGGGCTCGGCACATGCTAAGCGGGCTTACCAGCGAGCGGCAATGGCTAAATGTGTCAGGCGCCTTGACATATCCTGCCGCATTGCCGCTCCGGGAGCGCAAAAGGAAATTTCCGAGTCACTTGATCTAAATCTGATTGTGGCGCAAGACTTGCTGCCATGATGGTGACGGACGGCCCGCCGCCCGCTCCTTCAATCCGCGGCGCCGATCCTGCCTATCCTATAACCTGGCGTATCCGTTCAGCGCCCCTCCAGGAGATTCCCGCCATGACCAATATCGTGCTCGCCACCGACGGATCGGCCTTCAGCGACGCGGCCGCCCGCTTCATTGCCGAAGGCAAGCTGTTGCAAAGCGGCTTTACCGTCCACGTGGTGCACGTCGCGCCCGAAGTCAGCGGACAGGTCCGCGCCTTTGTCAGCAAGGAAACCATCGACGCCTGGCACCAGGAGGCCAGCGACAAGGCCATGGCCGGCGTGTGCGAGATCCTGTCCGCGGCCGGCATTCCGTTCGAGCGCCACGCGCTGCACGGATTCGCGCCCGAGCGCATCGTCGCCTACGCGCGTTCAGCGGATGCTCAGGCTATCGTCATGGGGACACACGGCCGCGGTTCGTTCTTTGATGCGGTGATCGGCTCCGTGGCGGGCCGCGTGCTGGCGCAGGCGCCCTGCCCGGTGCTGCTGGTCAAGGCGCCCGAAAAGGCCTGAGCGGGGCGGGCCGACCGCCGCACCGCCCCTCTCCAGTCAGTCTCTCAAGCGCCCCACAGGGGCGCTTCTTCCATCAGCGCGACTTGCTCGCGCAGTTCCAGGATGCGGTCCTGCCAGTAGCGCGCCGTTCCGAACCACGGAAACGCCGCCGGAAAGGCGGGATCGCGCCAGCGGCTGGCCAGCCAGGCGCTGTAGTGGAGCAGCCGCAGCGTGCGCAGCGCTTCCACCAGCCACAGTTCGCGTGGCGCGAACTCGGCAAAGTCTTCGTAGCCCGCAACGATATCGGCCAGCTGGTCCTGCATGGCGGCACGGTCGCCTTCGAGCAGCATCCACAGGTCCTGCACGGCGGGCGCCATGCGGCTGTCGTCGAAATCCACGAAATGCGGACCTGCGGCAGCCAGCCCCGTGGCCCGGGCGTCGTCGCCGTCGATCCACAGCACGTTGCCGCGATGGCAATCGCCATGCACGCGCAGCAGGCGCACGTCGCCGGCGCGGTCATAGCAGCGGCGCACGCCGTCCAGCGCTAGCTCCACCACCGCCCGCCACGGTTCGCGCAGATCGGCCGGGATACAGTCATGCGCGATCAGCCAGTCGCGCGATGCCACGCCGAAGGTCTGCGCGTCGAGCACTGGTCGGGCCTGGTAGGCATGGGCAGAACCCACGGCGTGGATGCGCCCGATGAAACGGCCGAGCCAGGTCAGCGTGTCGGCGCGGTCCAGCGCGGGTTCGCGGCCGCCACAGCGGGGAAAGACGGAAAAGCGGAAATCTTCATGGCGTTGCAGCGTGCTGCCGTCCGGTCCGGCAAGCGCCGGCACCGCGGGAATCTCGGCATCGGCAAGTTGCTGCACGAAGGCATGCTCTTCGAGGATGGCGGCATCGGTCCAGCGGCCGGGCCGGTAAAACTTGGCCACCACAGGCTTGGCGTCCTCGATGCCGATCTGCCAGACCCGGTTCTCGTAGCTGTTGAGCGCCAGCAGCCGGCCGTCAGGGCGCATGCCCGCCGACTCGAGCGCATCGAGGATCAGCTCGGGCGTCAGCCCCGCGAACGGAATGCCGCTGTCGCCGGATGCTTGATGTGCGCTCATGCCTTCGGGCCTGGCGGGCTCAGCGCCCGCGCTTGGCCGGTGTGCCGCCAAGCAGCGCTGCCTGCGCCGGACGGCGGTTGCGTGCCGGGGCGCCGGCCCCGTCCTGCGTCGGCCGCGGCTGGCCTCCGCTGCGCGGCTGGGCCGGTGCGGCATTGCGGCTTGCGCCACCCTGCCCGCGGCCGGATTCGCCGCCGGCATGGCCTGCGCCGCCACGTGGCGCATTCTGGGCAGAACGCTGGCGCGGTTGTGCCTGCGCCGGTTTGGCCGCCGCAGGCGCAGCCGCCTTGGGCTGCGCGCGGCCACGTCCCCCGCCCTGTCCACCACCACCGCCACCACCGCCGCCACCCTGACCACGCTGCTGGCGGCCCTTCTGGATGGGCTCCGCCGCGATGCTCGGATCCACCTCGAAGCCGGTCAGTACGGTCTGCTCCAACTTGCGCTTGATCAGGCGTTCGATATCGCGCAGCAGGCCGTGCTCGTCCACGCAGACCAGCGAGATCGCCTCCCCCTCTGCGCCCGCGCGGCCCGTACGGCCGATGCGGTGCACATAGTCCTCGGGCACGTTGGGCAGGTCGAAGTTGACCACATGCGGTAACTGATCGATGTCGATGCCGCGCGCGGCGATATCGGTCGCCACCAGCAGGCGCAGCGTGCCGGCCTTGAATTCCGACAGCGCGCGCGTGCGTGCCGACTGGCTCTTGTTGCCGTGGATGGCCAGCGCCGACAGCCCCTCCTTGGTCAACTGCTCGGCCAGGCGGTTGGCGCCGTGCTTGGTGCGCGTGAACACCAGCACCTGGTGCCAGTCATGCTGGCGCACCAGGTGTGCCAGCAGTTCGCGCTTGCGTTCGCGGTCCACCGGGTAGACGCGCTGCTCGACGGTCTCGGCCGTCGTGTTGCGGCGCGCGACCTCGATCGAAGCCGGGTTGTTCAGCAGCCGGTCCGCCAGCCCGCGGATCTCGTCCGAGAACGTGGCCGAGAACAGCAGGTTCTGGCGCTTCGGCGGCAGCACATTGAGGACCTTGCGGATGTCGTGGATAAAGCCCATGTCGAGCATGCGGTCGGCTTCATCGAGCACCAGCAATTCCACATGCGAGAGGTCGATCGTGCGCTGGGACACATGGTCGAGCAGACGGCCAGGCGTTGCCACGACGATGTCCACGCCGCGCCGCAATTGTTCGATCTGCGGGTTGATGCCGACCCCGCCGAACATGACCATCGAGCGCAGCTTGAGGTGCTTGCCGTAGTTGCGCACGCTTTCTTCCACCTGGGCGGCAAGCTCGCGCGTGGGGGTCAGCACCAGCGCGCGCACCACCGGCCGGCCCGGGCGCTGCGCGCCGGATTCGGACAGCAGTTGCAGCATCGGCAGCGTGAAGCCGGCGGTCTTGCCGGTACCGGTCTGGGCGCCGGCAAGCAGGTCGCCGCCTTTGAGGATGGCGGGAATTGCCTGGGCCTGGATGGGAGTCGGGGTGGTGTAGCCCTGTTCGGCCACGGCCCGCACAAGCTTGTCGGACAAGCCGAGTTCGGAGAAAGACATGAATGGATGCTTCGGCCGTCTGCTGCGCGCTGGGCGCGCCAGCCAGCAGGCGACCTGTGTGATCTGAAACAACGCCGGTCGGGGGACCGGCGAAGCGGGGGCCGGCGGCATCCGCTTACGAAACAAAGGTCGGTAGTGTAACAGCCAAGGGCAAACCTTTTCGGCACATGGGCACGCCGTGCCGGCTGATACACACCGGCACGCGGCGCGCGGGTGTGGCGCTGCGCTATCATGCGGCCACCACCCGTCCCGGGGCGACGGCGCGGCGTCGCGCCACCCACGCAAGCACTCATGCGGTTCCGATTCCTCGAAGACCAGGAAGTCACGCTGTTCGCGGCGATTCCGGTCGGCATTCTGGCAGCCATAGCGACCACCCTGTTCAAGGAAGCCCTGGAACGGGCCGGCGTCGTGATTTTCTCCAGCGACGCGGACGTCGTCGCGGTGTTTGCCGGGCTGGCGTTGGCCTGGCGCATCGTGGTACCGGCCGTCGGCGGCGCGCTGGCGGGCTTGCTGCTCTGCGCCGCCAACCGCTTTTCCGGCAGCGGCGGCGCGACCGACTACATGGAAGCCGTGGCCAACGGCAGTGGCCGCCTGCCGGTGCGCGTCACGCTGCTGCGCTCGCTGTCGTCGTTCTGCTCCATCGTCAGCGGCAGCTCCGTCGGCAAGGAAGGCGCGATGATCCAGCTCGCCGCGCTGTGCGGCTCGCTGTTTCCATCGACACGCATCGGCCGGCCCGACGGCGCCTCGAACATGGGCCGCATGCTGACCGCCTGCGGTGCCGCCGCCGGCCTGGCCACGGTCTACCACACGCCGCTTTCGGCCGCCGTGTTCGTGGCTGAAGTGGTGTTCGGCGCACTGGCGGTGCAACGGCTGATGCCGCTGTTCCTGGCTTCGGTGGCAGGCGCCATGGTCAGCCAGTGGCATGGCGGCCTTCAGCCCCTGTATCCGGGCCTGCACATCGAGCCGGACCTGCGCCCGCAGCTGATACTGGCCGCGGCAGGCCTTGGCGTGACCGCGGGCATTGTTGGCGCACTGTTCCTGCGCGCCGCGAGCAAGGCGCGCGGGCGCTTCGCGCGCGTGCCAGGCGGCCCCGTGGCGCGGCTCGCACTGGGCGGCGCACTGGTGGGCGTGCTGGCCATGGGCGTGCCCGAAGTGGTCGGCAACGGCTTCTCGACGATCCAGACCATCCTGCAGGAACAGCCGCTGACCGTCTCGGTGGGCCTGGTGCTGCTGGCCAAGCTGGCGGCTACCGTCATCAGCATGGGCTCCGGCGCGGTCGGCGGCGTGTTCACGCCTTCGCTGTTCGTCGGCGCGGCGCTGGGCCAGTTGCTGGCGCTGGCCATGCAGGCCGTAGTGCCCGGCGCACCGGCCTCGCCGGTGCTGCCGCTGGTCGGCATGAGCGCCTTTCTTGCGGCGACCAGCCAGGCGCCGTTGATGTCGGTGCTGATGGTGTTCGAGATGACGCTGGCCCCGGCGCTGCTGCTGCCCTCGATGATCGGCGCCGTGGCGGCGTACTACACGGCTTCGCGCTGCCAGACGCTGTCGCTCTACAGCGTGATTGCCGAGCGCGCGCAGGCCTCCGCCGCCGAAGAGAACGCGCGCGCCATGACGCTGGCCGGGCTGTGCGATCCGACCGATACCACGCTGGCGCCGGATGCCTCGCTGGCCGCCGCGGCCGACAAGTTTGCCGAGACGGGCACCCGCTACCTGTACCTGGTCGAGCCCGATGGCCGCCTGCTGGGCGCGCTGTCGATCCACGCGCTGCAACGCGCGCAGCGCGAAAATTCCACCACCGGCGTGCTGGCGCTGGCCCAGCGCGACTTCCCGTCGCTGACCCCGGAATCGCGGCTGCGCGACGCGCTGGAGGTCTTTGCCGCGCATGGCATCAACCGCATTCCGCTGGTGCGCGATGCGGACAGCCGCGAGCTGATGGGCACGGTCTCCAAGCAACGTGTGCTGCAAGAGGCATCCTGTCTGTTCTAGACGACGCGGCGAACGGGCACGGCACGGTGCCGGTCGAACGGGGTAAAATACGCGGTTGCCCTTCAGCCCCCATCTCAACCTGAGCTGCGCCCTTTCCGGAGCCAATATGCCCGCTGGCCGTTCCCTGCGTCGGAGTGCTTCATCGCGTTTTCTCAAGCCGCTGCTGGCCCTGTCGCTGGGCACGGCACTGTGGCTTGGTGCAGCCGGCGCCATGGCGCAGCCGATCCGCGTGATCCCGGTCGATGCGCCGCAGGCGAAGCTGGTCGTCGCCGCGCCGTCGGCCGGGGCACCGCAGACGGTCACGCTCGATGGCAAGACCTTCGGCGTGGCGCCGGGCCTGCGCGTGTTCAGCAGCGACAACGAGCTGATGAACATGGCTGCCATCGCGGGGCAGAAGCTGCCGGTGCGCTACAAGCTCGACCTGTACGGCCAGCTCCTGACCGCATGGGTGCTCAGCGAACAGGAACAGAAGGCGCTGAAGGCGAAGTCCTGACCCACCGAAGTACGGAGGCGCATGCGCCGTCCGTGTTGTTGCCACACCCTGATGCCCCCAGGTGAACCACTGAGACCGGCACCATGAAGAAAGTATTTGTGAAGACGTACGGCTGCCAGATGAACGAGTATGACTCGGACAAGATGGTCGACGTCCTGAACGCCAGCCAGGGGCTGGAACCCACCGACAACGTCGAAGACGCCGACGTGATCCTGTTCAACACCTGCTCGGTGCGCGAGAAAGCGCAGGAGAAGGTGTTCTCCGAACTGGGCCGCATGAAGGCGCTCAAGGCCGCCAAACCCGACCTCGTGATCGGCGTGGGCGGCTGCGTGGCCAGCCAGGAAGGCGCGAGCATCGTCTCGCGCGCGCCCTATGTCGACGTGGTGTTCGGCCCGCAGACGCTGCACCGCCTGCCCGACCTGATCGCGCGCAAGCAGCGCACGGGACAGTCGCAGGTCGATATCTCGTTCCCCGAGATCGAGAAGTTCGACCACCTGCCGCCGGCCCGCGTGGAAGGCCCGAGTGCCTTTGTCTCGATCATGGAAGGCTGCTCGAAATACTGCAGCTACTGCGTGGTCCCGTACACGCGCGGCGAGGAGGTCTCGCGACCGTTCGAGGACGTGCTGGCCGAAGTGGCCGGCCTGGCGGAACAGGGCGTGCGCGAAGTTACGCTGCTGGGCCAGAACGTCAACGCCTATCGCGGCGCCATGGGCGGCACCAGCGAGATCGCCGACTTCGCGCTGCTGATCGAGTACGTGGCCGAGATCCCGGGCATCGAACGCATCCGCTACACCACCAGCCACCCGAAGGAATTCACGAGCCGCCTGGTCGAGCTGTATGGCCGCTGCGACAAGCTCGTCAACCACCTGCACCTGCCGGTGCAGCACGCCTCCGACCGCGTGCTGATGGCGATGAAGCGCGGCTACAGCGTGCTCGAGTACAAGAGCATCGTGCGCAAGCTGCGCGCGCTGCGGCCCGATATGTCGATGTCGTCGGACTTTATCATCGGCTTCCCCGGCGAAACCGAAGCCGACTTCGGCAAGCTGATGGCGATGGTCGAAGAGATTGGCTACGACACCTCGTTCTCGTTCATCTTCAGCCCGCGCCCCGGCACGCCGGCGGCCAACCTGCACGACGACACGCCGCACGAGGTCAAGCTGCGCCGCCTGCAACACCTGCAGGCCACGATCGAGGAGAACGTGCAGCGCATCAGCCGCAATATGGTGGGCTCGGTGCAGCGCATCCTGGTCGAAGGCCCGTCCCGCAAGGACCCGACCGAACTCCACGGCCGCACCGAGAACAACCGCGTGGTCAATTTCGCGCTGCCGGGCGTACCGCAAGCGCAGCGCGACCGCATGATCGGCCAGATGGTCGACGTGTCGGTCACGCAGGCGTTCCCGCATTCGCTGCGCGGCGAGATCGTGGTGCGGCAATGAGCGAAGCCACCCCACGCGCCAGAATGAAGATTCCTACCGCAGAATTCGTCGCCCCGCGCGACGACAACACGCGGCTGCAGAACCTGTGCGGCCCACTCGACGAGAACCTGCGCCAGATCGAACAGGCGCTCGACGTGACCATCCAGCGCCGCGGCCACCGCATGACCGTGCGCGGAACCAACGCGCAGGATGCCGCCCTCGCGCTGGAGCGCTTCTACAACGAGGCGCGCACCGCGCTGTCGATCGACGACGTGCAGCTGGGCCTGGTGGAGGCACGCCAGATCTCGGCGCACGGCAGCTACCTGCCGCAGGCCGACGACGAGAACGGCGCCACCGAGTTCGAGGACGACTCCCCGGTACTGCATACGCGGCGCTCGGGGCTGCAGGGCCGCACCGCCACGCAGCGCGAGTACCTGCGCCACATCCTGTCGCACGACCTCACGCTGGGCGTCGGCCCGGCGGGGACCGGCAAGACCTACCTGGCGGTGGCGTGCGCGGTCGATGCGCTCGAGCGCGACACGGTCAAGCGCATCGTGCTGACGCGCCCGGCCGTGGAAGCCGGCGAGCGCCTGGGCTTCCTGCCTGGCGATCTCGCGCAGAAGGTCGACCCGTACCTGCGTCCGCTGTATGACGCGCTGTACGACCTGCTCGGCTTCGACCGCACGCAGAAGATGTTCGAGCGCCAGATGATCGAGATCGCGCCGCTGGCGTACATGCGCGGACGCACGCTGAACCACGCCTTCATCATCCTCGACGAGGCGCAGAACACCACGCCCGAGCAGATGAAGATGTTCCTCACGCGCATCGGCTTCGGCTCCAAGGCGGTGATCACCGGCGACACCACGCAGATCGACCTGCCGCGCGGACAGAAGAGCGGCCTGGTCGAGGCCCAGCACGTGCTACGCGATGTGCGCGGCGTCGCCTTCTCGCGCTTTTCCAGCATCGACGTCGTGCGCCACCCGCTGGTGGCCCGCATCGTCGACGCCTATGACGAATACCACGCCCAGCACAAGGACGCGTAAGTGAAATCCAAGAAAGCCCAGCCTTCCGGTATCAGCCTGACCCTGTTCGATGGCGAAGGCCGTGCGCGCAAGAGCGCCGCCCGCGCCGTGCGCGTGCAGCTGCCCGATGGGCGCAGCCTGACCGTCGACCTGTCGCAGGCCGCCGACGGCGTGGTGGCCCTGCTGGCCGAGCACACTGACACCCGCCAGCAGGCCGGCCTGCTGGTGCGCCCGGACAATAACGATGCGCTGTCGGTGGCGGTCACGGCCACGCCGGTGGTCACCACGACGGGCACCCCGGCCACGCCGCCCGCGCTGGAACTTGAAGTGCAGCAAGGCGACGGTGTCGGCAAGCGCGCCGGTCTGCCTGCGCGCAAGCAGATCGAGACCTGGGTCACGTCGGCGCTGTACGCCGACGCCGCGCTCACCGTCCGCTTCGTCGGCGAAGACGAGGGCCGCGCGCTCAATCGCACCTATCGCGGCAAGGACTACGCCACCAATGTGCTGACTTTTGCCTACGCCGAGAATGAGGACGACCCGGTGAGCGGCGACATCGTGCTGTGCTGCCCCGTGGTTGAAGCCGAGGCGCAGGAGCAGCGCAAGCCGCTGGAAGCGCACTATGCTCACCTGATCGTGCATGGCGTGCTGCACGCGCAAGGATACGAGCACGAGGACGACGCCGAAGCAGAGGAAATGGAAGCGATCGAGACCGAAACGCTGCAGGCCCTGGGCTATGACGATCCTTACCGCGACGACCACAGGCCGGTCGCCCACTGAGCGCCGCGCCCCTTCGCGCCTAAAGTGAGCCCACCCGCACACAGCCTGCCGCCTTGGCGGGCTGTGTCACGGGGATCGACGGGCTTTTAGTGTATCCTTCAGACGATCTCCACCACGCGCTTGCCGCGAAATGAACGACCCCTATCCCAGTTCGAAGCCTGCCCAATTCAGGCACTCCGATCGTCCCCGATCGCTGCTCGAACGCCTGACCGACCTGATTTCCCCTGAGCCCGAATCCCGCGCGGAGTTGCTTGCCGTGCTGCAGGATGCGCATGAGCGCAACCTGATCGACGCCGATTCGCTGTCCATGATCGAGGGCGTGTTCCAGGTCTCCGAACTGACCGCGCGCGACATCATGGTGCAGCGCTCGCAGATGGATATGGTCAATATCGCGGACGCGCCGCAGACCTTCATCCCGTTCATGCAGCATACGGCGCACTCGCGCTTCCCGGTGTATGAAGGCAGCCGCGACAACATCATCGGCATCCTGCTGGCCAAGGACCTCCTGCGCTACTACACCGACGAGCAGTTCGACCTGCGCGAGACGCTGCGCCCGGCGGTGTTCATCCCGGAATCCAAACGCCTGAACATCCTGCTGCGCGAGTTCCGCAACAACCGCAACCACATTGCCATCGTCGTCGACGAATACGGCGGCGTGGCCGGGCTGGTCACCATCGAAGACGTGCTGGAACAGATCGTCGGCGACATCGAGGACGAGTTCGACCTCGACGAGGACCAGGACAACATCCTGCCCCTGCCCGATGGTGGCTGGCGCGTGCACGGCCTGACCGAGATCTCGCAGTTCAACGAGGTGTTCGGCACGGCGTTCTCCGACCACGACGTCGATACCGTGGGCGGCTTGCTCTCGAACCATCTCGGCCACGTGCCGCATCGCGGCGAGATCATCACGTTGCCGCCCGTCAGCTTTGAAGTGCTGCGCGCCGACGCGCGCCAGGTCCACCTGCTGCTCGTGCACCGCGAGTCGCCCGCGAACCACCTGGCCGACGCATGAAGCGCCCGGCCCCGGTGCTGGCCGGCACGTCCGTCGCGGCGCGCGAGCGCGTGTCCACCGCGATCCTCACCCGCCTGCTGCTGGCCGGCATGCTCGGCATTGCCCACACCCAGGCCTTCGCCCCGCATGACTGGTGGTGGCTGCAGATCCTGTCGCTGGCCGGCCTGGCCGCGCTGATCGCCGATGCCCCGCGCGCCCGCGTGGCCGCCGCCACCGGCTATGCCTTCGGCCTGGGCTGGTTCCTGTCCGGCATCTGGTGGCTCTACATCAGCATGCATGTCTACGGCGAGATGCCGGCCTGGATGGCAGCGCTTGCCGTGGTGCTGTTCAGCGCCTTCCTGTCGCTCTATCCGGCGCTGGCCGGCGCGGCCTGGCATCGCGTGGCCGCGCGCCTGCCGCGGCTGTCGATCTGGAACCCGCTGGCCTTCGGCGCGGCATGGGGACTGTCGGAGTGGCTGCGCGGGGTGATCTTCACCGGCTTCCCGTGGCTGTCGGGCGGTTATGCGCATGCCGATGGTCCGCTGGCCGGCTTCGCCCCGCTGTTCGGCGTGTACGGCATCGGCGCGCTGGCCGCTACCGTGGCCGCGCTGCTGGTGCTGGCCGTCCGTGCATTCGGGCATCGCGACGGCGGCCGCGGCCTTGTGGCCGCCGTGCTCGTGGCGGCGCTGCCGATCGCCGGTGCAGTGCTGTCGCCGATTGCGTGGACCACGCCTGCTGGCAGCCCGATCACGGTCCGGCTGCTGCAGGGCAACGTGCCGCAGGACATCAAGTTCGAGCAGGCCGGCGTGCAGCGCTCGATCGAGCTGTACCGCGACATGATCACCGCCACGCCGGCCGACCTCATCGTGACGCCCGAAACCGCGTTCCCGGTCATCCTGCAGGACCTGCCGGTCGATGTCGCGATGGCGATGCGCGACTTCATGGAGAAGTCCGGCACCGCCGTGCTGTTCGGCGCCGCCGGCGCCGATTCGCCGGTCGATTTCACCAACAGCGTATTTGGCATCGGCCCGCTGTCGCGCGGGCTCTACCGCTACAACAAGCACCACCTGGTGCCGTTCGGCGAATTCATCCCGCTCGGTTTCCACTGGTTCGTCTACATGATGAAGATGCCGCTCGGCGACTTCCGGCGCGGCGGGCTGGAACAGGCACCGATGCCGGTGCGCGGCATCCGCGTGGCACCCAATATCTGCTACGAGGATCTGTTCGGCGAGGAAATCGCCCAGACGCTGCGGCACCAGGCCGCGCCCGCGAACATGATGGCGAACCTGACCAACCTGGCGTGGTTCGGCGACACCATCGCACTGGACCAGCATCTGCAGATTTCACGCATGCGCGCGCTGGAAATGCGTCGCCCGATGTTGCGCGCGACCAATACCGGCATGACCGCCGTGGTGACGCCGGATGGCAAGGTTCAGGCACGCTTGCCGACCTTTACCGTCGATACGCTGACGGCCCGGGTGCAAGGCATGCAGGGGCTGACGCCCTATATCCGCTGGGGAAATGTGCCGGTGCTGGCCTGGTTTGCAGCCGTGCTTGCGTTGGCCGCCTGGCGCGCGCGGGGCGCACGCTGAAACTGACTGCCGGGTCACAGGCAGCAGGTTTGCCAGGGCGCGTCCGTCACGGGTAGTGCGGTGCGCGTCCAGGCCCGGCATCGCCGCGGTGTGGCCTGGCTATGCCGTCTCCTTCCAGTCGCCGCCGAATCAGGCGAGCAGGCTCGTCACTGCTGCCGCGGCGATCATGACCGCGATGGCGAGCAGATAAGGTTTGCGAGAAAGTAATGCCATGACCGTGTCCCCATCATTTGGTGGTTCTTAGCAACTCTGACAACTGGTTGCTTACTCATACTGTATACAAAAACGTTATCGGCAAGGGCACCCCAAGCCTGAATCCCCCGTCGGTGTTTTCCCCATGCGTTGCGAAAGCCCGACATGCCGCCGCGGCCCGCAAAGGCAGGCCGGCGCCCAAAAACCCGATAGAATTCAGGGTTTGGCACCAACCGTATGCGTCGCCCGCTGCACTTTGACTGCAGCCCGCGCCCTGAACGGCGCGGCATTGCGGCGGGACTCCCGATCTAGTCTTCCTATGCTGACCTTCCAACAAATGATTCTGACCCTGCAGGCCTATTGGGACCGGCAGGGCTGCGCACTCTTGCAACCCATCGATCTGGAGGTCGGCGCGGGGACTTCGCACGTGCACACGTTCCTGCGCGCGATCGGCCCGGAGCCGTGGCGCGCGGCCTATGTGCAGCCGTCGCGCCGCCCCAAGGACGGCCGCTACGGCGAGAATCCGAACCGCCTGCAGCACTACTACCAGTACCAGGTCGTGCTCAAGCCCGCGCCGGAGAACATCCTCGAGCTGTACCTCGGCTCGCTCGAAGCGCTGGGGCTGGACCTGAAGCAGAACGACATCCGGTTCGTCGAGGACGACTGGGAGAACCCCACGCTGGGCGCATGGGGCCTGGGCTGGGAAGTCTGGCTCAATGGCATGGAGGTCACGCAGTTCACCTACTTCCAGCAGGTCGGCGGCATCGACTGCAAGCCGATTACGGGCGAGATCACCTACGGCATCGAGCGCCTGGCCATGTACCTGCAGAAGGTCGAGAACGTCTATGACCTGGTCTGGACCGAGTGGCAGGAGAACGGCGAAACGCGCCGCCTGACCTATGGCGATGTCTACCACCAGAACGAAGTCGAGCAGTCCACGTACAACTTCGAGCACAGCAACACCGAAATCCTGTTCCGCCATTTCGCCGAACATGAGAGCGAGGCCAAGCGTCTGATGGGCAATGGCGGCGAGACAGCCGACAGCGGCACCCAAGCGCAAGCCGGCACCGGCCCTCGCCTGGCGCTGCCCGCCTACGAACAGCTGCTCAAGGCCGCCCACACGTTCAACCTGCTGGACGCGCGCGGCGCGATTTCCGTGACCGAGCGCGCCGCGTATATCGGCCGCATCCGCAATCTTTCGCGCCAGGTCGCGCAGGCCTATTACGATTCGCGCGAAGCGCTGGGCTTCCCGATGTGCGGCGGGGCCAAGGCATGACGTCGCTGACGCGCAGCGCGCTGTGCTGCGCCATGGTCATGGCAGTGCTGGGGCTGACGGGCGGTGCCGCCGCGCGTGCCAAGACCCAGCCCGCGCCGAGCCCGCAGGCGCTGCTGCTGCCGGCCGATCTGTCCAATGTATGCGAAGCCGAACCGCAGGCACTGCAGGTCGCCATGGCGCGCCACTGGCAGCCATCGCTGAACTCGCTCGATCAGTGGACACAGCTGGTGCGGTCGTTCGCGTGCGACCTGTCGGGCTCGCGCGATCTTGGCTGGCACCGCGTGCCGCTGCGTGCGTATGAAAGCGCGATTCGCTATCCGCTGACCTGGACCGATACGGAAATCCGCAACGGCAAGCCGCGCCGCGTCATGCGCACCTACTATTCGGCCGCGCAGTTGCCGCCGAAGATCGATTTCTGGGTGGGCGGGCGCATCGACGAGATCCGCTACGACAAGCGCCTGCGCCGTATCGAAGCGCGCTTTCCGGCCGCGGGCAGCCGCGCCGCCGGCAACGGTGCGGCAAGTGCCGTCGCCGTGCCGCAATGCGCGTTCACCACCCTGCAATTCCGGCAACAGAACGGCCTCTGGCTGCTCTCCGGTGTAGAACCTAATCTTGAGCCGCACTGCTGATTGCAGGGCGTGCCACAACTTGTTGGAAACGATTCATGTCGCAACCCATGACCGACTCGCTGCTGATCGAACTGTTCACCGAAGAGCTGCCGCCCAAGGCCCTGTCGCGCCTGGGCGAGGCCTTCGCGCAGGGCCTGTTCGCCGGCCTGCGCGAGCGTGACCTGCTTGACGACGGTGCCGCCGTCACGCCCTATGCCTCGCCGCGCCGCCTGGCCGCGCTGGTATCCGGCGTGCGCCGCAGCGCGCCCGACCGCGAGCAGCGCGAGAAGGTCCTGCCGCTGACGGTGGCGCTGGGCGCCAATGGCGAACCGACCGCGCCGCTGGCCAAGAAGCTCGCCGCGCTGGCGAAGTCCGTCGGTGTGCCGGAAATCGACTGGCAAACGCTGGAGCGCGCCTCCGACGGCAAGGCCGAGGCCTTCTTCTATCGCTACACCGCCCGGGGCGCGGAGCTGGCCGCCGGCCTTCAGGCCGCGCTGGATGACACTATCGGCAAGCTGCCGATCCCGAAGGTGATGAGCTACCAGCGCCCGAGCGGCGACACAGTCCATTTCGTGCGCCCCGCGCACCGCCTGGTGGCCCTGTTCGGCAGCGAGATCGTGCCGGTCTCCTTGCTTGGCCTGCAGGCCAGCAACCTGACGCAGGGCCATCGCTTCCTGTCGCAAGGCGTGATCGAGATCCCGCACGCGACGCAGTATGCGGACGCGCTGCTGCAGCAGGGCAAGGTGATCGCGAGCTACGCGCAGCGTCGCGAGTCGATCCGTGACCAGTTGCTGAAGGCTGCCGGCGCAGACCAGGTCGTCATGCCGGATGCGCTGCTCGACGAGGTGAATTCGCTGGTGGAATGGCCGGTGGTCTACGCCTGCCATTTCGAGGAAGCTTTCCTGGCGGTTCCGCAGGAATGCCTGATCCTCACGATGCAGACCAACCAGAAGTATTTCGCGCTGACCGACGCCGACGGCCACCTGCGCAACCGCTTCCTGATCGTTTCCAATCTCGCCACGGAAACGCCGCAGTCGATCATCACGGGCAACGAGCGCGTGGTACGCCCGCGCCTGGCCGATGCCAAGTTCTTCTTCGACCAGGACCGCAAGAAGACGCTGGCTTCGCGCGTGCCGCAGCTGGCGAGCGTGGTCTACCACAACAAGATCGGCACCCAGCTTGATCGCGTGCAGCGCCTGCAGCAGATTGCCGGCCACATTGCCGATGCGCTCAACGCGGCTGGCGTCGCCGTGGACAAGGCCGCTGCCATGCGCGGCGCCGAACTGGCCAAGGCCGACCTGCTGACCGATATGGTCGGCGAGTTCCCCGAGCTGCAAGGCACCATGGGCACCTACTACGCCCGCCACGACGACGAAGCCGAGGACGTGGCGCTGGCCTGCTCCGAGCACTATCGCCCGCGCTTTGCCGGCGACGCGCTGCCCGAAGGCGCCGTCAGCACCGCCGTGGCGCTGGCCGACAAGCTCGAAACGCTGGTCGGCATCTGGGGCATCGGCCTGCAGCCGACTGGCGAGAAGGATCCGTTCGCGCTGCGCCGCCATGCGCTGGGCATCCTGCGCATGCTGATCGAGAAGCCGCTGGCGCTGTCGGTCGACGCGCTGCTCGCGCTGACCCAGCAGGCCTTTGCCGGCGTGACGGCCGTCAAGGCCGCCCCTGAGGCGATTGCCGATTTCCTCTATGACCGTGTGCGCGGGTACCTGAAGGACAAGGGCTACACCACCAATGAAGTCGAAGCCGTGGTCAGCCTGCGCCCACAGCAGCTGCACGACGTGATCGGCCGCATGGAAGCCGTGCGCACGTTCGCCGCGCTGCCGGAAGCCGAAGCGCTGGCCGCCGCCAACAAGCGCATCACCAACATCCTGAAGAAGAACGCGGACGCCGCGCAGGACATCGCCGCCGTCAACCCGGCCCTGTTCCAGGAAGATGCCGAACGCGCGCTGCATGGCGCCATCGAACAGGTGCGCCCGGCCGTGGCAGCGGCCTTCGCCCGCGGCGACTTCACCAGCGCGCTGCGCGACCTGGCCCAGCTGCGCGAGGCCGTCGATGGCTTCTTCGACAACGTGATGGTGATGGCCGAGGACGCGCAGCAGCGCGCCAACCGCCTCGCGCTGCTGGCCTCGCTGCATGCGCTGGCCAACCGCGTGGCCGACATCTCCAAGCTGGCGGCCTGACCCGGGCCGCACGCCACACCGGAAACCAGACATGCCGCAGACACCGCCCAAATTCATCGTCCTCGACCGCGACGGGGTGATCAACCTCGACAGCGACCAGTTCGTGAAATCGGCCGACGAATGGGTGCCGATCGAAGGCAGCCTAGAAGCCATCGCCATGATGAACCAGGCGGGTTACCGCGTGGTGGTCGCCAGCAACCAGTCCGGCATCGGCCGCGGGCTGTTCGAGATGAGCGCGCTCAACGCCATGCACGAGAAGATGTACAAGGCGCTGGCCAACCTGGGCGGGCGGGTCGACGCCGTGTTCTTCTGCCCGCATACCGCGGCCGACGCGTGCGACTGCCGCAAGCCGAAGTCCGGTCTGCTCGAACAGATCAGCGAACGCTTCGGCATCGAACTCAAGGGCGTGCCGATCGTCGGCGACTCGCTGCGCGATCTCGAGGCCGGCGTGGCGGTCGGCTGCACCCCGCACCTCGTACTGACCGGCAAGGGCCAGAAGACCCTGGACAAGGGCGGTCTGCCGCCCGGCACGCGCGTTCACGACGATCTGCGCGCCTTCGCCCGCTGGCTGGCCGGCGGCGACGTCGCGCCGCGCCCGGCTTCTTCCTGAATTCCCTGCTGACCCCATCAAGCGCCCCCTCGATGACCTTTTTGCGTTCCCTTCTGTTTGCGCTGTACCTGCTGGTGCTGACACCACCCTACGCAACCGTCTGCTTTATCGTCTTCCCGTTCATGAATGCCGCGCGGCGCTTCGATTTCGTGCGCGGGTGGACCCGCCTTGCGATCGGCGCGGCGCGTGTGATTTGCGGCATCCGCTACCAGATCGAAGGGCGGGAGCACATGGACACCATGCTCGACAAGCCCGTGGTGCTGCTCTCCAAGCACCAGTCCGCATGGGAAACCATCGCCTATGTGGCGTTGATGCCCAAGCCACTGTGCTTTGTCTTCAAGCGCGAGCTGCTGCTGGTGCCGTTCTTCGGCTGGACCCTCGGTTTGCTGAAGATGGTGCATATCAACCGCAAGGAAGGCATCAAGGCGTTCTCCTCCGCCGCGCGCCAGGGCCGCGAGCGTTTGGCCGAGGGCGCGTGGATCATCATGTTCCCTGAAGGCACGCGCACGCCGTCGGGCCTGGAGAACCCGCGCTACAAGAGCGGCGGCGCCCGCCTCGCCGTGGAAACCGGCGCATGGGTGATTCCGATGGCCGTCAATTCGGGCCGGGTGTGGCCGCGCAACTCGTTCTTCAAGTACCCGGGCATGATCACGATCTCCATCGGGCCGTCGATCCCGTCGGCCAACAAGACGGCCGACCAGCTCAACCAGGAAGTGCGCGACTGGATCGAGCGCGACATGCGCCGCATCGACGCGCCGAGCTACGGCAACGGACAGGCCGCATGAGCTTGCTGCGTCCCGCTCCCGATGCCCCCGGCGCACAGCTGGAACTGCCGCTGGCCGACAGCGCGCAGGACATCGTGGCCGGGATGGCGCCGACTCCACCCGCGGCCGGATGGCCGGCACCCCAACCGGATGGCCGCCGGCTCCAGTTGGGCGAGCACACGCTGCACTACAGCCTCAAGCGTTCGTCGCGCCGGACCATCGGCTTCACGGTCGATGACCGCGGCCTCTCAATCACGGCCCCGCGCTGGGTCACGCTGGCCGATGTCGAGAGCGCCATCCGCGAAAAGCAGCGCTGGATCCTGAACAAGCTCGGCGAATGGCGCCAGCGCGAAACGCGGCGCGTGCTGCCCACGGTGCAATGGCGCGATGGCGCCACGCTGCCGTTCCTTGGGCAGACCATCACGCTCACGCTGGAATCGCCGATCGGCGCGGTGCTGTTCAATGGCGAGACGCTTGTGCTCCACCTGGCCATGCCCGCGCATGCCGACGAGCAGCAGATCAAGGATCGCGTGCAGAGCTGGCTGCAGCAGCAGGCGCGGCGCTTGCTGCCGCAACGGCTCGACCTGTATGCCGAGCGCCTGGGCGTGCGTCATAGCGGCTTCGCCCTGACCTCCGCCGCCACGCGCTGGGGCAGCTGCACCGCCGACGGCAAGATCCGCCTGAACTGGCGGCTGATGCATTTTCCGATGTCGATGATCGACTATGTCGCGGCGCATGAACTGGCGCATCTCAAGGAGATGAACCACGGCCCGCGCTTCTGGGAGACCGTGGAATCGATCTTCCCGGAGTTCCGCGATGCACGGGCACAATTGCGGGCCCATCCGCCCGAACTGCTGCCGACGTTCTGAGCGAACGTCCTGAATGGCGACGGCACGCCTGGCCGCGCCGGTGCGTTTCACGCAAACGCACTAAAATGTCGCATTCCCCTCAAGAACGACCCACAGGGCATCTCAAATGCGACTCCTCCATACCATGCTGCGCGTCGGCGACCTGCAGCGCTCGATCGACTTCTACACCCGCGTGCTCGGCATGCAGCTGCTGCGCGAAAGCGACAACACCGAGTACAAGTACCGCCTGGCGTTCGTCGGCTATGGCCCGGAAAGCGAAACCGCGGTGCTGGAGCTGACCTACAACTACGGCGTCGACAAATACGACCTGGGCACCGCCTACGGCCATATCGCGCTGGAGACCGACAACGCCGCCGCGGCCTGCGACCGCATCCGCGTGGCGGGTGGCAAGGTCACGCGCGAAGCCGGCCCGGTCAAGGGCGGCACTACCGTGATCGCGTTTGTCGAAGACCCGGACGGCTACAAGATCGAACTGATCGAGCGCAATTCGACGCGCGACGCCAGCCGTCCCTGAGCGCGCGGCATGGACGCGCAGACCCTGAGCCGCCGCCCGCTCGATGGCGCCGCCGTCGGCCTGATGGTGGTGCTGTGCGCCGCCTGGGGGCTGCAGCAGGTCGTGATCAAGCTGACCGCGCCGCTGATGGGCGCGGTGCTGCAGGCGGGCGTGCGCTCGGCCATCGCGGCGCTGCTGGTGTTCGGCTTTGCCGCGTGGCGCGGCACGCCGCTCTGGCAGCGCGACGGTACGCTGCGCGCGGGCCTGCTGGCGGGATTGCTGTTCGGCGCCGAATTCTTTTGCATCTTCGTCGGACTCGGCCACACCACGGCATCGCGCATGGCGGTGTTCCTGTACACCGCGCCAATCTTTACCGCGGTCGGACTGCATTTCGCCGTCGCGGGCGAGCGTCTGCGCGCAGCCCAGTGGCTGGGCGTGGTGCTGGCCTTCTGCGGCATGGTGCTGGCCTTTGCGGACGGCATAACCGCCGCCTCCGCGCATGGCGGCACGCTGGCCGGCGATGCGCTGGGCGTGGTGGCGGGGCTGCTGTGGGCGGCGACCACCGTGGTGGTGCGTGCCACGCCGCTGGCCAGTGCTCCGGCCAGCAAGACCCTGCTCTACCAGCTCGCGGTATCGGGCGTGCTGCTGCTGGCCATGGCCCTGATGGGCGGCCAGGCGGACAGTGTCCAGCTCAACGGCGCCGTGCTCGCCAGTCTCTTCTACCAGTCGGTGCTGATCGCGTTTGCCAGCTACCTGGCGTGGTTCTGGCTGTTGCGGCGCTACTTGGCCTCGCGGCTCTCAGTGTTTTCGTTCCTGACGCCGCTGTTCGGCGTCGCCTTCGGCGTAGTGCTGATGCAGGATGCGATCGGGCCGCGCTTTGCGGTCGCGGCACTGCTGGTGCTGGCGGGGATCGTGCTGGTGAATCGCCGCGGTTGAGCGTCGCGGGACGGAAACAAAAAACGCGCGGAAAGATCCGCGCGTTTTTTGTTGGCCGATCGGCCTGGTAGCGTCTCAGCGGCTGCCGAACGAGAACATGCCCAGCGCCTCTCGCACCTCGTCCAGCGTCTGCTGGGTGATGGTCTTGGCCCGGTTGGTGCCGTCGCGCAGCAGGTCGAACACATAGTCGGGATCCTTGGCGAGCTGCTCGCGGCGCTCGCGGATCGGGCCCAGCAGTTCGTTCAGCACGCTTTCGACGCGGCGCTTGAGCACCATGTCGCCCAGCCCGCCACGGCGGTAATGCGCCTTGAGCTCTTCCACTTCTTCCGTGTTCGGGTCGAAGGCATCGAGGTAGGTGAACACCATATTGCCCTCTACCTTGCCCGGGTCCGAGACCTTCAGGTGGTCCGGGTCGGTGTACATGCTGTGCACGGCTGCCTTGATCTGCTCGGGCGCAGCGCCCAGCGCAATGGCGTTGCCCTGCGACTTGCTCATCTTGGCCTTGCCATCGACGCCCGGCAGGCGGCCGAACTTCGGGATCAGCGCCTGGCATTCCTTCAGCACGTCGCGGCCGACCTGGTGGTTGATGCGGCGCACGATCTCGTTGGTCTGCTCGATCAGCGGCGCCTGGTCCTCGCCCACGGGCACGATGTCGGCCTTGAACGCGGTGATGTCCGCGGCCTGCGCCGCCGGGTAGCACATGAAGCCAGCCGGGATATCGCGGCCGAAGCCACGGGCCTGGATCTCTTCCTTGATGGTCGGGTTGCGCTCCAGGCGCGCTACCGTGACGAAGTTCAGGTACATCAGCGTCAGCTCGGCCAGCGCCGGCAGGTACGACTGCACGGTGATGGTCGTCTTCGCCGGATCGATGCCGACGGCCAGGTAGTCCAGCGCCACTTCCAGCACGTTGCGGCGGACCTTGTCGGGATCGTGCGCGTTGTCGGTCATGGCCTGCGTGTCGGCCAGCAGCAGGTATTGCTCATGCGTGTCCTGCAGCTGCACGCGCGTCTTGAGCGAGCCAATGTAGTGGCCGAGGTGCAGCGGGCCGGTGGGACGATCGCCGGTCAGGATGACGGGTCGCTTGTTGGTTTGCGTATTGGCGGTCATGACGGAAATTCGCGGAAAATTCGGGATGGTATCGGTCTGGCAATCAGGCGGCGGGCCGATCGGAAGCGGCACCGCCCAGGCGGCGCGCCAGTTCGACGTACTCGCCGACGGGCACCTCTTCGGCGCGGCGGCTCAGGTCGAAGCCGATGGCCTCGAAATCGACCTGGTCCCGCAGGAACGATAGCGTATTGCGCAGCACCTTGCGCCGCTGCGAGAACGCTGCGGTAACCAGGTCGCCCAGCACGGTGATATCGCAATCCGCATGCGGAGAACGCAGCCGGCCGTCCACCGTGCGCGGCCACGGAATCATGCGCACCACCGCGGAATCGACCTTCGGCGGCGGGTTGAACGAACCCGGTGGCACGTCGAGCACGTGTTCCATGTGGTAGCGCACCTGGAGCATGATCGACAGCCGGCCGAAGGCCTTGCTGCCGGGCTCGGCCACCATGCGGTCGACCACTTCCTTCTGCAGCATGAAGTGCTGGTCGCGCACGTGGTCGGCGTACTCCATCAGGTGGAACAGCAGCGGGCTGGAAATGTTGTACGGCAGGTTGCCGACGATGCGCAGCGGGCGCCCCGCCACCGCCAGGCGGCTGAAGTCGAACGCCAGCGCGTCGCCCGCGTGGACCAGCAGGCGGTCGCCATAGCGGCGGCGCAGCCGTTCGACCAGGTCACGGTCCAGTTCGACCACCTGCATCTGCGGCACGCGCTCGAGCAGCGGATCGGTCAGCGCGCCCAGGCCCGGGCCGATCTCGACGAGCACATCGTCTGCGGTCGGATTGATGGCATTGACGATGCCGTGGATGATCGAATCGTCGACCAGGAAGTTCTGGCCGAATCGCTTGCGGGCCACGTGGCCCTGGTGCATGTTTGAACGCATGGAGGATTACACCACTAGTGCGATGGCCTGGCCGTTGCATGCCTGCCGTTGGCATGCCCGGCCATGGTGACCGCACTGCGGATCGCCTCGATCATGCTGCCGTGCTCGGCCTGGCCGCTGGCGGCCAGGTCGAGCGCGGTGCCGTGGTCGACCGAGGTGCGGATGAAAGGCAGGCCCAGCGTGATATTCACGCCGTGCCCGAACGTGCCGTACTTCAGGGGCGCCAGCCCCTGGTCGTGGTACATCGCCAGCACGCAGTCGGCGTCGCGCAGGTGGCGCGGCTGGAACAGCGTGTCGGCGGGATAGGGGCCGCGCGCATCGATGCCGGCATCGCGCGCCTGCGCCAGCGCCGGTTCGATGATGTCGATCTCCTCGCGGCCCATGTGGCCGCTTTCCCCGGCATGAGGATTGAGACCGGTCACAAGGATGCGCGGCCGCGCAATGCCGAACCAGCGCCGCAGGTCGGCATCGATGATCGACAGTGTCTGCAGCAGCAGCGGTATGGTCAGGGCGTCGGGCACCGCGCGCAGCGGCAGGTGCGTCGTGGCCAGCGCCACGCGCAGCATGGCGTTGGCATGCGCCGGCTGGGGGCCGGCCAGCATCATCACCACGCGCGGCACGCCGGCCGCCTCGGCAAGGTATTCGGTATGGCCGGTGAATGGCACGCCGGCATCGTTGATCGTGCTCTTCTGCACGGGTGCCGTGACCATCGCCGCGAAACACGCGGGGCCGCCATGTTGGGCGCGGCAGCCGGCAATGGCGGCGTCAAGCATCGACAGTACGTAGGGACCGTTGCGCGCATCGAGCCGGCCCGGCTCGCAGGCAACCGCCAGCGGCACGTGATGGACGACTACGTCGCCCTCGCCCAGCAGGCGTTCCCAGGCATGCGCCACGCCGAGCGCGGCGGCGCGCGATGCCAGCAGTTGCGCATCGCCGAGCACATGGTAGCGGCAGTGGCCGTTTTCGCCCGCGAGCCGCAACAGCGCCCCGATGGTGATGTCGGGGCCGATACCGGCGGGTTCGCCGGTCGAAATGGCTAGCGCAAGCGGGTCGGGCATATCGGGATCGTGCGGAGCGGGCCTCAGCGCTGTCGGTTGACGCGGTATTCGACGTACGCCGCCGAACGGAGCTGGCGCACCCAGTCATCATAGGCGGCGCGCAGCTTCTGCTCGCGGATTTCCGCACGCGCGAAGTCTCGCTGCTTCTCGGGCGCCATCTCGGTTTCGCGGCGGTTTTCCACCTGGATCAGGTGCACGCCGAATTGCGTCACCACCGGCTCGGAAATCTCGCCTGGGCGCAGCCGGTTCATGGCCTGCTCGAACTCCGGCACAAGTTCGCCCGGCGATACCCAGCCAAGCTCGCCGCCCGCCTGGGCCGAGCCGTCCTGCGAGAAGCGCTTGGCGGCATCGGCAAAGTCGCCGCCGTGCGTAATGCGGTCGCGCAGCGTGCCGAGCTGGCGGCGCGCCTCCGCTTCCGGCATGTTCGGGCCGGTGCGGATCAGGATGTGGCGGACCTGGGTCTGCGTAATGCGCGAGGCCGCAGCCGGGCTCGAGGCCGCCGCAGCCGGCGCCACGCGCTTGGCGGTCAGCTTCAGGATGTGGAAGCCATTGGCGCTTTCCACCACTTCAGGCGCCACGGCGCCGGGTTGCAGGTCGACTACCGCATTGGCGAAGATGGCCGGCAGGCGGCCGATCTCGCGGAAGCCCATGGAGCCGCCCTGCGCCGCTTCGGGCGCCTGCGAATTCGCCTGCGCCAGTTGCGCGAAATCGGCGCCGCCCTGCGCTTGCTTGAGCAGCCCTTCCGCCTTGGTCTTCAGCGCCTGCTTCTGCGCATCGGAGGCATCTTCGGGCACGCGCACGAGGATCTGCGCGACGTTGAACTCGGTCGGCCCAGTCGCCGCCGCGCCCTGGCCACCACGCGCGGCAAGGTAGTTGTCGATCTCGCCGTCATATACCTGTACCTTCGAGTCCACTTCGCGCTCGCGCAGGCGGATCACCTGCACCTGCTTGCGCAGCTCGTCCCGGTACTTGGTCCAGGTCATGCCGCTGGACTCGACGCGACTGCGCAGTTCCGTTGGGCTCAGGCGGTTCTGCTGCGCCACCGATTCGATGGCACGGTCCAGTTCCTGGTCGGTCACCTTGATGCCGGCATCCTGCGCGGCCTGGGTCTGCACGCGCTCCATCACCAGGCGCTCGAGCACTTCGCCAAGCAGGTCGGCGCGTGCGGGCGCCGGGCGGTTGGCGGCGCGAAGCTGGCTCTCGATCTCGTCGGCGCGGTCAAGCAGTTCACGCCGCGTGATCACGCTGTTGTTGACCACCGCGACGACCTCGTCCACCAGCTGCGAACGCTTGCCGCTGCTGCCGGGTTGCGGCACGCCAAGCTGCGGCTGGCTCGACGGGACGGCCACGTCCGAGGACTGCGGCACGAAGATGCCGGTGGTGCGCGGCCCTTGCGAAGGCGCCTTGAGCTGGGCCAGGGCCGGCCCGGCCACGGCGGCCAGCACGGCCGACAGCAGCACGCGGCGCCAGGGCGACGACACCAGGGAAAACACGGCAAATTCTTGACGTTTCATCGTAATCCGTCATTCATAGTGATCGAACTGGGTCGTCGGCACCGGCTTGGCGGTGACGGGTTCGTACCCAGGAACATTCAGGCGCAGGATATCCAGCGGATTCGAGCCGATCTTCGACAGCCCGCGGAACTCCACCTGCAGGAAGATGCGGCCGGTGTAGCCCTGCGAGGTGTTCCGGAAGCGCTGGTAGACCACACGGCCGACCCAGCAATCGGCGGCATATTCCACGCCGGCCAGCGCATCGACCATCTGGTTGGCGTTCCGGTCGAAGGCGAACCGCCCGATGCCATAGGCGCGTTGCGTAATCGGCCACTGACCGGAAATCTCGAACTGGTCGATGGCGGTATTGTCCGTCACCGACGTGGCGCGCCGGTAGCGGTAGCCCACGTTGAGCAGCTTGCGCGCCTCCGGGCGCCAGGCAAATGCCAGGTTGGAGTAATTGACGTGCTCCGAATCCGGATTGTATTGGATCCCCGCGTCGACATAGTAGCCGCGGAACAGCTGGATCGTGGTGGCGGCCAGCAGGTCCGAGCTGCCCGCCTTCGGGTCCTGCAGCGTGCCGTTTATCTGCACGCGCTGGCCGGTGAAGTCGTAGCGCTGCGCAATCGTGCCGCGGAAACGCTCCACGCCGGTATCGGCTTCGATCAGGCGCGTGGTCACGCCGGCGGTCAGCTTGTTGTTGTCGGCGACCCGGTCATAACCGGTGAACGGGTTTTCCGAGAAGATCTGCCCGTAGCCGAAGTCCGACTGCACGGTATCGAACAGCGGGAACTGGCTCTGGTCGACGAACGGCGTGTAGACATAGAACAGCCGCGGTTCGAGCGTCTGCAGGTAGTTGACCCCGAACAGCCGGCTCATCGTCGGCGCAGTGCGCTCGAAGGTCATGCCGGAATCGAGGCTGACGGTCGGCACCGTCCGCGAGAAATTGTTCTGCGCGGTCGGCGTGTTGCTTTGCGCCTCCATCTGGTATTGCGTCGCATTGAAGATGACCTTCGGCGTCACATACCAGCCCGGGCGCACGATCGGATAGCTGATCGTCGGCTGCACGAACATGCGCTCGCCCTGCGGCTGCTGGAAGCCGTTGGACGTCAGCGGAATGCGGAAGCGTGTGTAATCCGTTTCCACCTGCACATCGAAACCGCCCAGGTCATAGCGGATGTACTTGCCGTTGAGCTGCGGCTCGCGCTCGTAGGACGGCCCGCTCGGCAGCAGCGTCTGGAATTTCTGCACGCGCGCCAACACCGTGAAGTCCTGCCAGTTGTAGGTGACGCCGCCTTCCTGGGTGTACTGCCGCAGCGTCGATTGCGACACCGTGCGCGTCAGGTCGTCCGGATACTTGTCGTCCGATACGCGGTTCAGGTTCAGGTAGGCGTTCAGCCCCTTGGCAAGGTTCTGGGTATGCTGGAACGAGTAGGACCAGCGGTTGGTGCCGGTCTGGCGGTCATCCGGCAGGATTTCCGCGCGCAGCCGGCCCGAATAGCCTTGCCCCAGGTACCGGTAATCGCCGCCGAGCATGAAGCCGCGCGACGTCATGATGCGCGGATAAAGCGTCAGGTCGCGGTTCGGCGCGATGTTGAAGTAGTACGGCAGCGTGACATCGAGGCCCGATTTCGAGCCGTAGCCGAACAGGGGCGACAGAAAGCCGCTGCGGCGCTCGTCGGTCAGCGGGAAACTGAACACCGGCGCGCCTGCGATGGGCACGTCGAAGAAATGCAGCACGCCGCCGTAGGCCACGCCGACCTGGCGATCGCTGTCCAGGTCGAGCTGGCGCGCGCTGAAATACCAGTCGGCATTGTCCGGCGAACATGTGGTGTACGTGGCCCGCTTGATCACGCTGCGGTCCTTGTCCACGAAATCGATGCGTTCGGCCTTGCCCGTGCCGCCGGTCTGCTGGAAATAATAGTCGGGCGAGAGCATGTAGCCCTCGTTCGCCTCGATCTTCATGCGCGCCTCGGGGCCCACGGCCAGCGCGCCGCCGCGCGACACGCGGGCATTGCCGTGGGCGAAGGCCTCGTCGGTATCCTGGTCGTAGGTCAGCTTGTCGCCCTTGACCACGGCACCGCCACGGCGCAGCTCGGCGTTGCCTTCGATTTCCACGCCGCGCTCGTTATAGCCGTTCAGCCGGTCGCCGGACACGAATGCCGGCGGATTCTCGCCGGGCTCGCCCGACTTGGACGGCTCGGCCAGGCGCGGCACGAGTTCGCCCGACACCGTCGGCGCGGGCGGCACCTGGGGGGCGACTTCGATAAGGGGCTCGGTCTGGTCTATGTCGGGGATGGCGGAACTCGACATCTGCGCGTGCGCGCCCACCGACAGGCCGGCCATGGCCAGCACCAGCGGCCGCAGGGCGCCGGCAGGCAGCCGGCCAGTGCGGCTGGAAGGGCCGGAAAGCGCAGGCGGCTTGTTGGCTCGGTGGTTCGTTGATCGTCGTTGTTCGGTCATGCGAGCGGGTTTTCAGTCACGTCGTCGGTGGCGGCTTGCCTGCGAGCCGCCAGCGCCGTCGAAACAGGCTGCGGGGCAACCGAAGGCCCCTCCCGGGGGCCGCCCGGCGCCCGGGTCTGGTCGGGTATTATACGGGGCAACCAATACTACCTTTCCGGCATGGCAGCACTTCCTCACGACCCGCGCCTGGACCAGCTCAAATCCTGGGTATCCGGACTCGGTCCGGACTGGTCCGTCGATCCCGATTCCTGCGTACCCGCTTCGGCCGACGCCAGCTTCCGGCGCTACTTCCGCGTCAGCACGGCCAACGCCGCGCATCCAACCGCCATTGTGATGGACGCGCCGCCCGCGCACGAGGACTGCCGGCCGTTCGTCCATGTCGCGGCGCTGTTCGGCGCCGCCGGCGTGACGGTGCCCACGGTCCTGGCACAGGATCTGGAGCAGGGCTTCCTGTTGCTGGCCGATCTAGGCAGCCAGACCTACCTGTCCCGGCTCGACGATTCCTCAGCAACCGGCATGTACGCCGACGCCGCGGTCGCGCTGGTCCGCATCCAGGCCGCTACGCGTGCCGGCGAACTGCCGGCCTACGATCGCGCCCTGCTGCAGCGCGAACTGGACCTGTTCCCCCAGTGGTACATCGCGAAACACCTGGGCGCGACGCTCACGGACGCCCAGCAGGCCGACCTGCGCGAAGTGATGGATGTGCTGCTGGCCAACATCCTGTCGCAGCCGCAGGTCTACGTGCACCGCGACTATCACTCGCGCAACCTGATGGTGCTCCCCGGCGGCGCCAACCCCGGCGTGCTCGATTTCCAGGACGCCGTGATCGGCCCGATCACCTACGACGCGGTCTCGCTGTGGCGCGACGCCTATATCGAGTGGGACGAGGAGCAGCAGCTGGACTGGCTGATCCGCTATTGGGAGCGCGCGCGCAAGGCCGGGCTGCCGGTGAACGCCGATTTCGGCGAGTTCTACCGCGATTTCGAGTGGATGGGCCTGCAACGCCACCTGAAGGTCCTCGGCATCTTCGCGCGCCTGTACCACCGCGACGGCAAGGACGGATACCTCGCCAACCTGCCCCTGGTGCTCAAGTACACGCGCCAGGTCGCGGGCCGCTACACGGAACTGCGCAAGCTGATCCGCCTGCTCGACGCGCTCGAAGGCGCCGCGAGCCCGGCCGGCTATACGTTCTGAGCGGGGCTCGCGCAGTGCCCCCGCCGGACCATCCCGACAACCCCCGCGCCATCACGCGCTCGGGCGAATGGTGGGCGGGCGTACGCGCGCTCGCGCCCATGCTGCTGGGCGTGGTGCCGTTCGGCCTGATCTATGGCGTGCTGGCGGTCGGCGCAGGCATGCCCGCCTGGCTGGCCTGCGCCATGAGCGCCATCGTGTTCGGTGGCGCTTCGCAGATGATCCTGACGCAACTGTGGTCGGCCGGCACGCCGGCCCTGGTGATCGCCGTCACCGTCGCCATGGTGAACCTGCGCCATGCGCTCTACTCCGCCACCATTGCCCCCACGCTGGCCCACCTGCCGCGCCGCTGGAAAGCGCTGATCGCCTACCTGCTGACCGACGAAGCGTTTGCCGCCATGACGCACCGGCTGGCCGACACCGGCCCGCGCGCGCGCTACCGCCACTGGTTCTACTTCGGCGGCGGTTTCGCGCTGTGGGCCAGCTGGCAAGTGTCGACGCTGGCCGGCGTGCTGGTCGGCGCACAGGTGCCGCGTGACTGGCCACTGGACTTTTTCCTGCCGCTGACCTTTATCGGCATCATCGTGCCGGGCCTCAAGCACCGCGCGCAGGTCGCCGCGGCGCTGGTGGCGACCGCCCTTGCGGTGGCGTGCTTCGGCATGCCCCACAAGCTCGGGCTGATGGTCGCCGCACTTGGCGGCATTGCCGCCGGCATGCTGCTGCTCGGCCGTGGCAACGTGTCCGGCGAACGTCCGGCCGGCAAGGACGCCGCCGTCGGCAAGGAGCCGGCATGAACTCGCTGACCTTGCTGTGGGTATTCATTGGCGCGGGGCTGGCCACCTTCCTGATCCGCCTGTCGTTCATCGCGGTCGAAGGCCGCGTGCGGCTGCCGGCGTGGTTCCGCACCGCGCTCCAGTTCGTCCCGGCCGCCATGCTGTCCGCGCTGATCGCCCCCGACCTGCTGATGCGCGGCGGCGAACTCTACGTGAGCCCGCTCAACGCGAGGCTGGTTGCCGGCCTGGTCGCGATCGTGATCGCGGCGCGCACGCGCAGCATCGGCTGGACCATCGTCGGCGGCATGGCCGCCCTCCTCGCCATGGAGACCCTGATTTGAAAGCCATGATCTTCGCCGCCGGCCGCGGCGACCGCATGCGTCCGCTGACCGATAGTTGCCCCAAGCCGCTGCTGCCGGTGGGCGGCAAGCCGCTGATCGTCTGGAAGATCGAGGCACTGGTGCGCGCCGGGCTGCGCGACATCGTCGTCAACCATGCCTGGCTCGGCGAGCAGATCGAGGCCGCGCTGGGCGACGGCAGCCGCTTTGGCGCGCGCATCGCCTATTCCGCCGAAGGCAGCGCGCTGGAGACGGCCGGCGGCATCGCCAAGGCGCTGCCGCTGCTGTCGCGGGCGCCTCAGGCGGAGCACGGCGAGATCTTCCTGGCCGTTTCCGGCGATATCTTCTGCGAATACGACTTCCGCGCCCTGTTGCCGCGTGCCCGCGAGATGGCCGGTGCGCCGGTCCCGCGCATGCATCTGGTGATGGTGCCCAATCCGCCGTTCCACCCGGCCGGCGACTTCTCGCTGTGGCCCGACGGCCGGCTGGCGCTTGACCCGGCGCCGGGAGCCGAGCGCCTGACCTTCGGCAACATCGGCCTGTATGACACGCGCCTGTTCCGCGATATCGCCCCCGGCACCAAGGTGGCGATGACGCCTTGCTATCGCGCCGCCATCGCGGCGGGCGCGGCCAGCGGCGAGCGCTTCGACGGCCGCTGGGAAAACGTCGGCACGCCGGCCCAGCTGGCCGCGCTGAACGACGCCGTCGCCGCGCGCGGCACGGCCACCGCAGGCGGCGCCTGAGTCGCCTGCCTGCGCTGACGGGCCCCGAGGTCCGTCAGCGTTAGAATCTGATGCATTCCCCCATCCAGTTGGCAATCCTATGTCCGCACCCGATACAGCCCTCCTGGCGTCTTGCCGCGATCGTCGCGCGCGCGTGCTGCAGCACTTGCGCGCCGGCGGCGGTGGCGTGGCCATCCTGCCCACGGCGCCGGAAGCCATGCGCAACCGCGACAGCGACTACCCGTACCGGCATGACAGCTATTTCTATTACCTGACCGGCTTCACCGAGCCCGATTCCGTGCTGGTGCTGGTCGCCGGCCAGGGCACCGAAGCCGACCGCAGCATCCTGTTTTGCCGCCCGAAGCATGAAGAGCGCGAGATCTGGGACGGCTTCCGTTACGGCCCCGACGGCGCACGCGCGGCCTTCGGCTTCGATGAAGCCCATTCGGTCGAAGAGATCGACGCCATCCTGCCCGGCCTGCTCGCCAACCGCGCGCAGCTCGCGTATCCGCTGGCCGCGTCGACGCGCACCGACATGCAGGTGCGCCGCTGGCTGGATGCGGTGCGCATGCAGGGCCGCGCCGGTGTCGCGGCGCCATCGGTCGCGGTGGACATCCGTACGCTGCTCGACGAGATGCGGCTGATCAAGGATGCCGGCGAACTGGCTACCATGCGCCGCGCCGGCGAGATCTCCGCGGGCGCCCACGTGCGCGCCATGCAGGCGACCCGCCCCGGCCTGCGCGAGTACCACCTGGAAGCCGAGCTGCTGTACGAATTCCGCCGCCACGGCGCGCAGAGCGTGGCCTACAACTCTATCGTCGCGGCCGGGCCCAACGCCTGCGTGCTGCACTATCGCGCCGGCCCCGCCGAACTGCGAGACGGCGACCTGTGCCTGATCGACGCCGGCTGCGAGCTGGACGGCTACGCGTCGGACATCACCCGCACCTTCCCCGTATCCGGACGCTTTTCGCCGGCCCAGCGCGAGCTGTACGACCTCGTGGTGGCCGCGCAGGAAGCCGCGATTGCCGAGACGCGCGCGGGTGTCCCCTATAACGTGCCGCACGATGCCGCGGTGCGCGTGCTCGCGCAGGGCATGCTCGATACCGGCCTGCTGGATCGCAACAAGGAAGGCACGCTCGACGACGTGCTGGCGAGCGGCAGCTACCGCCGCTTCTATATGCACCGCACCGGCCACTGGCTCGGCATGGACGTGCACGACGTGGGCGAATACCGCGCGGCCGCGCCCGCCGTTGACGGCGAACGCCCGTGGCGGCCGCTGGAGCCGGGCATGGTCGTGACCGTGGAGCCTGGCATCTACGTGCGTCCGGCCGAGGACGTGCCGGAACGCTACTGGCATGTCGGCATCCGCATCGAGGACGATGCCGTGGTCACCGGCGGCGACTGCGAGATCATCACGCGCGGCGTGCCGGTCAAGGCCGACGAGATCGAGGCCCTGATGCGCGAGCGCAATAGCATTACCGGAGGCAAAGCATGATCGGATGGCTGCGACGACTGTTCCCCGGCAGCGCCGGGACGCCGCACAACGTGCCCACGAAACGCCACGTCGATCCGAACGAACCGTTCGTACTCAACCTCTACGACGACCGCGTGGTGGTACACCGCCCCGACGGTCAGCGCGAGGAGGTCATGTGGGATTCGCTCGAACGCGTGGTAGTGCGGGTTTCCAAGGCCGCCCCCTGGGCCGGCAAGGCCTGGCTGATCCTGGTGGGCGCCGCCGACAGCGGCCAGGGCTGCGTCGCGCCGCTGGACGCGGCCAACGCCAGCGCCCTGCTGGAGCGCCTGCAGGCCCTGCCCGGCTTCAACCAGCAGAAACTCGACAACGCCCTGCGCGATGCCGAGGCCGGCAAGTCGCGCTCCGACGCGATCTGCTGGAAACGCGGCGCGCCCGAGCAGGCGCCGGATCTCACTACGGACGGGAGCGCCGGCAATGACCCAGGCCGAGCCTGAAGTCAGGGACATCGCCATCGTCGGCGGCGGGCCGGTAGGCCTGGCGCTGGCCTGCCAGTTGCTGCTGGCGACCGAATGGCGCATCACGCTCATCGATGCGGCCACGCCGGCGCGGGCGGCGCGCGACCCGCGCGCCATCGCGCTGTCGCATGGCAGCCGGCAACTGCTGGAGCAGGTAGGTGCGTGGCCGGTGGCGGGCACGGCGATCGAGCATATCCATGTTTCGCAACGCGGCCATCTCGGCCATGTGAAGCTCCACCATGAAGACTATGGCGTACCGGCGCTGGGCTATGTGGTGCGCTACGGCGAACTGTGCAACGTGCTCGAACGCGCGCTTGGCCGCGCCGTCCAGCAGGCCGGTGCATCTCGGCTGCTGCGCGTCTTCGAGACCCGCATCGACGAGCTGCGGCAGGATCCGCTGATCGGCGGGAACTTCGATGGCCTGGACGCCATGGCCGGCGCCGTGCACCTTGCCGGCACGACGGCCGACGGGCAGGCGGCGCGCTTTGCCGCGCGCATTGCCGTGCAGGCTGAAGGCGGCCTGTTCCACCAGCAGGTCGCGCATGGGGGCCAGGGCGCGCGGCATCGCGATTACGGCCAGACCGCCGTGATCGGGCACGTTGCCTGCTCGCGGTCACGGCCGGGCTGGGCGTGGGAGCGATTCACCACCGAAGGGCCGCTGGCGCTGCTGCCTTACGACGAACATGGCGTCGACGGCTACGCGCTGGTCTGGTGCTGCCCGCCCGAACAGGCGGCGCGCCGGCTGGCGCTGTCCGACGCCGATTTCGCGGCCGAGCTTGGCGAGGCATTCGGCGACCGCCTGGGCCGCTTTACGCTGGCCGGCAAGCGCCACGCTTTCCCGCTCGGGCTCAACGCGGCGCCGGTCACGGTCGACGGCCGCATCGCGGCCGTGGGCAATGCCGCCCAGACCCTGCACCCGGTGGCGGGCCAGGGGCTCAACCTCGGGCTGCGCGATGCCTTCGCGCTGGCCGACTCGCTGCGCACGGGCTGCACGCCGCGCGCGCTGAAGGCCTTCGCCTCGCGCCACCGCCTGGACCGGGCGGTGACCATCGGCGTGACCGACCTGTTGCCGCGCGCATTCGGCGTCCACTACCCGATGGCCGCCCATGCGCGCGGGGCTTCGCTCGCGGCGCTGGCCTGCCTGGCGCCGCTCAAGCACGCGCTGGCACGGCACATGATGTTCGGCATGCGCCGCTGAAAGGCCCTGGGAAAGCCGCGTATGCGGCTTTCGCCACTTTTCACCCAGCCGGGTCCAGCGTTTTCAGACGCCACCTATTGTCTTGATGCTCAATTCTTGGGCAGCGGCAGTCGTTTGGCGTTAGAATCCAGCCCTCGCTCATGCCCGTGAAGATTGCCGACAGCCGTTTTGGCGCGGGCGTGTTTTTCCGTTTCACTCCAGAACCACGCAGCCGGGCCGACCCGATTTGCATTGCGCCATGCGCATGCCGCCGGGAGCCGTGGCCGCCGTAATCACCGGAATCGCCGCCTCAACGTGCAGATCGGACCACACCAGCTTCGCAACAACCTGTTCGTCGCCCCCATGGCGGGCGTGACGGATCGCCCGTTCCGCCAGTTGTGCAAGCAGCTCGGCGCGGGCTATGCGGTGTCGGAAATGGTGGCGTCCAATGCACAGCTCTGGAAAAGCGAAAAGACCATGCGCCGGGCCAACCATGCCGGCGAAGTGGAGCCCATCTCGGTCCAGATCGCCGGCGCCGAGCCGGCCATGATGGCCGAGGCCGCCCGCTACAACGTGGACCGCGGCGCGCAGATCATCGATATCAACATGGGCTGCCCGGCCAAGAAGGTCTGCAACGTGGCCGCGGGCTCCGCGCTGCTGCAGAACGAGCCGCTGGTGGTGCGCATCGTCGAGGCCGTGGTCGGTGCCGTCGGGGATCGCGTCCCGGTCACGCTGAAGATCCGCACCGGCTGGAACCGCGAGAACCGCAACGCCCTGCGCGTCGCGCGCATGGTGGAAGACGCGGGCATCAGCATGCTGACCATCCATGGCCGCACGCGCGCCGACCTGTACCACGGCGACGCCGAGTACGAGACCATCGCCGCGGTCAAGGCCACCATCGGTATTCCGGTGGTCGCCAACGGCGATATCACGACACCGCAGAAGGCAAAGCAGGTGCTGGCGCTGACGGGCGCCGACGCCATCATGATCGGCCGCGCGGCACAGGGCCGGCCGTGGCTGTTCCGCGAGATCGAGCACTTCCTGGCCACCGGCGAATTGCTGCCCCCGCCGGAGGTGGCCGAGATCCGCGCCATCATGAATACGCACCTGGAAGACCACTACGATTTCTATGGCGAGTTCACCGGCGTGCGTACCGCGCGCAAGCATATTGCGTGGTACACGCGCGGGCTGCGTGGCGCGAACGTGTTCCGCCATCGCATGAACACGCTGGAGAGCACAGGCGAACAGCTTGCCGCGGTCAATGCCTTCTTTGACGAGCAGGCGCAGTGGTCCGACCGGCTGGTCTATGTCGATGAAGCCGGTGCGGGCGAGAGGGAAGATGAAACGGACAACAACAACAAAAAAGGGGAGTTGCTTGCCGCATGAGCCGCAACGCTATCGACCAGTGCATCCGGGACAGCCTGGACAGCTACTTTCGGGATCTGGATGGCGAAGAGCCGTCCAATATGTACAACATGGTGCTGGAGGCCGTCGAGCGCCCGCTGCTCGAAGCCGTGATGGTGCGCGCCGAGCGCAACCAGTCGCTGGCCGCCGCCTACCTGGGCATCAATCGCAATACGCTGCGCAAGAAGTTGCAGCTGCACGGTTTAATTTGAATTTGAAGCGTTTCGTACAGCCATGATCAAGCAAGCTCTCCTTTCCGTTTCCGACAAGACCGGCATCGTCGAATTCGCGCGCGAACTGAACGCGCTCGGCGTCACGCTGCTTTCCACCGGCGGTACCGCCAAGCTGCTGGCCGACAGCGGCCTGCCCGTCACGGAAGTGGCCGACTACACCGGCTTCCCCGAGATGCTCGACGGCCGCGTGAAGACGCTGCACCCGAAGGTGCACGGCGGCATCCTGGCGCGCCGCGACCTGCCCGAGCACATGGCCGCGCTGGCCGAGCACAATATCCCGACAATCGACCTGCTGGTGGTGAACCTGTATCCGTTCCAGCAGACCGTTGCCAAGGATGACTGCACGCTGCCGGACGCGATCGAGAATATCGACATCGGCGGCCCGACCATGCTGCGTTCGGCGGCCAAGAACCACCGCGACGTGACCGTGATCGTCGATCCGGTTGACTACGCCGTGGTGCTCGACGAAATGCGCGGCAATGGCAACAAGGTCGGCTACGACACCAATTTCCGCCTGGCCACCAAGGTATTCGCGCACACCGCCCAGTACGATGGCGCGATCACGAACTACCTGACCAGCCTCGGCACCGACAAGTCGCACCAGGGCCGCAGCGCCTATCCGCAGACGCTGAACCTGGCCTTCGACAAGGTGCAGGAAATGCGCTACGGCGAAAACCCGCACCAGTCCGCCGCGTTCTACCGGGACCTGAAGGCGGTGGATGGCGCGCTGGCCAACTACGTGCAGCTGCAGGGCAAGGAACTGTCGTACAACAACATCGCCGACGCCGATGCGGCGTGGGAATGCGTGAAGTCCTTCGACGTTGCCACCCCGGCCTGCGTGATCATCAAGCACGCAAACCCGTGTGGTGTGGCTGTCGGCGCGAATGCGCTGGAAGCGTATGACAAGGCTTTCAAGACCGACTCGACCTCGGCCTTCGGCGGCATCATCGCCTTCAACGTGGAACTCGACGAAGCTGCGGCGCAGGCCGTTGCGAAGCAGTTTGTCGAAGTGCTGATCGCGCCGTCATTTAGCGCGGCTGCGCGTGCCGTGTTCGCGCCGAAGCAGAACGTGCGTTTGCTCGAGATCCCGCTGGGCAAGGGGGTCAACCAGTATGACTTCAAGCGCGTGGGCGGCGGTCTGCTGGTGCAGGGCCCGGATGCCAAGAACGTCAAGCCGTCGGAACTGCGCGTGGTGACGCGTCGTCATCCGACCCCCAAGGAAATGGATGACCTGATGTTTGCGTGGCGCGTGGCCAAGTACGTCAAGTCGAACGCCATCGTGTTCTGCGGCGGCGGCATGACGCTCGGCGTCGGCGCCGGGCAGATGAGCCGCGTGGATTCGGCGCGCATCGCCAGCATCAAGGCGCAGAATGCCGGACTGACCCTGGCCGGGTCGGCTGTGGCGTCGGATGCGTTCTTCCCGTTCCGCGACGGGCTGGATGTGGTGGTGGACGCCGGCGCGACTTGCGTGATTCAGCCGGGTGGTTCGATGCGCGATGACGAAGTGATCGCTGCTGCGGATGAACGTGGTATTGCGATGGTGCTGACCGGTACTCGGCATTTCCGTCACTGATTCTGCGGCTTCTTTTGCGAAGGGCTCCGGGTTCGCGGGTGATGTTGCCTGTGGCTCGGGGCTTTTTTGCTTCTGGCTGGTTTTGGGGGAATAAGGGCGGTATCGTGCTTGGCGGGCGCTGCTGCTCCGCCGGCTACGCCGGCGAAACAGCAGCGCATCCAAGTACCAAGAAAACGTCTGTCGCCCCCTCCATCCCCAAAAATAAATGCGCATCTTAGGCATCGACCCCGGCCTCCGCACAACCGGCTTCGGCGTACTGGAAAAGCACGGCAACAAGCTTTCCTACATTGCCTCGGGCACCATCAAGAGCAATGGCGACACTGACCTGCCTGCGCGCCTGAAGACCTTGTTTGACGGCATCAGCGAGGTGGCCCGCACCTACGCACCGGACTGCGCGGCGATCGAGAAGGTGTTCGTCAACGTCAACCCCCAGTCGACCTTGCTGCTGGGCCAGGCCCGCGGCGCGGCGATCTGCGGACTGGTGGGGCAAGGCCTGCCGGTATTCGAATACACCGCCCTGCAACTCAAGGTAGCGGTAGTCGGCTATGGCCGCGCCAACAAGGAACAGGTGCAGGAGATGGTGATGCGGCTGCTGAGCCTGCCGGGGCGTCCGAGCACCGACGCCGCCGATGCGCTCGGCGTGGCCATCTGCCACGCCAATGGCGGCGACACGCTTGGCACGCTGTCCGGCCTGGCCCCCGACCTCGTCCGCAAGGGCATGCGCGTGCGTCGCGGGCGGCTGATCGGCTGACAAATACCGCGGCAAGAGCCCAACACTCCCGTCTCTTACAATCGAGGGCATTTGCCGCGCGGCGGCCACGAACCCTCGACCATGCTCCGCTTCCGATTCTGTCTTCCCGCAACCCTGGCGACAATCGTGCTGGCCGGCTGCGCCACGAAGCTACCCACGCCTTCCGCACCCAAGCCTACCGCCGCAGCCAAAGAAATCCCCGCGCCCGCACCGGCCAGCAAACCGCTGGTCATCGCGCACCGCGGCGCCAGCGCGCTGCGCCCCGAGCACACGTTGGCCGCGTATGCCAAGGCCATCGAGGACGGCGCGGATGTCATTGAGCCCGATCTCGTCATCACGCGCGACGGCGTTCTCGTGGCGCGCCATGAAAACGAAATCGGCGGCACCTCCAACGTGGCCGAAATGCCGCAGTTTGCCGACCGGAAACGCACCAAAGTCATCGACGGCGAACGCCTGAGCGGATGGTTCACCGAGGACTTCACGCTGGCCGAACTCAAGACGCTGCGGGCACGCGAACGCATCCCGAAGCTGCGCCCCGACAATGCCCGCCTCAACGACCAGTTCGAGATCCCGACCTTCGACGAGATCGTGCGGCTCGCCCAACAGGCATCGCTGCGCACCGGCCGGCAGATCGGCCTGTATCCCGAACTGAAGCACCCAAGCTACTTCCGCGGCATCGGCAAGCCGCTTGAAGACAAACTCCTCGAAGCGCTGCGCCGCCAGCCATACCTGCGCGAGGCGCCCGTCTTCGTCCAGTCTTTCGAGGCCGGCAGCCTGCGCGAGGTGCGCAAGGCCCTGGGGCATGGCATGCCCAATGTCAGGCTGGTGCAACTGATCGGCAACCCGAAGCAGACCCCGCCCGACTGGCGGCTGGCCGGCGACACGCGGACCTATGGCGACATGCTGAGCCCGACCGGCCTGCGCGAAGTAGCTGCCTACGCCGACGGCATCGGCCCCGAGAAGAACAGCGTGGTGCCGCGCGATGCGCAAGGCGGCCTGGGCGCGCCTTCCGCCGTCGTGCGCAACGCGCACGCGGCTGGCCTGCTGGTGCATCCCTATACATTCCGGCCCGAGAATGCCTTCCTGCCCAAGGCCTTCCGGACTGGCGGAGATGCCGCCACGCGCAGCCCCGCCGGCATGGTGCGCGAGGTGGAGGCCTTTGTCGCTGCCGGCGTGGACGGTGTCTTCACCGATGACCCGGCGCTCGGCCGGCGTGCCATCGACGCCCGGAACCCGTGAGGCGCGGATGCGCCGCTGGGCTACACTTGCGGCCTTTCGCAGGACCGCAATACCGCAATACCGTTGAACCGACCCCGCTCCTGCCCATACCGCTAACGCTAACGCACACGCAAAAACCATGATCGGACGCATCGCCGGCACCCTTATCGAGAAAAATCCTCCGCACCTGCTCGTGGACTGCCACGGTGTCGGCTACGAGATCGATGTGCCGATGAGCACGTTCTACAACCTGCCCGCGACCGGCCAGCCGGTGACGCTGCTGACCCAGCTCATCGTGCGCGAGGACGCGCACCTGCTCTACGGCTTCGGCACGGCGACCGAGCGCAACACGTTCCGCGAGCTGATCAAGATCACCGGCATCGGCGCGCGCATGGCGCTGGCGGTGCTGTCCGGCATGTCCGTGCCGGAACTGGCGCAGGCTATCACGCTGCAGGAAGCCGGGCGCCTCACGCGCGTGCCGGGCATCGGCAAGAAGACCGCCGAACGCCTGCTGCTCGAACTCAAGGGCAAGCTCGGCGCGGAACTCGGCCATGCGCCGGGCGCAACCCCCGTGCATGACAACGCGGTCGATATCCTCAACGCGCTGCTGGCGCTCGGCTACTCGGAAAAGGAAGCCGCCGCGGCCATCAAGCAGGTGCCTGCCGGCACGGGCGTTTCGGATGGCATCAAGCTGGCGCTGAAGGCCCTGTCCAAGGCGTGAAGCGTAAAATAGCGCGACACCTGACGCCGCAGCCATGATTGAAACCGACAAGTTCTCCGCCCCCGACCGCATGATCGCCGCCACGCCCGCTTCCGCGCACGAAGAGGCGTTCGAGCGCGCGTTGCGGCCCAAGCTGCTCGACGAGTACGTCGGCCAGGAGAAGGTGCGCGGACAGCTGGACATCTTCATGCACGCGGCGCGCAACCGCCGCGAGGCGCTGGACCACGTGCTGCTGTTCGGCCCGCCCGGCCTGGGCAAGACCACGCTCGCGCATATCATCGCGCGCGAAATGGGCGTCAACCTGCGCCAGACCTCCGGTCCGGTGCTCGAACGACCGGGCGACCTGGCCGCGCTGCTGACCAACCTCGAAACCAACGACGTGCTGTTCATCGACGAAATCCACCGGCTCTCGCCGGTCGTCGAGGAAATCCTGTACCCCGCGCTCGAGGACTACCAGATCGACATCATGATCGGCGAAGGCCCGGCGGCGCGCTCGGTCAAGCTCGACCTGCAGCCGTTCACGCTGGTCGGCGCCACCACCCGCGCCGGCATGCTGACCAACCCGCTGCGCGACCGCTTCGGCATTGTGGCGCGGCTGGAGTTCTATACGGCCCAGGAGCTCGCACGCATCGTCACGCGCTCGGCCCAGTTGCTGGGCGCCCGGATCGACCCGCAGGGCGCGCTGGAAATCGCCCGCCGCGCGCGCGGCACGCCCCGGATTGCCAACCGGCTGCTGCGCCGCGTGCGCGACTATGCCGAAGTCAAGGGCGATGGCACCATCAGCCGCGAGATCGCCGATGCCGCGCTGGCCATGCTGGACGTGGACGGCGTGGGCTTCGACCTGATGGACCGCAAGCTGCTGGAGGCCGTGCTGCACAAGTTCGGCGGCGGCCCCGTCGGCGTCGACAACCTGGCCGCGGCGATCGGCGAAGAACGCGACACCATCGAGGACGTGCTGGAGCCCTATCTGATCCAGCAGGGGTACCTGCAACGCACGCCGCGCGGCCGCGTCGCCACGGCGGCGGCCTACCTCCACTTCGGCCTTCCCGCGCCCGACCGCGGCGGCACCGGCGAGCTGCCCGCCTGAGGAAAACCGGCTCCCGGCGGTGAATGCTGCACCGCCACAAGCGCTCGCCCGGCGCCTCCCTGTCGTCAATTAAACTTTTTTGTCCCGCATCCCAAATTTTTTCGAAGTGGATTGCTGGCCCCTGCCCGATTGTCCACAATGGCTTCAACGGCACCCCAGCCATGGTGCCACGGTAGCCGTGCCGATTGGCATGGCCGCTTACCATCGCCAAGGAAAACCATGATCCGTCGTCCGTCCTCCCTGCCGGTCGCAGTGTTAGCGGCTGCCATGCTTATCGCCACCAGCGCCTACGCCCAGCGTCCGCAGGCTCCGGTCGGCGTTGCCGAGGAGGCCGTCGTCAGCGGCAAGATCATCGATATCGATCCGAACACCAAGGCTGTGCTGGTACAAGGCCCGCGCGGCAACGTCGTCGAACTGGTGGGCGGCGACGAAGTGAAGAATTTCGGCCAGATCCACAAGGGCGACATCCTCACCATCGCGCGTGGCGCGGCGCTGGTGGCATCGTTGGAACCGGTGGACAGCAAGTCGTCCGCGCTGGCGGAAACGGTGGACCGTACTTCGCGCGCGGCCGAAGGCAGCAAGCCCGGCATCATGCGCGAGATCACCACGACTGTGACGGCGGAGATCACGAAGGTCGATCCGGCCAAGCATCTGGTCACGTTCCGGGGCCCGCGCGAAACCTTGCGCACAGTCAAGGTGGAAGATCCTGCCATCGATCTCAGCAAGATCCAGCGTGGCCAGATGGCAAAGATCGTCTATCGTGAAGTCGTAGCCATCACGGTCAAAGCCCCGGCTGCATCCGCAGCCAATTGACCCCGAAGCCAGACGCGGTACTTTACCCCACCAGGAGGTTACCTATGAATCGACGCCATTTTGTTACCCGGGTTGCCGGATCGGGGCTGCTCGTCGCCACCGCGTTCACGGTTGGCTGCACGACGACAGGCACCAAGGCCTCGTCCGATCCGGCAGCGAAAAGACAGGAAATCGATGCGGGTGTGGATGGCGCGCTGAACCGCCTGTATTCCTCAACCAACGGCTCTCGCGAACTCGCCAACCGTGCGCAGGGCATCCTGGTGTTCCCGCGCGTCATCTCGGCGGGCCTGGTGGTCGGCGGCGAATACGGCGAAGGAGCCCTGCGCTCGCACGGTTCGACCGTGGGCTACTACAGCACCGCGCAGGCTTCGGTTGGCCTGACCGCAGGTGGCCAGTCCAAGGCCGTCATCATCATGTTCATGACGCCCGAGGCCTACAACAAGTTTGTGGCAAGCAAGGGCTGGACCGCCGGAGCGGATGCGAACGTGGCACTGGCCAAGATCGGCGCGGACGGCCGGCTCGATACGCTGACCAGCCAGCAACCGGTGGTGGGCTTCGTGCAGACCAACGCGGGCCTGATGTTCGATGCGTCGATCAACGGCGCCAAAATCTCCAAACTGGATATCTGATCCCGGATGCGCCGACCCGCGGCTGGATAGCCGCACGAACCGGTACACTTACCGCACGATCCCGGCTACGGCCGGGATTTTTCTTGCTGCACGGCAAGGCACGTCCCCGGCTGGCATAATCGCCCGAAAAAACGCAGGCGCGGAAAGCGCCGCCAAACCGGGAACCTCGATGTCCGCCCTGCCCACCGCCGCCACAGCCGCCTCCACCCATACCGGGCGCGTCTACCGTTACTACGATCTCGTCATGGTGGCCTTCGTCACCGTGCTGCTGTGCTCCAACCTGATCGGGGCCGCCAAGGCGGCGCAAGTGACAGTCCCACTGCTGGGGCCGGTTACCTTCGGCGCCGGCGTGCTGTTCTTCCCGATCTCGTACATCTTTGGCGACGTGCTGACCGAGGTCTACGGCTATGGTCGCGACCGCCGCGTGGTGTGGGCGGGCTTCGCGGCCCTGGCGTTTGCGACGTTCATGAGCCTGGTGGTGCTGCACATGCCCGTGGCGCCGTTCATGGCCGACTACCAGAAGAGCCTGGAAGATGTGTTCGGCAATACGTGGCGCATCGCGTTAGGTTCGCTGATTGCCTTTTGCTGCGGCAGCTTCGCCAACAGCTATGTGCTGGCCAAGATGAAGCTGTGGACGGGCGGACGCTGGCTGTGGACCCGCACCATCGGCTCGACGCTCGCCGGCGAGCTGGTCGACTCATCCCTGTTCTACGTGATTGCGTTCTACGGGATCTGGCCGCTGGAGAAGGTGCTCCAGGTCGCGGTGGCGCAGTATGTGCTCAAGACCGGCTGGGAAGTCGTGATGACGCCGGTCACGTACAAGGTCGTGAACTTCCTCAAGCGCGCCGAGAACGAGGACTGGTACGACCGCAACACCAACTTCACGCCGTTCCGCCTGCGCGTCTGAGGCCGGCGGCCTGCCCGTGGCGTCCCGTCAGGGAACGCGCCGGTCCACTTCATCGAGCGCCAGCGCTTCCAGGTGGGTCACGTCGCCCCACTGGGCCAGCGTCAGGTGATGGCTGTCGCTGCGCAGGCGGTTGATGCTGGCGTTCAGCAGTTCATGCTGGCGCGGCGCTTCCAGCGTCATGCCGGTGGCCTCGCGGTAGAGACAGTCGAGCACGCCGCCGTGGGCCACCAGCGCGATGCGCTCGCCCGGATGACGACGCGACAACGACAGCGCGATCTCGACCGCGCGATCATGAAACTGCGCCAGCGACTCGCCCTGAGGCGGCGCGTAATCTGGCACGCGCGCCTGCCAGCGGGCGAAGTCCTCGGGCAGTTGCTCGGCAACCTCGGCATAGGTCTTGCCCTGCAAGGTGCCGTAGCTGCGCTCGCGCAGGCGCGGCTCGGAGCGAACCTGCAGGCCGAGCGCGTCGGCCAGGGGCGCAGCGGTCCGCATGGCACGGCCCAGGTCGCTGGAGTAGACCGCGTCGATCGGCTCGCCTGACAGCGCCGCGGCGAGCGCCCGCGCCTGGGCTTCACCGGTCTCGTTGAGCGGGATGTCGAGCTGGCCCTGCAGCCGGCGCTCGCGGTTCCAGGCCGTCTCGCCATGACGGATCACAATCAGGTGCGTGTAGGCCAGCGAATGCGGCCCGGAGCTTTGCAACATGCCCTTTCCTTGCATTTCCTTGCCCGGCGCGGACGCCGGGCACGCGACCTCAGCCGGCCACCTTGGGGTTGAGCGTGTAAGTGCCGGTCAGGCTTGCCTGCGCCAGCACATGGCCGCGGATGGCTTCCAGCACCTGGGCGCCCGTGAACTTGCCGTCCAGCGGCACCCGCTCCAGATCCAGCGCGTAAACCGTGAACACGTAGTGGTGCAGCAGCGTGTCGTTCCACGGCGGGCACGGGCCGTCGTAGCCGTAGTAGTCGCCCTTCATGTCGGCGTCATTGGCGAACCAGCCGGTGTAGTCGTTGATGCCGTGGCGCAGGCCGCCGGCGGTGGCCGTGCCGCCGGCCGCTTCGGGTCCCGGCTTGCCGCGCGCGATCACGCCGTCGCTGTGCGAGCCGGCGGCGATCGTGGTCAGGCCCGGCGGAATATCGACCAGCGCCCAGTGGTAGAAGTCCACGCGCGGCAGCGATGCCGGCACTTCGCGGCCTTCCTGGTTGACGTCGTCCCCTTTGCTCGGGACATCGCGGTCATGGCAGATCAGGACGAAGGACCGCGTCTGGGCCGGCGCGTCTTCCCAATGCAGGTCTGGATTGCGGTTGCTCGACAGGGCCACGTGGGCATCGGCGTCGGGCACGCAGAAGGCGAACTCGCCGGGGATCGGCGTGTTGTCGGCGAAGGACTTGCTCCAGAGTTTCATTTGTCTCTCCTGTCTGTGGATGGCCAGCGCGGGCGCGGCCACCGTGGTTTCCTGCTGCCTGTCCGGGTTGCGGCAGCCTGCGGCGGGCTCAGGCGTTGCCGGGCGGCGACACGCGCAGCCAGAACGTCACGGGTCCGTCGTTGGTCAGGCTCACTTGCATCATCGCCCCGAATTCGCCCGTTTGCACCTCCGGGTGCGACGCCCGCGCCCGCTCGACGAAATACTCGTACAGGCGGCGCCCGTCCTCGGGCGACGCCGCCGGCGTGAAGCTGGGCCGGGTACCGCTGTTGGTATCGGCCGCCAGCGTGAACTGGGACACCACCAGCAGCCCGCCCGCCCCGCCGTTGCCGTCCATATTCTGCACCGGCAGGTTCATCTTGCCGTCCGCGTCGGAAAACACGCGATAGGACAGCATCTTGGCCAGCAGGCGGTCGGCCTGCGCCTCGGTATCGCCGCGCTCGGCGCAGACCAGCGCCAGCAGTCCGGCGCCGATCTCCCCGGTGGTGCGGCCGCCGACGGTCACCCGGGCCTGCGCGACGCGCTGGATCAGTGCGATCATCGTCCGGCTCAGGCCAGCGTCACGCGGGCAAAGCGGCGCTTGCCCACCTGGACCACATAGGTGCCCGCTGCCACCTTGACGGCCTTGTCGCTGACCGTGGCACCGTCGATCTTCACGCCGCCCTGCTCGATATTGCGGTTGGCCTCCGACGTGGACGGCACCAGGTTGGCCTGCTTGAGCAGCTGCGCGATGCCCAGCGGCGCACCCGACAGGCTGACGGCCGGGATGTCGTCCGGCACGCCGCCGCGCGCGCGGTGGTTGAAGTCCTCGAGCGCCTTCTCGGCATCGGCCTGGCTGTGGAAGCGCGCCACGATCTCCTGCGCCAGCATCACCTTGCAGTCGCGCGGGTTGCGACCGAGCGCGATTTCCTGCTTCATCAGGTCGATCTCGGCCAGCGGGCGGAACGACAGCAGCGTGTAGTACTGCCACATCAGGTCGTCCGAGATGCTCATCAGCTTGCCGAACATCTCGCTGGGCGCCTCGGTCACGCCGACGTAGTTGCCCTTGGACTTCGACATCTTCTCGACGCCGTCCAGGCCCACCAGCAGCGGCATGGTCAGGATGCACTGCGGCTCCTGGCCGTATTCCTTCTGCAGTTCGCGCCCGACCAGCAGGTTGAACTTCTGGTCGGTGCCGCCGAGCTCCAGGTCGGACTTCAGCGCGACCGAATCGTAGCCCTGCATGAGTGGATAAAGGAACTCATGGACCGAAATGGGAATCCCAGACCGGAAGCGTTTGGTGAAGTCGTCGCGCTCCATCATCCGGGCCACGGTGTACTTGGCGGCCAGCTGGATCATGCCACGGGCGCCGAGCGGGTCACACCACTCGCTGTTGTAGCGGATTTCGGTGCGCGCCGGGTCGAGCACCAGGCTGGCCTGGCGGTAGTAGGTCTGGGCGTTGGTCTCGATCTGCTCGCGCGTGAGCGGCGGCCGGGTGCTGTTGCGGCCCGACGGGTCGCCGATGGTCGAGGTGAAGTCGCCGATCAGGAAGATCACCTGGTGACCCAGGTCCTGGAGCTGGCGCAGCTTGTTCAGGACCACGGTGTGCCCGATGTGGATGTCCGGCGCAGTGGGATCGAGGCCGAGCTTGATGCGCAGGGGAACGCCGGTCGCTTCGCTACGGGCCAGCTTCTGGGCCCATTCGGCTTCAATCAGCAGTTCGTCGCAGCCACGCTTCGAGACCTCAAGCGCGTGCATGACCGACGGCGTGAGGGGATATTTGGCCGCGGGGCCGGAGGATGCTTCAGTCATGACGTAAGTCTTTGAAATACATGAAAATTTGGCGGATGCGCCACTCGGCCCCGGGCCGATTCTTGGTATAATCCGCGCTTCCTGGCGCCAAGCGGTACCAAGCCCGCGCGCCACCCGCCATTCTAGTGCCGACACCAGGTGGCAAATAAATTTGAATAGCACGCGCCGCACCTCGGGGGAGGAAGGCAGACGACAGACATCGTCGCGGCAGCGGTGCCCAGACCAAGGCTGAATTTTACGTGATGTGGTCCAGACTCCGCGAAGTTTTCGCGCGTGAGCTGGTGGTTCTCGTCGACCCGACCAACCCCCAGCACGCGCGACGGCGCAAGCAGCTCACCGCTTCGGTGGGCGCGATTTTCACGCTCGGCATGGCTGCAGCCATGGGCGTGGCGCCCCGCAGCGCCTTCAACGACCCGGATGCGCCGCGCGTCAACGAGACGCTGCGCATGCCCGATGTGCGCGAACAGCTCGCGCAGCTTGTCGATGTCGATTCCGATGCCGTCTACGTGCGCCAGGAGCGCATGCAGCGCGGCGACACCATTGCGTCGCTGCTGCGCCGCCTGGACGTGGACGATCCCGACGCGCAGGCGTTCATCCTGAAGAACCCGACCGCGCGCGGCCTGTTCAACCTCAACCCAGGCCAGGCCGTGCAGGCGCAGATCGACGACAGCAATATGCTGGTGTCGCTGCAGGCCAACCTGGGCGGCGACGCCGCAACGTCGCGCGAACTCGTGATCGAGCGCGTCGAGCCGGCAAAGGCCAGTGGCACGACGAGCTACAAGGCGCGCGTGCAGAACGTCGATAACGACCTGCGCTACGAGATGGCGTCCGGCTCGATCTCCGCGGGCGGCTTCTTCAAGGCCATGGACGCGGCCAACGTGCCCGATGACATCGTGCAGCAAATGCTGTCGATCTTCTCCGGCGTGATCGATTTCCAGCATGACATCGCCAGTGGCGACCGCTTCCGCATCATCTACGAAGCCGGTTTCCAGGACGGCGCGTTCATCCGCAACGGCCGCGTGGTGGCGATCGAGCTGATCAACCGGAACCAGCTCCACCAGGCGCTCTGGTTCGCGCCCGAAGGCGAGCGCAACGGCGCCTACTACACCTTCGACGGCCGCAGCATGAAGCGCCCGTTCCTGCGTTCACCGGTGGAGTTCTCGCGCGTGTCGTCGGGCTTCGGCGGCCGCGATCATCCGCTGCATCATGAGTGGGTCCAGCACAAGGGCGTGGACTTCGCCGCGCCGACGGGCACCAAGGTGCTGGCCACCGGCGAAGGCACCATCGACTTTGTCGGCCGCCAGAACGGCTACGGCAACATCATCATTCTGAAGCACGCGAACGGTTATTCGACCTACTACGCGCATCTGTCCGGCTTTGCCGGCGTGCAACAGGGGCAGAAAGTGACGCAGGGCCAGGTGATCGGCTATGTCGGGCAAACCGGCTGGGCCACGGGACCGCACCTGCACTATGAATTCCGCTTCAACGACGTGCCGCAGAACCCGCTGAGCATCGCACTGATGGAAGCGCCCGTGCTGACCGGCAAGGCGCGCCAGGAATTCCTGGGCTATACCAGCACCATGCTCAGCCGCATCAACGCGCTGCGCACCTATAACGTCCTTACCGCGGCCAACTGACGGCCGCTCCGCCCGGAGACTCCATGCGCGCCCACGGCGACCGCTATATCGGCATCATGTCTGGCACCAGCATGGACGGCGCGGACGCCGTGCTGGTGGACTTCAGCGGCGAGCGCCCCGCAGTGCTGGCCGCCGCGCATGAACCCTTCCCCGAGGCGCTGCGCACGGACTTCGGCCAGTTGCAGCAGCCAGGCGACAACGAGATCCATCGCGAGGCGCTGGCCGCCAATGCGCTCGCACGCGTCTACGCTGGCTGTGTGACCTCGCTGCTCGGACAGGCGGGACTGCAGCGGGATGATGTTGCCGCGATCGGTGCGCATGGGCAAACCATCCGTCATCGGCCGGGCCTTTACGACAAGATCGGCTATACGCGGCAAAGCCAGCATCCCGCACTGCTGGCGGAACTGGCCGGCATCGACGTGGTGGCGGATTTCCGCAGCCGCGACGTGGCGGCGGGCGGTCAGGGTGCACCGCTCGTGCCGGCACTGCACCAGGCGCTGTTCGGCGACGGGGCCGAAGCGCGCGTGATCTGCAATATCGGCGGCATCTCCAACATCAGCGTGCTGCCCGGCAACGGCGGCGCCGTGATCGGCTTCGACTGCGGACCGGGCAATGCGCTGCTCGACTACTGGATCGGCGAACAGCTCGGCATGCCGTTCGACAACGACGGCGCGTGGGCCGCAAGCGGACGCGTCGACGACGCGCTGCTGTCCGAATGCCTGGCCGACCCTTATTTCAATGCCGCACCGCCCAAGAGCACGGGCCGCGACCTGTTCCATCCCGCATGGCTGGAAGCGCGCCTCGCGACGCGCGGCAATCCCAAGCCGACGCCGGCCGACGTGCAGGCGACACTGGCCGCGCTCACCGCCGAGGCGATTGCGCGCGATGTCCGTACCCACTCGCCCCAGGCGCGACGCCTGATTGTGTGCGGCGGCGGCGCCCGCAACGGCTACATCATGCGGCGTCTGGCGCAGGCGCTGCCCGGCCTGTCCGTGCAGACCACCGAAGACTTCGGGGTGCCGGTTTCACAGGTGGAGGCCATCGCCTTCGCCTGGCTGGCGCGCCAGTGCCTGCTGCGTCTGCCGGGCAATGTCGCCACCGTCACCGGCGCCGCCGGTCCGCGCGTGCTTGGCGCGATCTACCCGCGCTGATTCACCATTCGGCGGCCGGACTCAGGCCGGCACCGCCGCCCCGCTCTCCACCACCCAGTCGATGAACGCCCGTGCCAGCGGAGACGCGCGCACCGCCTGTGCGCGCGCCAGCACGACACGCTGCGCGCTCACCGGCTCGCGCAACGGCAGGCACGCAATCGGCAGGCCGTCATAGCTGTGGTCGCCGGCCGGTCGCGTGCAGGACAGCGCAACACCGTAGCCATGCGCCACCAGGCCGCGCTGCATCTCGAAGCTCTGTGTGTACTGGTGCAGCGTCGGATGCAGGCCGTGGGACCAGAACAGCGACAGGAAGTACTCACGAGTCTGCGGGATATCCTCGAGGATCAGCCGCTCGGCGGCCAGCTCCGCGAGCCCGATGTCGCGCTGGCCCGCCCGCGCATGGTGCGCCGGCAGCAGCGCGTAAGGCGGCAGGCTTGCCAGCACCCAGCGATCGACGCGCTGGTCGAAGCCGAGGTCATAAGTCAGTGCGAGTTCGGCCTTGCCGGCCTGCAGCGTGCGATGGATGCTGGCCAGGTCCGCTTCGAACAGCGTGATGGAAATGCCCGGGTGGCGCTCGCGGAAGCCCGCCAGCAGGCGCGGTACGAAGTATGGACCCAGATCCTGGAAGCAGGTCATCGACAGCCGGCCGCTTAGCCCTTGCTGTCCCACCTCATCCACGGTGATGCCCGCTGCGAGCGCCAGGATATCGCGCGCCCGGGTAAGCAGCCGCTGGCCCGCGGGCGTGAGCTCCAGGCCGCGGCTGACCTGACGGCGGAACAGCGCCTCGCCCAGCGTGTCTTCCAGTTGCGCGATGGCCGTCGACACCGACGGCTGGGATACGTGGCGCGCCCGCGCAGCGGCGCTGATGCTGCCATGCTCGGCCGCCGCCACGAAGTATTCGAGTTGCCGGAACGAGAAGGGGATCATGATTTCCTATACTACAGCATAGGAAATATATGCTTTTCCTATTGATCAGGGTTGCCGATACTGGGGTCGTCCCCGCACCGGAGCCTTGCCATGGAGATCACCGCAGAACAGATTCGCAGCTACCAGCGTGACGGCGTGCTGGTGTTGCGCGGCGCCTTCACCGATTGGGTGGAGCGCTTGCGCGACGGTTTCGAACAGAACCTGGCGCAGCCCGGCCCGTTCGCGATCGAAAACGTGCGCCACGGCGAACGCGGGCGTTTCTTCGAGGACTACTGCAACTGGCAGCGCATCGAACCGTTCGAGGCGTTCATCCGCCATTCACCGGCCGCCGCCATTGCGGGGCAGATCATGCAATCGCTGACGGCGCAGGTGTTCCACGAGCACATCCTCGTCAAGGAACCCGGCACGGCCAAGCCAACGCCGTGGCATCAGGACCTGCCCTATTACTGCGTGGATGGCCTGCAGACCGCCAGCTATTGGATTCCGCTGGACCCGGTGACGCAAGTTAACACCCTGCGCGTCGTGGCGGGCTCGCACCGCTGGCCACGGCTGGTCCGGCCCAAGCGCTGGGCCAGCAACGAGAACTTCTATGGCGGCGATGACGCCTTCATGGAAATGCCCGATGTGGAAGACGGCAGCCATACCATCCTGCAGCCCGAGCTGGAAGCCGGCGATGCCGTGGTGTTCGATTTCCGCACCGTTCACGGCGCTGCCGGCAATACGGGCACCAGTCGGCGCCGCGCGTTTTCGGCACGCTTCCTGGGCGACGATGTGCGGTTCCTGGAGCGGCCAGGCCGGACATCACCGCCGTTCCCGGGGATTGGCCAGCAAACCGGCGAGCGGATGCGGGAAGACTGGTTTCCGGTGGTCTGGCGAGCGCCGCAGGAATAAAAAAAGCGCACCCGGAGGTGCGCCTTTTTCCGAAACGTCTTGCCTCAGACCGAGAACGAAGAGCCGCAACCACAGGTGGTGGATGCGTTCGGGTTCTTGATCACGAACTGCGCACCGTTGATGTCTTCCTTGTAGTCGATCTCGGCGCCGACCAGGTACTGATAGCTCATCGAGTCGATCAGCAGGGTGACGCCGTTCTTGACCATGGTGGTGTCGTCTTCGTTGACTTCCTCGTCGAACGTGAAGCCATACTGGAAGCCTGAGCAGCCGCCGCCCTGCACGAACACGCGCAGCTTCAGCTCGGCATTGCCCTCTTCCTCGATCAGCTGCTTGACCTTGTCGGCGGCGCTGTCGGTAAAGACGAACGGTGCCGGCACGTCCTCGGTTGCGGGTGCCTCTGCGACTGCGTTCATGGGGTTCTCCTGATTAGATACGCCTGTATTCTAAGCGCTACTGGAAAATCGTGCCGAAACCCTTGGTTTTCAAGGGCTTCTGCGAAAGATCGCACGTGGCGCTCAGGCCGCTTTCCCGGCTTCGGCAACGTCGAGCGCGGCAACGGCGCCTTCAATGTCCTCGTCGGCGCCTTCGGCGGCCAGAAGTTTCGGGACCGTCTTGAGTTCTTCCTGGCCCAGCGGCACTAGCCGCCCTTCCACCAATGCGCCCTGATGCATCTCGAGCGCGGCATAGCGCACCTCGCCCAGCACGCGTGCGTGGGGCTGGAGTTCCAGCAATTCGCCGGCATGGACAGGCCCTTTCACCGTGCCATTCAGGATCAGGTGGCCGACGGCGATCTCGCCTTCCACCATGCCCTTCTCGCTGATGACCAGCATGCTGGGCTTGTCGCCGGCGGCGCGGATATTGCCGCGCACCTTGCCGTCGAGCCTCAGGCCGCCTGCAAATACCAGATCGCCATCGATGGCGGTGCCTTCACCGCTCAGCGTATCGATCGAGAGCCCCTTCTTCTTGGAAAACAACATCCCTCGCTCCTTGATGGATTCTAAAGCGCTCTGCCGTCAACATGCGGAGCGCATTGTAATCGGTGAAGCAGTCATTCTCCCCACCAAAGCAGGGGCCGAAATTGTGACTTTTTCCGCAGGCAGGACCTCTCCCGTCCGCCACGGACGAAAAAAAACCGCACGACCAGCGTGCGGTTTTTCTTGTTTCGCGCGATCCGGGCAATGCCGGACCGGCGAACACACATCAGCGCTTCGAGAACTGCTTGCGGCGACGTGCCTTGTGGAAACCGACCTTCTTACGCTCCACTTCACGCGCGTCACGCGTGACGTAGCCAGCCTTCGACAGGGCCGGCTTCAGCGTTGCGTCGTAGTCGATCAGGGCGCGGGTGATGCCGTGACGGACAGCACCGGCCTGGCCGGTTTCACCGCCGCCGGTAACGTTGACCTTGATGTCGAACGTTGCGGCGTGCTCGGTCAGTTCCAGCGGCTGGCGCACGATCATCAGGGAAGTTTCGCGAGCGAAGTATTCCTTGATGGGCTTGCCGTTGACGATGATATCGCCCTTGCCCGACTTGATGAAGACACGTGCCACGGCGCTCTTGCGGCGGCCAGTACCGTAATTCCAGTTACCGATCATGGATTGGCCTCCTTAGATTTCCAGCGCCTTGGGCTGCTGCGCTTCGTGCGGATGCTCGGCTTCGGCGTAAACCTTCAGCTTCTTGATCATCGCGTAGCCCAGCGGACCCTTCGGCAGCATGCCCTTCACAGCCTTCTCCAGGGCACGGCCCGGGAAGCGCTGCTGCATCTTGCCAAACGTCGTTTCGTAGATACCGCCCGGGTAACCCGAATGGCGATAGTACTTCTTGTCCGTTTCCTTGGTACCCGTGACACGCAGCTTGGCTGCATTGACGATGATGATGTAATCACCCGTGTCGACGTGCGGAGTAAATTCCGGCTTGTGCTTGCCGCGCAGACGGCGTGCCACTTCGCTGGCAACACGGCCGAGGACTTTGTCCGTCGCGTCAATCACGTACCAGTCGCGCTTTACCTCATGAGGCTTGGCGGAAAAGGTCTTCATGATTTTTCCTGACTATTAGAGAACTGCCCGATTACTGACTCGCGAAGGCTTGTACTCGCCCCTGCAAATCTCGTCGGCCGATCCTGTGGACCTGGCCTTCCTGCTTGTCTTCGCAGGCTCTCCCTACTTCTCTTCCCGCGGGCATGGCGGAAAAGCCGTAGATTATACTGTCGAACGCGAGACGGACACAAGCAAAGCCAAGGGATTTCGTCAAGATCGCCATACCGCCACTGACAATGAATGCGACGGGCCGAGGCGCTTGATGCACTTGCCCGGTACAGGCGAAAAAAAACCCAAGCCGGTTGAGGCCTGGGTTTGAATCCACCAAAGGAGGAGGGTGGAGGAGACACTGGGAGATCGACGGTGTTTCATGCGGGCGGTGCGGAGGACTTGGCCGATGGCTTCGTTTTCGCACTCTGGCGCGCTGTCTGCGCCGTCGTTCAATGAATGGAATTATACATGGGGTAATCCCTGATGCAAGCGAAATTTGCACTGCGAAATGCAATTCCACATCATGGGATGACGCCCTCCTCACCGGGAATGCGTATTTTTCCTTTAAAATCAGCATGTTGACATGAAGTTTGCATTGTCATGGGGCTGACACATTAGAAGAAACCCTCGGTTTCAGCAGGGATATCGGCTTCGACCCGCTCGGCTTACGATGTCATAGGCCGGAAAAAGCAAGATTCAAGATCACGCGCTTGTGACCGCAAACGCACGACTCAGATAACAGGAACGAACAAAATGGAATGCAAAGTGACATGGATGGGCGCCGAGGGCATGAGCTTCGTCGCCCAGACCGGCAGCGGGCACATCGTCGCCATGGACGGCGCCCCGGAGGGCGGCGGCCATAACCTGGCGCCGCGTCCGATGGAGATGGTGTTGCTGGGTACCGGCGGCTGCACCGCCTATGACGTGGTGCTGATCCTGAAGCGCGGCCGCCAGGAAGTGAGCGGCTGCAGCGTGAAGCTCGAAGCCGAGCGCGCCAGCGAAGACCCCAAGGTCTTCACCCGCATCAATTTCCACTTCGTGGTGACCGGCAAGAACCTGAACCCGGCCACGGTCGAACGCGCGATCAAGCTCTCGCACGAGAAATACTGCTCGGCGTCGATCATGATCGCCAAGACCGCGGAAATTACGCACACGATGGAAATCGTCGAAGGCTGACGAAGCGCGGATGCCCGGGCAGTCCGAGACTGGCCTGGGCAAACATCGGAAGACAAGTGCAAAGCAGGCCGATAAGCCGGATTCTGTGCACGCCACCGCACCTTGCGGCGGGCGGCGCGTGACAACCATTCCTCTAGGCCGGCTGTTACCAGCCGGCTCCAGCTCCCTACCCGCAGGCTCAGCGGGCCGCCTCGATGCCTGCCTATTTGGGATTGCTCCAGGTGGAGGTTACCGCGTTTCACCCTTCCCGCCAGGAAGACCTGGCGGCAAGACTCGTCTCTGTGGCCCTATTCCGCACGTTGCCGTGGATGGCTGTTAGCCAACACCCTGCCCTGTGGAGTCCGGACTTTCCTCCCCTTGCACCTTGCGATGCAAGCAGCGATTGTCTGGCCTGCTTTGCGGCCCGAAGTCTAACACCATTGCGGGCCGCCGGTCAGTCCACGATCGACTGCCGCCGGCCCGGCCGGAAAACCGTCGTGTCCGCGTAGTACGCCGCATCGGCATTGGCATCGCACCAGCCGGGAATGCCCATGACGGGCAGCGGCGCGAAGCTGCGACCGCCACGGAGTGTGCCGGCGTCGGCCGCCGCACGCAATGACACGGCAAGCGCGTCATCGAGCATGGGCGATCCGGCCACTGCCGCCGGCAGCGCCAGCGGCCAGGCATGGGCTGTTACGGCTTTGTACGGAGCCACCAGCTTTTCGAGCAGAGCGTGGCCGAACGGCACCACCACGCAATGGCGGCCCCAGTCTTCCCTGCGCCCGACAAACAACTCCTGCCACCCAAACCCGCGCAGCGCGGCCTCCAGGCCAGCATCCACGCTGAGGAACAGTACGGCGTTCTCGTCGAACAGCGTTGCGGCATCCCGCACGCCGCCACGGCCAGCCTGCACTCCGACGCATTCGATCACCCCGGCCTGGATCGCATTGAGTCGTGCCTTGGCCCGGGGGAAATGCAGCCAGATCAGCGCGTTGAAGAAATCGTGGAGATTATCGCGAGTGGGCACCTCGCCAGTGGCGTGAATATGCGCCTCGTAGGCGATACCGGCCGGCAACGCCTCTTGTGCGACGAACTCGAGCGGGACCCCCTGGGTATTGCATAACCCGGCCCGGGATGCCTGATCGTTCAGGCAACCGTGCAAGGATGCGCCCTGCGTCACGCGCCCGGCCACGCTTGCGCCAATGGCCTCGAACGGCCGGAACCACGGCCGCGCCCAGTCGATCCCTGAAAGAGAAGCGGCGAACGCCAGGTTCGCCGCTGATGTGACTGCCGTCAATGCCTTGCGCTTCAGCGCGCCTTCCAGCGCAGCGTTTCGCCTGCGCGCAGCGGCACCAGCGTGGCGTCCCCATACGGCAGCTCGGCCGGCAGTTCCCAATCTTCACGCTCCAGCGTCAGCGTGCCGGTATTGCGCGGCAGGCCGTAGAACGCCGGGCCGTTGAAGCTGGAGAACGCTTCGAGCTTGTCGAGCGCACCAGCGGCATCGAACGCCTCGGCATAGAGTTCCATCGCGTGCAGCGCGGTGTAGCAGCCGGCGCAGCCGCAGGCATGCTCCTTCAGGCCGCGCGCGTGCGGGGCGCTGTCGGTGCCCAGGAAGAAGCGCTCGCTGCCGGACGTCGCCGCGGCGACCAGCGCCTCGCGGTGGATCTCGCGCTTGAGCACGGGCAGGCAGTAATAGTGCGGGCGGATGCCGCCGGTGAAGATCGCGTTGCGGTTGTAAAGCAGGTGGTGCGCCGTGATGGTCGCGCCCACCGGGCCGCTGGCATCGCGCACGTACTGGGCCGCATCCTTGGTGGTGATGTGCTCGAACACCACCTTCAGTTCCGGGAAGTCGCGGCGCAGCGGCGTCATGACGCGGTCGATGAAGACGGCTTCGCGGTCGAAGATGTCGATGTCGCCATCGGTCACTTCGCCATGCACCAGCAGCGGCAGGCCCACGCGTTGCATCGCCTCGAGCGCGGCCGAGCAGCGGCGGATGTCGGTTACGCCGGCATCGCTGTTGGTGGTGGCGCCGGCCGGGTACAGCTTGACGCCGTGCACGAAGCCGCTCGCCTTGGCCGCTACGATCTCCTCGGCCGGGGTGTTGTCGGTCAGGTACAGCGTCATCAGCGGCTCGAAGTTCATGCCGGCCGGCAGTGCCGCCAGGATGCGGGCGCGGTAGGCCTGCGCCTGTTCCACCGTGGTCACGGGCGGCTTCAGGTTCGGCATGATGATGGCGCGGCCGAACTGGCGCGCGGTGTCGGGCAGCACGGCTGCGAGCGCCGCGCCGTCGCGCAGGTGCAGGTGCCAGTCGTCCGGGCGGGTAATGGTGAGCTTCTGGGTCATGGCTTGCTGGGCCTGCCGCCGCAAGCGCGGCAGGCGGTCTGGAAGTTAGAGAATCAGGATGGCGCGGTAATCGTTCACATTTGTGCGCGTGGGACCGGTCACGACCAGGTCGCCGATGGCATCGAACAGGCCCCAGGCGTCATGCGCGTCGAGCTGGCGGCGCGCCGGCACGCCAGCCGCCTCGGCACGCGCCAGCGTGGTCGGGTCCGCGAGCGCACCCGCATTGTCCTCCGAACCGTCGATGCCGTCGGTATCGGCCGCGATGGCATGCACGCCTTCCATGCCTGCCAGTTCGATGGCCAGCGACAGCAGGAATTCCGAGCAACGCCCGCCCCTCGCCTTGCCGCTGCCGCCACCGGCGGGCAATGTGACCGTGCATTCACCGCCCGAGATCAGCGCCACGGGCGCGGCAAACGGCGCATTGTACGCGCGAATTTCGCGTACCAGCGCGGCATAGACGCGCGCGACCTCCTGCGCCTCCCCCGTCACCGTATCGCCGAGGATGACCGGGGTGATGCCCTGCTCGCGGAACAGCGCCGCGGCGGCCTGCAAGCTGTCGTGAGCAGTCGCAATCATGCGGTTGTCGACGCGCGCGAACAGCGGATCGCCAGGCTTGGGGGTCTCCGGAACCTCCCCGCGAGCGCCGCGTTCCAGGTGCGACTGCACGCTCCCCGGGACCGTGGCGCCATAGCGCCGCAGGATATCGAGCGCGTCGGCAAACGTGCTCGGGTCCGCCACGGTCGGTCCTGACGCAATCGCGCTGGGATCATCGCCGGCCACGTCGGAGACGATCAGCGTCGTTACCGGCGCCTGGCTGGCTTGCGCAAGCCGCCCGCCCTGGATGCGCGAGATGTGCTTGCGCACGATATTCATCTCGGTGATCGGAGCACCGCAGCGCAGCAGTTCCTTCGTCGTCGCCTTGAGGTCCGCCATCGGAATGCCTTCGGCCGGCAGCGACAGCAGGCTCGAGCCCCCGCCGGACACCAGCACCAGCAGGCGGTCTTGCGGCGTCAGCGCCGACACGCGGGCCAGGATCTCGGCCGCGCCCTGTTCGCCGGACTCATCCGGCACCGGGTGTCCGGCCTCGATCACGCGCACATGGTCGGTCGGGAGCCCATGCGCATAGCGCGTGATCACCAGCCCCTCGATCCGCGTCTTGCCGGCATAGGCCTGCTCCACTGCGAGCGCCATCGACGCCGCGGCCTTGCCCGCGCCCACGACCAGCGTGCGCCCGCCAGCCTGCGGCGGCGGCAGGTGCCCGGCCACGATCTTGAGCGGATCGGCGGCCGCCACCGCGGCCTGGAACGTCTCAAGCAGCAGCGCGCGCGAGTCGCCCTTGTAACCGCCCGCCGCCATCACAATGCCTCCGCGATCGCGCGGCCAAGGTCCGCCGTACCGGCCTTGCCGCCGATGTCACGCGTCAGCGGCGCATGTTCGGGCCCTGCGGCCAGCACCTTCTCGATCGCGCCCAGCACCGCCGCGCCGGCCTCATCATGGCCAAGGTGCTCCAGCATCATGGCGCCACACCAGATCTGGCCGATCGGATTGGCCACGCCGCGCCCGGCGATATCCGGCGCGGAGCCGTGCACCGGCTCGAACAGGCTCGGATACGTGCGGTCCGGGTTGATATTGCCCGACGGCGCGATGCCGATGGTGCCGGTACACGCGGGGCCCAAGTCGGACAGGATGTCGCCGAACAGGTTACTCGCCACGACCACGTCGAACCAGTCGGGATGCTGGACGAAGTGCGCGGTCAGGATGTCGATGTGGTACTTGTCGACCTTCACGCCAGGGTAGTTCGCCGCCATCGCCCCCACGCGCTCGTCCCAGTACGGCATCGTGATCGAGATGCCATTGGACTTGGTCGCCGAGGTGAGGTGCCGCTTCGGACGCTTCTGCGCGAGCTCGAACGCGAATTTCAGGATGCGGTCGACGCCGACCCGGCTCATCACCGTTTCCTGCATCACGATCTCGCGCTCGGTATTCGGGAACATGCGGCCGCCGATGCTCGAATACTCGCCCTCGGTGTTCTCGCGCACCACGTAGAAATCGATATCCCCGGGCTTCCGGTCAGCCAGCGGGCTCTTGATGCCAGGCATCAGCCGCACCGGCCGCAGGTTCACGTACTGGTCGAATGAGCGGCGGAACTGCAGCAGCGAGCCCCACAGCGACACGTGGTCGGGCACGGCATCGGGCCAGCCGACGGCGCCAAAGTAGATCGCGTCGTATTTCACAAGCGTGTCGAACCAGTCGTCCGGCAGCATCTTGCCGTGGCGGGCGTAGTAGTCGCAGCTGGAGAAATCGAAGTGGTCGAACTGGAAGTCGATGCCGAACTTGCGCGCGGCGGCATCCATGACGCGAATGCCTTCGGGGATCACTTCCGTGCCGATTCCGTCTCCGGGAATCACGGCAATCTTGTATTGGCTCATAGGTCGGGAGGCGTGTTGCGGGATGGCCGGAGGCACCCTTTAGGCATGCGCTTGGCAGCGGCCCGGGGGCGTTGGATAATGTCTGCATTCTATTGCAAAGCGGCAGCCCCCTGCCGCCCCGGTGCCCCGCCATGTGCCAGCTGCTAGGCATGAATTGCGCCACGCCGACCGACGTGACGTTCTCCTTCACCGGTTTCGCCGCCCGCGGCGGCGTGACCGACCACCATTCCGACGGCTTCGGCGTGGCGTTCTTCGAAGACAAGGCCTGCCGGCTCTTCATCGACAACCAGTCGGCCGGCACATCGCCCGTCGCGGACCTGATCAAGCGCTACCCGATCAAGTCCAAGAACGTCATCTCCCACATCCGCAAGGCCACGCAAGGCACAGTGCTGCTCGAGAACTGCCACCCGTTCATGCGCGAGCTGTGGGGCCGGCACTGGATCTTCGCGCACAACGGCGACCTGCTGAACTTCGCGCCGTTCCTGTCCGGCGTTTACCAGCCCGTGGGCGACACCGACAGCGAACTCGCCTTTTGCACGCTGATGCAGGGGCTGCGCAAGCGCTTCCCGGGCTCGCAGCCGCCGCTGAACGAGCTGTGCCATGCGCTGGCGGACATCACCCGCGAAATCACCACGCACGGCGTCTTCAACTACCTGCTGTGCAACGGGCAGGCCTTGTTCGCGCACTGCTCGACGCGGCTGTACTACATCGTGCGGCAATGGCCGTTCTCGACCGCGCACCTGATCGACGCCGACCTGTCGATCGACTTCGCCCAGGTCACCACGCAGGATGACCGCGTTGCGGTGATCGCCACCCAGCCGCTGACCGACAACGAGACCTGGACGCGCTTCGAGCCGGGCGAGCTGATCATGTTCATCGACGGACGTCCGGAGATGACGCTGTCCGTGCCGATTCCACCCGAAGTGCAGGCGAAGAACGCGGCCAATACGGCCTGCACCTGACACCGGACGGTCCGGCCAACGAGAAAGGGACGCCATGGCGTCCCTTTCTCGTTGCGGCGTGCTACAGGTTCAGTGCGGGCTCAGTGCTGCAGGATCTTCGACAGGAACTGCTTCGCGCGATCCGAGCGCTGCTCGATATTGCCGAAGAACTCTTCCTTGGCGCAGTCCTCGACGATCTTGCCCGCGTCCATGAAGATCACGCGGTTGGCCACCTTGCGTGCAAAGCCCATTTCGTGGGTCACGCACATCATGGTCATGCCTTCCTGCGCGAGCTGCACCATCACGTCCAGCACTTCGTTGACCATCTCCGGGTCCAGCGCCGAAGTCGGTTCATCGAACAGCATGCAGATCGGATCCATCGACAGCGCGCGCGCGATCGCCACGCGCTGCTGCTGGCCGCCCGAGAGCTGGCCCGGGTACTTGGCCGCCTGGCTCTTCAGGCCCACGCGCTCCAGGTACTTCAGGCCCTTGGCCGTGGCCTCTTCCTTCGAGCGGCCGAGCACCTTCATCTGCGCGATGGTCAGGTTTTCGGTGATCGACAGGTGCGGGAACAGCTCGAAATTCTGGAACACCATGCCCACGCGCGAACGCAGCTTGGGCAGGTTGGTCTTCGGGTCGCCGACCGAGGTGCCGTCCACCAGGATATCGCCCTTCTGGAACGGTTCCAGCGCGTTGACGGTCTTGATCAGGGTCGACTTGCCCGAGCCCGACGGTCCGCAAACCACCACGACCTCGCCCTTGGCAACCCTGGTGGTGCAGTCGGTCAGCACCTGGAAGGAGCCATACCACTTGGATACATTGTTGATTTCAATCATAGGGCCACCTTTTTCTGGTAACGCTTGACCATCAGCGAAACGGAGTAGCAGATAACAAAATAGACAAGGCCGGCGAACAGCAGCATTTCCACAATGCGGCCATCACGCTCGCCAACGCCGTAGGCCTGGCCAAAGAAGTCCGCCAGCGCGCTCACGTAGACCAGCGACGTATCCTGGAACAGGATGATGCCCTGCGTCAGCAGCAGCGGCACCATGTTGCGGAACGCCTGCGGCAGGATCACCAGCTTCATGGTCTGCCCGTAGGTCATGCCCAGCGCCTGCGCGGCGAACATCTGCCCGCGCGACACGCTCTGGATACCCGCCCGGATGATCTCCGAGTAGTACGCCGCCTCGAACAGCGAGAACGCGATCAGCGCCGACGTCATGCGCAGGTCCGATGCCGGAGACAGGTTGAAGGCGCTTTGCAGGAGTTGCGGAATAATCAGGAAGAACCACAACAGCACCATCACCAGCGGGATGGAGCGGAAGATGGTCACGTACCCCTGCGCAAACCAGTTGAACGCCTTGATGGACGACAGGCGCATCATCGCCAGGATGGTGCCCCAGACAATGCCCACCACGATGGCCGTAACCGTGATCTTGAGCGAGACCAGCATGCCCTCGGCCAGCACATCGAGCGTGGCAGGAGTGATGGAGCTGAAATCGAATTCGTATGCCATGGCGCCCCCTTACTTGCTGCCGATGAAACCGGGCACGCGGCTGCGGGCCTCGACCCAGCGCATGATCAGCATGACGACGATATTGATGACCGCGTACATCACCGTCACCGCGATGAACGACTCATACGGGCGCGCGGTGTAGTCCACCAGTTGCCGCCCCTGCGCCGCCAGTTCGAGCAGGCCGATCGTCGACGCCACGGCCGAGTTCTTGAAGATGTTCAGGAACTCGGACGTCAGCGGCGGCACGATGACGCGGAAGGCCATCGGCAGCAGCACGAAGCGATAGGTCTGCGGCAGCGTGAAACCCATGGCCAGGCCCGCGTTGCGCTGGCCGCGCGGCAGCGAATTGATGCCCGAGCGCACCTGCTCGCAGACCCGGGCCGCGGTGAAGGTGCCCAGGCACAGCATGGCGGCCAGGAACTGCTGGGTGAACGGGTTCATCTGCTTGATGGCCTCGCCGCCGGGCAGCAGCTCGGGGCCGACGAAGTACCAGATGAACAGCTGCACCAGCAGCGGAATGTTGCGGAAGAGCTCGACATAGGCCGCGGCAAGGCCCGACAGCCACTTGTTGGGCACGGTGCGCAGCACGCCAAGCACGGAGCCGATGGCGAGCGCGATGACCCAGGACGATAGCCCGAGCGCGACCGTGACCTTCAGGCCGGAAATCATCCAGTCCAGGTAGGTCTCGTTCTGGGCCGCCTGCTCGAGGAATACTCCCCAATGCCAGTTGTAGTTCATGATGCGTCCTCAAAAAGAAACGGAAGGACTCGCCTTCCGTTTCGCACGCCTGATTTCAGCAGGTCAGTCGAGCGCCTTGTCGTTCGGGCTCTTGATGAGCGCCTTCATGTCTTCCGACAGCGGGAAATCGAGATTCAGCCCCTTCGGCGGCACCGGCTGCATGAACCACTTGGTATACAGCGTGTTGATGGAGCCGTCCTTCATCATGCCGGCGATGACGTTGTCGGAAACCTTCTTGAACTGCGGGTCGTCCTTGCGGATCATGCAGCCATAGGCCTCGCGCGATTGCGGCTTGCCGACCACGATCCAGTCGGCCGGGTTCTTGGCCTTGGCGCGCTCGCCATACAGCAGCGCGTCGTCCATCATGAATGCCACCGCGCGGCCCGATTCCAGCGTCAGGAACGACTGGCCATGGTCCTTGGTGCTGATGATGTTCATGCCCAGCTTCTGGTCATCGTTCATCTTGCGCAGCAGGCGCTCGGAGGTGGTGCCGGCCGTGGTCACCACGTTCTTGCCCTTCAGGTCGGCCCAGTCCTTGATGCCGCCATCCTTCTTCACCATGATGCGCGTGCCGATGATGAAGATGGAATCCGTGAAGGAAACCTGCTTCTGGCGCTCCAGGTTGTTGGTGGTCGAGCCGCACTCGATGTCGATGGTGCCGTTCTGCAGCAGCGTGATGCGGTTCTGCGAGGTGATCGGGATTTCCTTCACCTGCAGGTTCGGCATCTTGAGCTGGTCCTTGATGGCTTCCACGATCTTCATGTTGATATCGTAGGAATAGCCGACCTGACGGACGCCGCCGAGGTTGTAGTTGAAGGGGATCGACGAATCGCGCACGCCAAGCGTAATCACACCGGTATCTTTGATCTTCTTCAGCGTGCCCGTCAGTTGCTCGGCTGCCTGTGCGGTACCGCACACCAGGCCAGCGGCCAGCATCAGGGAAGCCAACTTGGCAAAATTCATAACATCTCCTTGACCATGAAGAGAGAAAGGCGGGATTCTAATGACGAATGTCCCACAGATGAAACAGTATTGCGCAGCATCCCGCTCAAAACAACTGGGTTTTACTCCTAGAAGTGGAATTCAAGGCATAGGTGCGCACCCGTTGCCGGATACGACAACGCGGCCCTGAGACAAATCCTCGGGCCGCGTCAGGCGGTTATTGCCAGGTGCTGCGTCGCACCAATCAACGTCTCGGCGCAACGGCGTTTGCATCAGGGATACAGGCCGCGCATTTCGCGCGCTTGCAGGATCCGCGAACAGGCCACGATAAACGCGGCCGTGCGCAGCGTTACCTTGTTGTCCTGCGCCACCTGCCAGATCGCGCGGAATGCCTCTTGCATGATCCGTACCAGGCGCTGGTTGATTTCCTCTTCGGTCCAGAAGAAGCTTGAGAAGTCCTGCACCCACTCGAAGTAGGACACGGTCACACCGCCGGCGTTGGCAATCACGTCCGGTGCCACCAGGATATTGCGCTCGCGCAGGATGTCATCAGCCTGCGGCGTGGTGGGGCCGTTTGCACCTTCGATGACCAGCTTTGCCTGGATCTGGGGCGCGTTCTGCGCCGTGATCTGGCCTTCGAGCGCGGCCGGGATCAGGATGTCGCAGTCCAACTGCCAGAACTGTTCCGACGAGATGACTTCGGCCTTGTAGCCGTCGATGGTGCCGCTGTGCGAGGCGTATTCCATCATCGCCGGCACGTCGAGGCCGGCCGGGTTGTACAGCGTGGTGCGGTGGTCCTGCACGGCCACCACCTTGGCGCCGGCTTCCTGGAACAGCTTGGCGGCGACAGCGCCGACGTTGCCGAAGCCCTGCACCGCCACGCGGGCGCCCTTGATCTCCAGGCCGATATTGCGCGCGGCCTCGGAGCCGACCACGAACACGCCGCGGCCAGTCGCCTCATGGCGGCCGAGCGATCCGCCCAGCGAGATCGGCTTGCCGGTCACGACGCCGGTGGACGTGCTGCCGGAGTTCATCGAGTACGTATCCATCATCCACGCCATCACTTGGGCATTGGTGTTGACGTCCGGCGCCGGGATGTCCTTGCTCGGCCCGATGATGATGTTGATTTCGCTGGTGTAACGGCGCGTCAGGCGCTCCAGCTCGGCGTGCGACAGCGTGCGCGGATCCACCCGGATACCGCCCTTGGCGCCACCGTAGGGCACGTTCACCGCGGCGTTCTTGACCGACATCCACGCCGACAGCGCCATCACTTCCGAAAGCGTCACGTCCTGGTGGAAACGCACGCCGCCCTTGCCCGGGCCGCGCGACAGGTTGTGCTGCACACGATAGCCCTCGTAGTGGGCGATGGTGCCATTGTCCAGCTCGATGGGTACGTCGACGATCAGCGCGCGCTTGGGGCGCTTGAGGGTTTCAACCCAGCGTGCCAGCGAGCCCAGGTAAGGCGTGACACGGTCGACTTGTTGCAGGTAGATGCCCCAGGGGCCGAGATTGTCGGCGTTGAGGTAGGACGGCAGTGCGTGCTTTTGGCCAGCAATTTGAGTCGGTGCTGCGGAAGACATCGGGTGGGTTCCGGGGTGGAGAATGCCCGCAAGCTTAGGCGTGGGGCCAGTTCGGAATCCAATGCCGTTTGCTCATCCGCTCATGCAAAATGCGCATAACGTTTTCCAACCAATGATCAATTGAGTGTCGGCCGATGCAAGCCACGAGCGTGCTCCCTCTCCCGCTTGCGCGAGAGGGAGCAAGACAACGCTAAGCCGGCGTCTGCGCCGGCACCAGTGTCGACCACACCTGATCCACCAGCTGCCGCTTCCTCCGTGCCGCCGTGGCCCGCCGGTCATTGCCGTTCTCGCCCGGACGCTCGCGGTACAGCCGGATCTCCATATCGATCGACAGTGGCAGCCCGCGTGCGGACTCTGCCCGCACCAGCCGGCCCTGTGCCACGTCGTCGCGCACCGCGCTCTCGGGCAGGAACGCCATGCCGTGGCCAGACAGCGCCATGACCTTGAGCGCCTCGGCCATGTCCGTTTCGTAGCATTTGTCGAGCTTGAGTTCTTCCGAGGTATCGGCGAGCAGCATGTCGACCATGCGGCCGAGGAAGGCATTGGGCGTGTAGCTCAGGAACGGCACCGGTTTCTTGTCCGTGCCGGGCAACCGGTACAGCGGCTTGCCGGTGCTGTCGGGCACGCTGTAAGGGGACAGCCGTTCCATGCCGAGCACCAGCATGTCATAGCGTGACGGATCGAGCTGGATCGCCTGCCGCGCGTGGTGGTAGACCATCACCAGGTCGCAGCCGCCCTCCACCAGCATCAGCACCGCGTCGTGCACGTTGAGCGCGCGCAGCCGGCACGGCAGCGTGCCGACCTTGCGCTCCAGCGCCTTGAGCCATTCCGGGAAGAACGTCAGCGACAACGTGTGCGGCACGGCAAATTCCAGCACCTGCGCGTTGGATGAACGCTGGCCGCGCATCAGCGCCCGCGTCTCGCTGACCTGCGCCAGCATCGCCAGTGCCTGCTCGTAGAACACCTTGCCGGCGGCGGTCAGGCTGGTCGGGTAGCTGGAGCGGTCGATCAGTTCCGTACCGACCCACGCCTCCAGCGACTGTATCCGGCGTGAAAACGCCGGCTGGGTGACATGCCGCAGTTCGGCCGAGCGCGAGAAGCTGTGCGTCTCGGCCAGGCTGACGAAGTCTTCAAGCCATTTGATTTCCATGACGCGGATTATCCACCGGCCCGGGCGCCGGTGGCACTGGCATGCAACCTATTTCGTGTAAATGATGTGGAGTGGAATGTCATTCCATCAATTGGTATATTACGAGCATTGGATTGCAAGGTATCACCACATCCGACGACAGAATGCATGCCTTTGCTCTGCGGCCGCTCCTATGATTTCCCTATACCAAGAACACCACGGAGCCCGCCATGCCACCCAGTCCAGCCGCCGCAGGCGGCACGCCCGCCGTCCACGCCGGCCCGCTGGGCCAGCTTGCGCTCAGCATGGAGGCCACCTTCGCGCACAGCGCCCGCATGGTGGCCAACCATCTCGACAGCTGCCTGCCGGACGCCGATACGCTGCTGGCCTGCCTGCCGCCCGGCGCGCTGCTGGGCAGCCCGCACGCCTACACGCGCCACCTGGTCTATGCCGATCCGCTCGCGCGGTTTTCGGCCATGTTGCTGGTCTGGCGCCCCGGGCAGTCCAGCCCGGTGCACGGGCATCGCACCTGGTGCGCCTACCGCGTGCTGCATGGCACGCTGGGCGAGCGCCACTACCAGTGGAACCCTTCCACCCGCCGCGCCGCGCAGAGCGGCAGCGTCGAGCGCCATGCCGGCGCCACCTTCAGCGTGCCGGCAGGCTTGCAGCACATCCATGCGCTTGGCAATGCCAGCGACAGCGTTGCCGTGTCGCTGCATGTATACGGCGTGGACCACGACCACATCTCCACCGGCGTCAACCTGCTGGTTGACACCATCGACGCCTGACACGCCGCCCGGTAGCGGCGCCAAGGGCCACGACTTCAGGGAATACCGCATACACCGATGGACCGCTACGACAAACAGATCCTTGCCATCCTGCAGGAAGACGCCACGGTGCCGGTGGCCGAGATCGGTGAACGCGTCGGGCTGACTTCCACACCGTGCTGGCGCCGCATCCAGAAGCTCGAGGAAGCCGGCCTGATCCGCAAGCGCGTGGCGCTGCTTGATGCCGGCAAGCTGAATGCCGGCGTGACGGTGTTCGTCTCGGTCCGCACGAGCCAGCACAACGTCAAATGGCTCAAGCAGTTCCATGCGCTGGTGGCCTCGATTCCGGAAGTGACCGAGTTCTACCGCATGGCCGGCGACACCGATTACCTGCTGCGCGTGGTGGTGCCGGACATCGCCGCCTATGACCGCGTGTACAAGAAGCTGATCCAGGGATCGGAACTCGCCGACGTAAGTTCCAGCTTTGCGATGGAACAGATCAAGTACACCACGGCGTTGCCGCTTGATTATGCGTAGCGCCGGCGCTCAGGCGTCCTGCGTGGCGTCGCCGACGTCGATCGCCAGTTCGTCCCGTACCGCTTCGCCGCGTGCCGCACTGCGCGCCTGGATTTCCCACATCTCCGCATAGCGGCCGCCTGCGCGCATCAGCTCGGCGTGGGTGCCGCGCTCGACGATGCGCCCATGGTCCATCACCAGGATCTGGTCGGCATGAACCACGGTGGACAAGCGGTGCGCGATCAGGAGCGTGGTGCGGTTCTGCGCGAGCCGCATCAGTTCGGCCTGGATGGCCTGCTCGGTGCGCGAGTCCAGCGCGGAGGTCGCCTCGTCGAACACCAGGATCGGCGGATTCTTCAGCAGCGTCCGGGCGATGGCCACGCGCTGCTTTTCCCCGCCCGACAGCTTGAGGCCGCGTTCGCCGACGGGCGTGTCGTAGCCCTGCGGCAGTTCGCGGATGAACTGGTCGATCTGTGCCGCGCGCGCGGCGGCGATGACTTCGTCATGGGTGGCATCGGGCCGGCCATAGGCGATGTTGTAGAAGATGCTGTCGTTGAACAGCACCGTATCCTGCGGCACGATGCCGATCGACCGGCGCAGGCTGTCCTGCGTGATCTCGCGCATGTCCTGCCCGTCGATCAGGATGGCGCCGTCGCTGACGTCATAGAAGCGGAACAGCAGGCGCGCGAGCGTCGACTTGCCCGAGCCGCTGTGCCCCACCACTGCCGTGGTGGTGCCCGCCGCGATCGTGAAATCGACATCGTCGAGAATCACCCGATTCGATTCATAGCCGAAGCGCACATGGCGGAAGCGCACTTCCGCGCCCTGCACCCTGAGCTGCTGAGCGCCCGCGGTGTCGGCCACCTCCTGGTGCGTGCCCAGCAGCACGAACATGCGGTCCATGTCGGTGGTGGCCTGCTTGATCTCGCGGTAGATCACGCCGAGGAAGTTCAGCGGGATATAGAGCTGGATCATCAGCGTGTTGACCAGCACCAGGTCGCCGAGCGTCAGCTTGCCCGCGACCACGCCCACGGTGGCGCGCCACAGGATCAGGATCAGTCCCGCCGCGATGATGGTCTGCTGGCCGAAATTCAGGAACGACAGCGAGTTCTGCGAACGGATCGCCGCGGTGCGGTAGTGGCGCAGGTTCTCGTCATAGCGCTGCGTCTCGTACTCTTCGTTGCCGAAGTACTTGACCGTCTCGAAGTTCAGCAGCGAATCGATCGCCTTCTGGTTCGCGCGCGAATCGAGCTCGTTCATCTTGCGGCGGAAATGCGTGCGCCATTCGGTCACGACGATGGTGAAGACGATATAGCCCACCAGCGCGCAGCCCGTGATGGCGGCAAACCAGATGTCGTAGTGCAGCACGAAGAAGCCGAGCACCAGCGCCATCTCCACCAGCGTCGGCAGGATGCTGTACAGCGAGTACGAGATCAGCGACTGGATGCCGCGCGTGCCGCGCTCGATATCGCGGCTCATGCCGCCGGTCTGCCGGTCCAGGTGAAAGCGCAGCGACAGCGCGTGCAGATGGCGAAACACCTGCAGCGCGATTTCCCGCACCGCGCTCTGCGTCACCTTGGAAAAGAGGATTTCCCGCAACTCCGTGAACAGCGTGGACGACAGCCGCAACACGCCATAGGCCACGATCAGCCCGACCGGCACCACCAGCAGCGCGCGCGGGTCGCCGGCGGTGATGTTCATGCTGTCGATCAGCCGCTTCATCAGCACCGGCACGCCCAGGTTCGCGACCTTGGCCGCCACCAGGCAGACCAGCGCAAGCATCACGCGCCACTTGTAGTGCCAGACATAGGGCACCAGGTTGCGTACGGTCTGCCAGTCGCTGCGCGGCTGGCGTTGGCCGGGGAAGAGCGTGGCGGGCTTTGCGGGGGGCGGTTCCGCGGTCGTGGAATAGCGGCGCATACGATAGAATTCAGGCTAATGGCCGATTGTCGCAGAGATCGCGCCGGCCGGCAGGGCGCCTCCCGGGTGCGTCCGCTCGGCGCGATTGCCGCCTTCCCTTCCTTTCCGGTTTCCCGCCATGAACTCGCCCCATACCGTCCCAGCCCTGCCAGCCGGCAAGAGCCCCGCACTGCGCGTTGTCCCGATGCCCGCCGATGCCAATGTGCATGGCGACGTGTTCGGCGGCTGGATCATGGCGCAGGTGGACATCGCCGGATCCATTCCCGCGGTCGAACGCGCCCAGGGCCGCGTGGCCACGGTGGCCGTGAATTCCTTCCTGTTCAAGCACCCCGTGTTTGTCGGCGACCTGGTGAGCTTCTATGCCGAGATCGAGAAGACCGGCCGCACCTCGATCACGGTATCGGTCGAGGTCTATGCGCAGCGCATGCGGCACAGCAATGAGATCGTCAAGGTGACGGAAGCCACGCTGACGTATGTGGCGACGGATGAGAGCCGCCAGCCGAGAGTGTTGCCGGCGGAGTAAGGCTGAAGGTCGGCAGAATCATCTTGCCGATTGTTGTTTCCCCTCTCCCCTTGATGGGAGAGGAGAGCAAGCCCACAGTAGAGGAAACGCCCTCAGCCGTTCAGCTGAACTTCGTAAAATCCGGCTTGCGTTTCTCGAAGAACGCCGTGAACGCCTCCTTCGCTTCCGGTGCCACCAGCATGCGCCGGAACACCTCGCCCTCCTCGGCCATCTTCTTCTCGACGGCCGCCACGTCATTGCCCTTCATCAGCCGCTTGGTCTCGCGCAGCGACGAGGCCGGCAGCGCGGCCAGCTTGCGCGCCTGCTGCAGTGCAAAGGCGTGCAGTTCCGCCACCGGCAGCACGCGTGTGACAAGACCAAGCTGGTGCGCTTCCTGCGCGCCGAACGGCTCGCCCAGCATCAGCTTCTCGGCGGCGCGCTGGTAGCCGAGCAACCGCGGCAGCAGCAGGCTGGATGCCGCCTCCGGGCATAGGCCCAGCTGCGTGAACGGCAGCGACAGCTTGGCCGTTTCAGATGCATAGACGAAATCGCAATGCAGCAGCAGCGTGGTGCCGACCCCCACGGCCGCACCGCTGACTGCCGCGACGATGGGCTTGCTCGCGTGGCTGATCTGGTCCAGGAACTGGAACACCGGTGCCGGCTCGGTGCCTTCACTGCCTGTCGGCGGGCGCTGCATGAAATCTTCGAGGTCATTGCCGGCGGTGAAGATCTCGTCCTTGCCGCGAATCAGGATGACGCGCACCGTGCTGTCCGCCTCGGCCGCGCGCAGCGCATCGGCCATGGCCTGGTACATTGCCGCCGTGATGGCGTTCTTCTTCTCTGCACGATCGAATTCGATCGTCAGGATGCCCTGGTCAATGCTGGTGCTGATGCTCATGAATGCCTCTCGTGGTGATACGTGGCTGCAATGACGGGATGGGGCGCCGCCAAGGCAGCACCCCATCTGGCACGCTGCGTCAGACGCGCTCGAAGATCCCGGCTGCGCCCATGCCCGTGCCCACGCACATGGTCACCATGCCGTACTGCAGGTTGTGGCGACGCAGCGCATGCACCACGGTGGCCGAACGGATCGCACCGGTCGCGCCGAGCGGGTGGCCCAGCGCAATGGCACCGCCCATGCGATTGACCCTGGCCGGATCAAGCTCCAGGTCGCGCATGACTGCCAGCGACTGCGCGGCAAAGGCCTCGTTCAGCTCGATCCAGCCGATCTGGTCTTGCGTCAGGCCTGCAGCCTTCAGCGCCGCGGGAATCGCTTCCTTCGGACCGATCCCCATGATCTGCGGCGGCACGCCGCGCACCGCGAACGACACGAAGCGCGCGAGCGGCACCAGGTTGAACTGCTTCAGGATCCTCTCGGACACCAGGATCAGCGCGCCGGCACCATCGGACGTCTGCGAGCTGTTGCCGGCGGTCACGCTGCCCTTGTTGGCGAACACCGGGCGCAGCTTGCCGAGGCCTTCGAGCGAGGTATCGAGGCGCGGACCTTCGTCCAGCGCGATGGTGCGCGTCTTGACGCTGACCTCGCCGCTGGCCAGGTTCGGGAACTTCTCGACAATCTCGATCGGCGTGATCTCATCGTTGAATTCCCCCGCCTGCTGCGCGGCAATGGCCTTCTGGTGCGAGGCCAGCGAGAACGCATCCTGGTCTTCGCGGCTGACCTGCCATTGCTGCGCGACCTTCTCGGCGGTCAGGCCCATGCCATAGGCAATGCCAACGTTCTCGTCGCGCGTGAAGATGTCGGGCGACATCGACGGCGAGTTGCCCATCATCGGCACCATGCTCATCGATTCCACGCCGGCGGCGATCATCACATCGGATTCACCCACGCGGATGCGGTCCGCGGCCATCGCCACCGCGCTCAGGCCCGAGGCGCAGAAGCGGTTGACGGTGATGCCGCCCACGGTGTTCGGCAGGCCCGACAGCAGCGCGCCGATGCGCGCCACGTTCAGGCCCTGCTGCGCTTCGGGAATCGCACAGCCGACGATGGCGTCTTCGATCAGCGCCGGGTCGAGCGACGGCACCTGCGCCACGGCGGCCCTGAGGATCATCGCCAGCAGGTCGTCCGGGCGCGTATTCTTGAACGCGCCCTTCGGCGCCTTGCCGATCGGCGTGCGGGTCGCGGCAACGATGTAGGCGTCTTGCAGTTGTTTCATGATGTCGGTTCCTCGCTGCCTTAGTTGCGGACGGGCTTGCCGGTCTGCAGCATGCCCATGATGCGTTCCTGCGTCTTGCTGGTGCCGAGCAGGTCGACGAAGGCCTTGCGCTCGAGCGCGAGCAGCCATTGCTCGCTGACGAGCGAGCCGGCCTCGACGTCGCCGCCGCACACCACTTCGGCGATGCGCGCGGCGATCAGGAAATCGTGCGCGGAAATAAAGCCGCCGTCGCGCATATTGACCAGCGAGGCCTTGATGGTCGCAATGCCCGAGCGGCCGGCCACCGGCACCAGTGCCGGCAGCGGCGCGCGATAGCCGGCGTCGGCCAGCGCGCGCACCTGGTTCAGCGCTACATGGAGCAGTTCGTGCACGTTGAAGACGACCTTGTCCGAGTCCTGCAGGTAGCCCATCTGGCGGGCTTCGAGCGCCGATCCGGACACCTTGGCCATCGCCGCGTTCTGGAAGCGGCTGGTCAGGAACTGCAGGTAGTTGGTGCTGCCGGCCGCCTGCGCTGCGCGCGCTGCCGCCAATGCTGCTTCCTTCAAACCGCCGCCGGCGGGCACCAGGCCCACGCCCACTTCCACCAGGCCGATATAGGTTTCCAGCGCCGCCACGCGTGCCGCCGAATGCAGCATCAGTTCGCAGCCGCCGCCCAGCGCAATGCCCGATGCGGCCGATACCACGGGCACCGCCGCATACTTCACGCGCATCATGCCGTCCTGGAATTTCTTCACGAAGGGCTCGATGCCCTTGGCGCCGCCCATCATGAAGGCCGGCATCGCGGCTTCCAGGTTGGCGCCCGCGGAGAACGGGCCGCCCGGCGCGCCAAGCTGCAGCGATGTCGGCTGCCACACGACCAGTCCCTTGTATTCGGCTTCAGCAAGATCGATTGCGCGCGTCAGGCCGTCGATCACGTCCGGCCCGATGGTGTTCATCTTGCTCTTGAACGAGACCACCAGCACATCGTCCTCGCCCTCGGCGACCCAGATGCGCACGGCGTCGTTCTCCTCGACGGTGCGGCCGGCCTTGCGTGGATCCACGGCGGCCGTGCCCGCCAGCGCGGCGCGGAATACCTGGCGCCGATAGACCGGCAGCGTGCTGCGCGCGATGAACTGCTGCGTGGCCGGCGCCCACGAACCCTGCGCCGCATGCACGCCCTGGTTCTCGGCCACGGGTCCTTCGAACACCCACGCGGGCATCGGCGCATTGGACAGCGCCTTGCCTGCGCCGATATCTTCCTTCACCCACTCGGCCACCTGCTTCCAGCCGGCGGCTTGCCAGTCCTCGAACGGACCCGAGTTCCAGCCGAAGCCCCAGCGGATTGCCAGGTCGACATCGGCCGCCGAACCGGCGATCTGTTCGAGGTACACCGCGATGTAGTGGAACACGTCACGGAACACCGACCACAGGAACTGCGCCTGCGGATTGGTCGATTCGCGCAGCAGCTTGATGCGCTCCGCCGGCGCCTTCTTGAGCATGCGCACGACGATCTCGTCGGCCTTCTTGCCCGACTCGACATACTGGCCGGTCTTGGCGTCGAGCACCTTGATCGCCTTGCCTTCCTTCTTGTAGAAGCCGGCACCCGTCTTCTGGCCCAACGCGCCTGCATCGACCAGCCCTTTCAGCACGGCCGGAGTCTTGTAGACCGGCGCGAACGGATCGTCATGCAGGTTGTCTTGCATGGTCTTGATCACGTGAGCCATGGTGTCCAGGCCCACCACGTCGGCGGTGCGGAACGTGGCCGACTTGGCGCGGCCCAGTTTCGAGCCGGTCAGGTCGTCGACGATGTCGAACGGAATGCCGAATTTCTCGGCCTCGGCGAACACTGCCAGGATCGAGAAGATGCCCACGCGGTTGGCGATGAAGTTGGGCGTGTCCTTCGCGCGCACCACGCCCTTGCCCAACGTGGTGGTCAGGAAGGCTTCGAGCTTGTCGAGGATCTCCGGCTGCGTGGTCGCCGTGGGGATCAGCTCGACCAGGTGCATGTAGCGCGGCGGGTTGAAGAAGTGCACCCCGCAGAAGCGCGCCTTCAGGTCGGCGTCGAAGCCATCGGACAGTTCCGTGATCGACAAACCAGAGGTATTGCTCGCGAAGATGGTATTTGCGCCAAGATGCGGCGCGACCTTCTTGTACAGGTCGTGCTTCCAGTCCATGCGCTCGGCGATCGCCTCGATCACCACGTCGCATTCCTCGAGCAGGGCGATATCGTCTTCGTAGTTGGCGGCCTGGATCAGGCCGGCCTCGTCCTTGATGCCCAGTGGCGCGGGCGAGAGCTTCTTCAGGTTCTCGATGGCGCGCAGCGCGATCCCGCTCTTGGGGCCTTCCTTGGCCGGCAGGTCGAACAGCACCACCGGCACGCGCGCGTTGACGAGATGGGCGGCGATCTGCGCCCCCATGACGCCGGCGCCGAGCACGGCGACTTTCTTGACGATGAAATTGGACATGAGCGCTCCTGATGGATGTGAGCGTTTTGATGAAGGGCGACCCCTCCCTCCTGTCATGAGGAGAGAGGGCAGGCAATCAGGCCGTCAGAACAGGTCGGCGTCCAGCGCCATCAGCGTGGCCGAGCCGGCCCGCGCCTTGCGGATCTCGCCGGCCGTCTCCGGCAGCAGCTTGGCAAAGTAGAAACGCGCCGTCGCCAGCTTGGCGGTGTAGAACTTGTCGCCGCCGCCTTCTTTTTCGAGCGCGATCTTGGCCATGCGGGCCCAGAAGTACGAGAACACCAGGTGGCCCACCACACGCAGGTACGGCACGGCGGCGGCGCCCACTTCGTCTGCATTGCCCATGGCCTTCATGCCGATTTCCATGGTCAGCTTCTGCACCTTGTCGCCCAGGTCGGCAAGCGGGTTGATGAACTCCTGCATCGCTTCGTTGGTGCCCTCTTCCTCGACGAACGCCTGCACGATCTTGCCGAAGGCCTTCATCCTGGCGCCCATGTCGCCGAGGATCTTGCGGCCCAGCAGGTCCAGCGCCTGGATGGTGTTGGTGCCCTCGTAGATCATGTTGATGCGGGCGTCGCGCACGTACTGCTCCATGCCCCATTCGGAGATGTAGCCGTGGCCGCCGAACACCTGCATGCCTTCGTTGGTGCTGGTGAATGCGTTGTCGGTCAGGAAGGCCTTGATCACCGGCGTCAGCAGCGCCACCAGGTCGCCGGCCTGCTTGCGCACGGCCTCGTCGGGGTGCGACAGTTCGCGGTCGATCTGCAGCGCGGTCCAGTAGCTGAACGCGCGGCCGCCTTCGGCATAGGCCTTCTGCGTCAGCAGCATGCGACGCACGTCCGGATGCACAATGATCGGGTCGGCCGGCTTGTCCGGCGCCTTCGGGCCGGTCAGCGCACGCATCTGCAGGCGATCCTTGGCGTAGGCCACCGAGTTCTGGTATGCGACTTCGGTCAGGCCCAGGCCCTGCGCGCCGACGCCCAGGCGCGCGGCATTCATCATCACGAACATCGCGTTCAGGCCCTTGTTGGCCTCGCCCACCAGCCAGCCGCGCGCGCCATCGAGGTTCATCACGCAGGTGGCATTGCCGTGGATGCCCATCTTGTGCTCGATCGAGCCGCACTGGATGCCGTTGCGCTGGCCGGGGTTGCCGCTCGCGTCCGGAATGAACTTCGGCACGACGAACAGCGAGATGCCCTTGGTGCCCTGTGGGGCGTCCGGCAGGCGTGCCAGCACCAAATGGATGATGTTCTCGGCGAGGTCGTGCTCACCGGCGGAGATAAAGATCTTGGTGCCGGTCAGCAGGTAGGAACCGTCGGCCTGTGGTTCGGCTTTCGTGCGCAGGATGCCGAGGTCGGTGCCGCAATGCGGCTCGGTCAGGCACATGGTGCCGGTCCACACGCCCGACACCAGCTTGGGCAGGTACGCCTGCTGCAACGCCGGCGTGCCGTGCGCGTGCAGCGCCTCGTAGGCGCCGTGCGACAGGCCCGGGTACATGGTCCACGCCTGGCTGGCCGAGTTCAGCATCTCGTACAGCACGTTGTTAACCACGATCGGCAGGCCCTGCCCCCCGAAGGCCGGGTCGCAAGCCAGCGCCGGCCAGCCGGCTTCCACGTACTGGTCGTAGGCTTCCTTGAAGCCGGTCGGCGCCTTCACCACGCCGTCGCCGACGTAGGTGCAGCCTTCGCGGTCGCCCACCTGGTTGAGCGGGAACACCACGTCCGAGCAGAACTTGCCGGCTTCCTCGATGACCTGGTTGATGGTGTCCGCGTCGATGTCCGCGTGCGGCGGCATCGCCTTGAGTTCGGCTTCGGCGCCGAGCAGTTCATGAAGCACAAACTGCATGTCGCGCAACGGTGCGGTGTACTGGCCCATCAAAAGCTCCTTGGAGTTTCACGATGCCGCCACGCCGCCCGTGCGCCACCCGACAGGCGGGTGACACGGTCCGTACGCGACAGCCTCAGGTACGGTAAGACTGAATCAGTTTGTTGAGCGCGACCATGGCAAGCTCGGCGCTGTCCGGCAGGCGCAGGAAACGTGCGTCGTGATGCAGGCCCAGTTCAAGGCTGTACATCTCGAACAGCATCAGGCGCGGATCGCTGTCCGCGCGCAGGTGCCCCTCTTCCTTGGCCTGGCTGATGGCACGCGTCAGCGCCGATCGCCAGATGCTGACGCTCTTGACCAGCTCGTCACGCACCAGGCTTTCCGCGCGGTCGTCGTACTCGACGGCGCCGCTGATGTAGATGCATCCCGTCGTCACTTCCTGGATGCGTTTCTCCATCCACCGGCGCACCATCGACCACAGCCGAGGCAGCCCGCGCGGCTCATGCAGAGAAGGGTAAAACACCTCCTGCTCGAACCGCCGGTGATACTCGCGCACAACTTCCACCTGCAGGTCTTCGCGCGAACCGAAATGCGCGAAGACGCCGCTCTTGCTCATCTGCATGCGTTCCGCCAACAGCCCGATGGTCAGACCTTCGAGCCCGTCGCGGGACGACAATTCCAGTGCGGCATCCAGAATCGCCACGCGCGTCATCTCCCCCTTGCGCATCGGCGCGGGGGAAGCGGTGGCGGATTCAAGACGAGCTGACTGGTGTCGCATAATTATTTCTCCGTTCTTGTGGCGCCTTCACTGGGCACCACGTATGACCCTGACGTTGCTTATTGCATGCGGCGGCCGCTGAAATGCCGGTTTTCGCCGCGAATGCACGCAGTCTAAGCCAAAAAAGAACGGTCGTTCAGATTATTCTGTCGCGCCCCGTTGCCATCAAGCTTTTAATTAGACCCACGTTTCTAAACAGGCTGCGTTGCAACATCATCGCGCCGCCTGTTGCTTCAAGCCAAGCAGCCTGCATCGTGCTGCGAAGCAATACGTCGTGCGCCGCCCTAGTAGCGCCCCGTCACGCCGGCGATGACGACGCCAAAGCGCAACACCATGTACGCCGCCCAGTTCGCGACGCGCCTTAGCGAAGAGCGGCGTGCATGGGCTTCGGGCATGACGCGCACGCTGCACTGCGCGATGGCCCGCTCCAGTTCCTCACGCAAGCCGGCGGCGAAGGCCGGATCATAAATGCAGACGTTGGCCTCGCGCGCGAGCAGCAGGCTGAACGGATCCATATTGCTCGACCCGACCGTGGCCCACGACTGATCGACCACGCCGACCTTGGCGTGCAGGAAGCTTTCGGCGTACTCGTAGATCTCGACACCGGCGTCCAGCAAGCTGGCATAGAGCGCATGCGTAGCGAAATGCTGGAGACGGTATTCGATCCTGCCCTGCAACAGCAATCGTACCCGCACGCCGCGGGCGCGGCACGCGAGCAGCGCGCGCCGCATCTTGTGGCCGGGCAGGAAATACGCGTTGGCCAGGATCACGTCGTCACGGGCCACGCCCAGCGCGCGCAGGTATTCGCGCTCGATGGTGCGGCGGTTGCGCAGATTGTCGCGCAGCAGCAGCGCCGCCAGCACGCCACCCGCGGTGTCCCGCCGTGGCGGCAGGTCGGTGACGAGCGGGTAGCCCGCCGCCGCGCCCGCCAGGCCCACGTCGTGCAATTCGCCGCGCAGCGAGAGCCGCCACCACAGCCGTTCGGCCGTCAGTGCAATGCGGTCCACCAGCGGCCCGCTGACTTCGACGGCGAAGTCGTAGCGGGCCCCCAGCCCTGCCTGCTCGAACGGCCCGTGATTGTAGTCGTCGATGATGTTGATGCCACCTACGAACGCCACGCGCCGGTCAATCACCGCCAGCTTGCGGTGCAGGCGGCGCAGGTGCCGGCGCGCCAGCCGAAAGCCGCTCAGGACGCGGTAGACACGCAGTTGCACGCCGCCGTCGCGCAGGCGCTGCGCGAGCTCCCCGGACATGTCGCCGGCACCGAAACCGTCCACCGTGAGCCGTACCGATACGCCGCGCGCCACCGCACGGACCAGCGCGTCGCTGACGGCGCGGCCGACGTCGTCGTCGGCATAGATATAGGTCTCGACGATGACCTGGAAGGCCGCGGCATCGATGGCCTCGATCAGCGCCGGGAAGAAATCGCCCCCCCCGCTGAGCAGGCGTACCTGATTGCCCCCCACCGGCTTGCTATGCCTACCGGCCCAGCGCAGCAGGCGCCGCCGTCCCGCGGGCGCGGCCGTGGTGCCGGTGTCGCCGTCCCGCGCCGCAACCTGCGCCACGGCGGCGGCACGCGTGGCGGCCAGCTTGTCGGTGTCGGATATCCGTGACATGACGCGATTATGGAACACAAGGCGCCATCTGCACATCGTGCGGCGCATCTCTGCTATCGTCGATGCACTCAGGCACCCAGGGACAGCACTGTGAAGGTATTCGGCATCACCGGCTCGTCGGGCAGCGGCAAGACCACGCTGCTCGACGCGCTGATCCCGCGCTTCGTCGCCACCGGCATGCGGGTCAACGGCATCAAGCACACGCACCACGGCTTCGACCCCGATACACCGGGCAAGGACTCCTGGCGCATGCGCGAGTCCGGCTGCAGCAATGTGGTGCTGGTCGGCGCGCGACACATGACGCTGATGCGCCATTACCCCGAGGATGTCCCGTCGCCGGAACTCGACGATGCGCTCGCCGTGCTGCCGGCGGATACCGACCTGGTTCTGGTCGAAGGCTACAAACGCAGCGATTTCCCGAAGCTCGAAGTGTTTCGCCCATCGCTGGGGCGTGCGCCCCTATGGGATGAAGTACCTGGTGTGGTCGCCGTGGCCACCGATGCGCCGCAAGCCGTGGCGCAGATGACGTCCCTGCCGGTGCTGGACCTGGGCGATCCCGACGCGATCTTTCAGTTCATCCACAGCCGGCTGGACCAGGCCCAAACCGGCTAGGCGGCCTTCCCGCCGGCCGCGCTGCCGTCATCGGCGTTCTGTGCCAGCTCCGCCACCAGCGGCACGTGGTCCGAGCGCTGCGCCCAGTCGCGCCCGGTCAGGGCATGCGCCCGCTCGATCTCGAAGCCGCGCACGTAGATGCGGTCGAGTTGCCACCACGGCATGTGGCTCGGAAAAGTATGCAGGCGCGCGCCGCGTGCGTGAGACGCTTCCACCGCGCCAAGCGTGTTGCAGATCTGCGCGTCGAGCCGGTGGTTCCAGTCGTTGAAATCGCCGGCGATCACCAGCGGCGCCGAGGGCGGCACCACGTTGCGCACGCGCTCGACCAGCGCCTCGGCCTGGCGCGCGCGGCTGCGCGCGAACAGGCCGAAATGCACGCAGATCAGGTGGGCTTCCCTGCCGTTCACGTCGGCCACCGCATGCAACAGCCCGCGCTGCTCGAAGCGGTGATCGGAGATATCGAGGTTCTCCGACATCAGGATCGGATGTCGCGACAGGATCGCGTTGCCGTGGTGGCCATGTTCGTAGACAGCGTTGCGCCCATACACGGAGTGCGGGTAAGCATCCGTGGCCAGGTAGTTCAGCTGCGTGTGCTCGGGATCGAACAGCGCCGCGGCGACCAGTCGGTCGTTGCGGTCCTGGACCTCCTGCAGGAACACGATATCGGCGTCCATGGCCTGCAGCCCTGCGCGCACGTTCTGGATTCGGGGGCGGCGCGAAATGCCGGTCACGCCCTTGTGGATGTTGTAGGTGACCACGCGCAGCTTCATCAACCCGCTCCACAGACGGCCGGCCTGCCCGCACCGCGCCAGGCAAGCTGGCGCACCGCCTCCGCGTTGCTGCTGGAGAAGCACTGTTGCGCGGCGGCTTCCCATGGCAGCCAGCGCGACTGCAGGTGCTCGCGTGGCGCAAGCGTCACGGGCAGCGGCCCGGATACGCACAGGCCAAACCAGTGTTCGGTGTTGCGCGTGACGCCGGCCTCATACCGGTGGCGCCACTGCGGATAGATGTCGTACTGGATGGTGTGCTGCCAGTCGGCGAGCTGGTGTTCGCCGGCGATGATGCCGGTCTCCTCGAACACTTCGCGCGCGGCGGTCAGCGCCAGCGGCTCGTCATGGGTGTCCAGGCTGCCGGTCACGGACTGCCAGAAGCCCGGCCGATCGGCGCGCTCCAGCAACAGCACTTGGAGATCTGGCGTGTAGATCACGACCAGCACGGATTCAGGGATCTTGTAGGACATGGAACATGGGTCCGATGGACACCCCCAAGGATAGCGCAGCCGCGCCCGCTTGCGACGCCAATGACCGCCGCGTTCAGGCGGCGTCGCGTTCGGTTTCGGGGTGCATCGGGTCGATGCTCAGCCAGGTGTCGAAGACGTCGGGCGCGTCGCCGTGCCCCCAGGCTTCGCGCAGCTGCTGCATCAGCGGCGCAAGCGCTTCCCGGTAGCGCAGCGCGGCGTCGCGCGCCTGGAATGCCAGGTCGTCGGCACTGCCCTGCGCCTGCTCGCGCAGGATGCCGCGCTGCTGGACGATTTCCTTTTCGCGCTGGCCCAGGGCGTTGTACTTCTGGATCAGGAAGCGCTGGTGATCGCCGGCTTCCTCACGCTGTGCCGAGCGGGCGTTCGCCTGTTCGAAGCGCATCACGATGCTGGCGGTCTCCTGCTCGACGTGGGCCGCCTCGGCCTCGAGCGCACGGAGCGCGTCCTGCCGGCGCAGGGCGTCGCGGCGGCTGTCCTGCACGCGCGCGGCTTCTTCCTCGAAGGTGCGCTGCGCGAACAGGTAGGCCTGCACCACGGGCTGCGGCGCCACCACCAGCAGCGGATCGGCACCGGCGGCACGCTGGCCGCTCAACAGGGCATCGTCGGGAATGCGCAGGTTGCCCAGCTCTTCCAGCCAGCGGCCGCGCGCCATCACGGCGGCCACGGTGTCCAGCGCCACGTGGCGCAGGGCGTCGGCACGCTTCGATTCCACCGGCTCGACCACGCCCCCCCCGCTGGTCGCCTGCGCGGCGGCGTGGGCAATGTCGGGCACACAGGCCGCCACTGTCGTTGCCACCGATTCCGACATGGCCCGCGCCGACTTGCGTACCGCGCGGCGCAGCTCGAAGCGTGCCAGCAGCATCATGACCAGGCCGGCCACCAGCCAGGTCACGAGCGTTTCGGCATGGGCCAGCAGGAACTGGCGGATCAGGTCTGTATCCAGGTTCACGTTATTTTCCTCCCGCGCGCCGGCCACCTTCAATGCGGGAGCTCGGTCAACGCCTAGATAAAAGAGACACTGCGAGCCCGGGCGATGTTCCGACCAGTAACAAATGGAAACTTTGGCGCGCTGTCCGGCTCCGGAATCACTTCGACCAGAAACGAAAAAACCGCGCCACAAGGCGCGGTTTTTTTGTCGGTCGCAACCGTCAGGCTCAGACCGTGGTCTTCGGCTCGGTGGCGCGCAGGCGGATATGGAGTTCGCGCAGCTGCTTTTCGTCGACCGCGCTCGGCGCCTGCGTCAGCAGGTCCTGGGCGCGCTGGGTTTTCGGGAAGGCGATCACGTCGCGGATCGAATCGGCACCGGCCATCATGGTGACGATACGGTCCAGGCCGAACGCCAGGCCGCCATGCGGAGGTGCGCCATACTGCAGCGCATCAAGCAGGTAGCCGAACTTGGCGCGGGCTTCCTCGTCGCTGATCTTCAGCGCGCGGAACACCTTGCTCTGGATGTCCGAGCGATAGATACGGACCGAACCGCCGCCCATTTCCCAGCCGTTCAGCACCATGTCGTAGGCCTTGGCGATGCACTTGCCCGGGTCGGTTTCCAGGTACTGCAGGTGCTCGTCCTTGGGGCTGGTGAACGGGTGGTGCATGGCGACCCAGCGCGCGTCTTCCTCGTCGTACTCGAACATCGGGAAGTCGATCACCCACAGCGGCTTCCACACGTCTTCGAACAGGCCGTTGGCCTTGCCGAATTCCGAGTGGCCGATCTTCAGGCGCAGCGCGCCGATGGCGTCGTTGACCACCTTGGCCTTGTCGGCGCCGAAGAAGATGATGTCGCCGTCCTGGGCGCCGGTGCGCTTCAGGATCTCGGCAATGGCCGCGTCATGCAGGTTCTTGACGATCGGCGACTGCAGGCCGTCACGGCCCTTGGCGACTTCGTTGACCTTGACCCAGGCCAGGCCCTTGGCGCCGTAGATGCCGACGAACTGGGTGTAGGCGTCGATCTCGCCGCGCGAAATCGCACTGCCACCCGGCACGCGCAGGCCGACCACGCGGCCGTTGTCGCTGTTGGCGGGGCCCGAGAACACCTTGAAGTCGACGTCCTTCATCACGTCGGTCAGATCGGTGAATTCGAGCTTCACGCGCAGGTCCGGCTTGTCCGAGCCGAAGCGGGCCATGGCTTCGCGGAACTCCATCACCGGGAACTTCGCGTCCAGGTCGACGTCGATGGCGTTCTTGAACACCACGCGCATCATGTCCTCGAACAGGTCACGGATTTCCTGTTCGGTAAGGAACGACGTCTCGCAGTCGATCTGCGTGAATTCCGGCTGGCGGTCGGCGCGCAGGTCTTCGTCGCGGAAGCACTTGGTGATCTGGTAGTAGCGGTCGAAGCCCGACACCATCAGCATCTGCTTGAAGATCTGCGGCGACTGCGGCAGCGCGAAGAAGTGGCCCGGGTTCACGCGCGACGGCACCAGGTAGTCGCGCGCGCCTTCCGGCGTGCTCTTGCCGAGCATCGGCGTTTCGATGTCGATAAAGCCTTGCGCATCGAGGAACTTGCGGACTTCCATCGCCACCTTGTAGCGCAGGCGCAGGTTGTACTGCATCTGCGGACGGCGCAGGTCCAGCACGCGGTGCGTCAGGCGGGTGGTTTCCGACAGGTTGTCGTCGTCGAGCTGGAACGGCGGCGTGACCGACGGGTTCAGCACGGTCAGTTCATGGCACAGCACCTCGATCTTGCCCGAGGTCAGGTTGGTGTTCTCGGTGCCGGCCGGGCGCGGACGCACCTTGCCGGTAATGCGGATGCAGAACTCGTTGCGGATCTCTTCCGCGGCCTTGAACATCTCCGGGCGGTCCGGGTCGCACACCACCTGCACCAGGCCTTCGCGGTCGCGCAGGTCGATGAAGATCACGCCGCCATGGTCGCGGCGGCGCTGCACCCAGCCGGTCAGGGCCACTTCCTGGCCCGAAAGTTGTTCGGTCACCAGACCGCAGTAGTGAGTACGCATGGAGGACATAGATGTTTCCCGGTAATACGCGACCGCCCGCCGGGCGGCCCGTGATCAATTGGTATGCGAAGGATCGGCCGTCTCGACCGCTGCCGCGTGGCCGGCATCAGCGCCGGTCGCCCTGGCAGGGCTGACGGGATCCGCCGGGCGGCTCGGGCCGCCGTTTTTGCGGGGCAGGTCCGCCGGTGCCACCACGCCCATCGATACGATGTACTTGAGCGCGGCGTCGACGGTCATGTCGAGTTCGATGGTGTCGGCCTTGGGCATCATCAGGAAGAAGCCCGAGGTCGGATTGGGCGTGGTCGGCACGTAGACGCTGACGTATTCGCCCTGCAGGTGGTTCTGCACATCGCCGCCCGGACGGCCGGTCAGGAAGGCGATGGTCCACGAGCCTTCACGCGGGTACTGCACGAGCAGCGCCTTGCGGAAGGCATTGCCCGACGACGACAGCAGCGTGTCGGAGACCTGCTTGACGCTGGTGTAGATCGGGCCCACCACCGGGATATGGCCCAGCAGCGCTTCCCACCAGCGCACCAGGCGCTGGCCGATGAAATTGTGCGCGAGCAGCCCGACCAGGAGGATGCACAGCAGCGTCAGGATGGCGCCAAGGCCGGTCACGCGCTTGCCGAAGAGCAGCTGGTCCGGGCGCCAGGCCTCGGGCAGCAGCGCCAGGCTCTGGTCCATGGTGCCGATGACCAGGCTGAGCACCCACAGCGTGATGCCCAGCGGCACGAGCACCAGCAACCCGGTCAGGAACCAGGTCTTCAGCGCGGAGGTTTTCTTAGCGACCACGGCCGTCCTGCGTTCAGTGGCAGGCGCAGGCGCTGCCGCAACCGCCAGCGGCGGGCGCCGAGGAAGCCGTGGTGCTGGCGGACGATTCGGTCGATGCCGCAGCCGTGCTCTCGGCAGCGGCAGGCGCCGCCGCGCCGGAGGTCGCCGCGGCGCTGGTGCCGCCGCTGCCACCGCGGAAATCGGTCACGTACCAGCCCGAACCCTTAAGCTGGAAACCGGCCGCGGTCAGCTGCTTCTTGAAGCTTCCGGCGGCGCCGCAGGACGGGCAGTCGGTCAGCGGAGCGTCGCTCATCTTCTGCAGCACATCGCGCCCGTGGCCGCAGGCGTCGCAACGGTAGGCATAGATCGGCATGGTATGTCTTTGGCGAAAAATCAGGATCGGAACAACGCAGGCGTCGTCCGCGCGAGCGCGCGCGACGATGCAAAGCCTTGAATTATAAACCCTTACGGGGTTGCCTGACGGGAGGAAATACGGGCACGAAGCAGCACATTCGGCCGCCAGGACCGGCCTCGTGCCATCAGGCAGCCGTCCCGCCGAGGTAGCGGTCAGGCGATATGTACTTCCTGGACCGGCGCATGATCCGCAATCCACTGCGGCAGCAGCGATCCGACCACCATGCCGCTGATCGAGAACAGCAGGCCGACCATCTGCGGCGGCATGGTTGCGTCGGCGAACGCGATCTCGCAGGTCAGCCAGGACCCGAGGCCCAGCAGGATGGCCGCCAGGCCGCCCTGGCGCGTGGCGGGCTTCCAGAACATGCCGAAGGCCAGCGGCACGAACGACGACACCAGAGTGACCTTGTAGGCATTTTCGACCATATGGAAGATCGACAGGTGCGAGTTCAGCGCGAACAGGGTCACCAGCCCCGTGAACACCAGCACGACCGTCTGCATCACGCGCAGGAACTTGCGGTCGTCGAGATGCCGGAAATACGGCCGCAGGATGTTCTCGGCGAACGTCACCGAGGGCGCCAGCAGCGTCGCCGAGGCGCAGCTCTTGATGGCCGACAGCAGCGCGCCGAAGAACATCACCTGCGCGAACATCGGCGCGTGCTGCAGGATCAGCTGCGGCAGGATCAGCTGGGAATCCGAGTTGATGTATTTCGCCACCATGCCCGGATCGATCAGCGTGGCCGAATAGGCCAGGAACATCGGGATGAAGGCGAAGAAGAAATACAGCACGCCGCCCAGCACCGACGCGCGCCCGGCAATCTTTTCGGTGCGCGACGACGTCACGCGCTGGAACACGTCCTGCTGCGGAATCGAGCCGAGCATCATGGTGAACAGCGCCGCCGCAAACCCGATGATCTGCACCAGGTCCAGCGAGGGCAGGAACTCGAACTTGCCGGCTGCCGCCGCATGCGACACCACCGCCACCACGCCGCCGGCCTGGCCGCTGACCTCGTAGCCGATGTAGAGCATGCCCACCACGATGATGATCATCTGGAGGAAGTCCGTCACCGCCACCGCCCACATGCCGCCGAAAAGCGTGTACACGAGCACGCTGGCCGCGCCGATCATCATGCCGGCGTCCTGCGACAGCGCGCCGTCGGAGACCGTGTAGAACACCAGCCCGAGCGCCTTGATCTGCGCCGCCACCCAGCCCAGGTAGGACACCACGATGCACAGCGTGGTCAGCACCTCGGCCAGCCGCCCGTAGCGGTTGTGGTAGTAGTCGCCGATGGTGAGCAGGTTCATCCGGTACAGCGGCCGCGCGAAGAACAGGCCCACCAGGATCAGGCACAGCGACGAGCCGAACGGGTCCGAGACCACGCCGGACAGGCCTTCTTTCAGGAATACGGCGGGAATGCCCAGCACGGTTTCGGAACCGAACCAGGTGGCGAAGACGGTGGCGGTGACCACGTAGAACGGCAGGCTGCGCCCGGCCACGGCGAAATCGGCGGTGTTGCGCACGCGCAGCGCGGCCCACAAGCCGATGCCGACCGAGATTACCCAGTAGATGATGACGAACCAGATCAGCATGCCGCTGCCCTATGCAGAAAGTGCCCTTGTGGCGAGAAACCGAATGCCGGGGCGCAGGTGCTGGGCTGCCGTCCCGGAGTCCAATTCATCGGTCGGGGCCGCTTGAGGGGCATTGCGACGCCGGTCCCCTGAGCGGGATGGCGCACTTGGCCTGCGGTCGTAGCCGAATCAAAACGCGGATTATAGCGACGCAGAACTTGGCCGGCGAAGAAAAATCCGATGCCGGGCCCGATCGGGCCGGCCGTGCAGCGTAACGGCCACAGCGCAGGCGCCGGACTGTTGCGCCGCCGCCTGCGTCAGGCCCGGCGGCGCCAGACCTGCCAGCGCTCCTGCCCTTCGAAGACCGGCAGCGGTGCGGCGGACGGGCGGTCATCGATCCGTTCGAAGGCGGGCTCCAGCAGGGCATCCAGGTCGGACGCCAGCATCGCAAACGGCGGCCCGCCGCGCTTGTCGCCCAGAAAGAAATAACCGGCCAGCAGGCCACCGGCCGGCAGCAGCGCCGCCACGCGTTCGGCGTAGGCTTCCCGCAGCGTCGGCGGCAGCGCGCAGAGAAAGGCGCGCTCGTAGATCAGTTCGCAGCGCGGCTCCGGCGTATAGGCGAAAAAATCCGCCTCGCGCACGATCGCGGCGGCCGGGCCCAGCGCACGGCGGGCCGAGGCGACCGCCTGCGGCGAAAAGTCGATCGCCGTGACCGGCCAGCCGCGCTCGAACAGCCAGCCCGCTTCCCAGCCGTTGCCGCAGCCGGGTACCAGCGTCGGGCACGGCGTCTTGCCGGTCACGAACTGCTGGAACTCCGCCGGCACGCCTTGCAGGTCCCAGGGCGTGAAGCCTTGTTCGAAGCGCTCGTCCCAGAACGCCGGGTCCGCGGCATTGCGGGTGGTGAAGGACGGCGGGCTGGCTGCCTTGTCGGCCGGGTTCATGTGGTCTCTCCTTCGAGCCGTCAGTAGCCGGACCACGCCAGCAGATGGGTCAGCACGATGCCGGCCAGGAAGCCGCCGACCAGCAGCAGCACGGTGCCGACCAGCCGGTTGGTGCGGCGCTGCTCGGTGACGAGCATGGCCAGCAGCCGCTCCTGCTCGCCATTGGTGTTCAGCGCGCGGCGCTCCAGGAACTGGTGCGCCAGGCGCGGGAAGTCGGGCAGCATCTTGGCCCACAGCGGCGCCTCGACCTGGATCCGTTCCCACGCGCCCTTCCAGCCCACCTGCTCGTGCATCCAGCGTTCAAGGAACGGCTTTGCGGTTTTCCACAGGTCCAGGTCGGGGTCGAGCTGGCGGCCCAGGCCTTCGATATTGAGCAGCGTCTTCTGCAGCAGCACCAGCTGCGGCTGGATCTCGACGTTGAAGCGGCGCGAGGTCTGGAACAGGCGCATCAGCACCATGCCCAGCGAGATTTCCTTGAGCGGCTTGTCGAAGTACGGCTCGCAGCAGGCGCGCACCGCGCTTTCGAGTTCTTCCACGCGAGTGTCGGGCGGCACCCAGCCCGATTCCACGTGCAGCAGCGCCACGCGGTGATAGTCGCGGCGGAAGAAGGCGATGAAATTCTGCGCCAGGTAGTTCTTGTCGAATTCCGACAGCGCGCCGACGATGCCGAAGTCCAGTGCGATATAGCGGCCAAAGGTTTCCGGCTGCACCGATACCAGGATGTTGCCGGGGTGCATGTCGGCATGGAAGAAGCCGTCGCGGAACACCTGCGTGAAGAAGATCTCGACGCCCTCTTCCGCGAGCTGGTGCATGTCGACGCCGGCCGCCTTGAGCGATTCGGTGCGCGAGATCGGGATGCCGTGCATGCGCTCCATCACGAACACCGTGCTGCTGCACCAGTCCCAGAACACTTCGGGCACCAGCAGCAGGTTGGTATCGGCAAAGTTGCGGCGCAGCTGGCTGGCGTTGGCCGCCTCGATCATCAGGTCGAGTTCGTCGTGCAGGTACTTGTCGAACTCGGCCACCACCTCGCGCGGCTTCAGGCGCTTGCCGTCGGCCCAGAAACGCTCGAGCCAGGTGGCCATGTCGCGCATCAGCGCCAGGTCGCTGTCGATCACCGGCAGCATGCCGGGCCGCAGCACCTTGACGGCCACCTCGCGGCCATGGTTCGGGCCGCCCCGCAGCGTGGCGAAGTGCACCTGCGCGATGGACGCGCTGGCCACGGGCTGGTGCTCGAACGTCTCGAACAGCTCGTCGAGCGAGCGCCCGAGCGAACGCTCGACGATCCGCACGGCCACCGCCGAGTCGAAAGGCGGCACCTGGTCCTGCAACATCGCCAGCTCGTCGGCGATATCCGGCGGCATCAGGTCGCGGCGCGTGGACAGGACCTGGCCGAACTTGACGAAGATCGGCCCAAGCTTGGTCAGCGCCAGCCGCAGCCGCTCGCCGCGCGGCATGTCCAGCTTGCGCCCGATGGTCATGACGCGGACCAGGAAGCGGATCTTGCGGTTCTGGAAACCGGACAGCACAAGCTCGTCCAGCCCGTAGTACAGGATGACGAAGAGGATCTTGCCGAGGCGCAGAAGGCGGGTCATGCGACGGAGTTCAGGAAACGGTGGCGCTGCGCGAGGCGGGCGGCAGCAGAAATTGGCGTCATGCCGGCGGCGCGATCAGCGATGGGCGGACGGCAGCGCCGTCGACCCGGCGGGACGGGCGCGCTCGAGCCGCTCCAGGCGTTTCTCCAGGCGGGCCAGGTCATCGCGCAGGCGGCCCACGTCGGCGCCAAAGCCGTCCAGCGCCCCATGGCGCACCAGCGTCGGCTTTTCATCCAGCAGGTACTCGGTGACGTTCTCGACCAGCGTGCGCCCGACGCGCGTAGCCTGCTCATGGGCCTGGCGCGCGCCATCGACCATGCGCTGGGCCAGGCTGTCGCTGAGCGGGCCGCCGAGGATCCCGCGAAACGCGCGCGACAAGTCCTCGGCCGCGTCCCAGCGCAGGTTGCGCGCCAGCATCGAAACCGTGTTGGCCAGCTCGGCGTCGCCTTCGATGCGCACATGGCGCATCGCCGCGGCCTGGCCGCCGTCCGCCACGTCGGCGGCAACCAGCGGCCATTGCTGCAGCGGCACCAAAATCGTGACCGCCGGCGCTTCGGCCGCGGGCGCCAGCTCGATGGCACCGTCCTCGGTCACGCGCAGCGACAGCGCGAACGCGGCCGCGTCGAGCCGGACCACGCGGCCGGCAAACGCCGCCAGTTGGCCACGGGCCCAGGGTTCCTGTTCGAGCAGGTGGTTCAGCGCGGCAACGGCGGGCGCGGCCAGGGCGGAAGGCAGAGGGTTCATGGCGATTGGCTTGCTGCGAACGGCTGGACAGGCAGGGCCGGCAAAAGCGCCGGGCGCCGCCTCCAAACGGAAAAGGCCCGCGCTTGCGCACGGGCCCTCCATTCTAAGCTACTCCCCGCTGGCGTCGCCGCCATGGGGCACTGACTGCACTCAGGATTCCTGCTGGATACCGGCCAGCAGCCAGCCGCCCGTTCCGGAAACCGGCTTGGCCAGGTTCCAGACCTCGGCGAACGGCTGCGCCGCTTCGCCGGCGCGCTCGCGGATCATGCCCGAGAAGCGCACGCTGGCCAGGTGCTGGGTCGGCGACGATTCAATGCCCAGCATCTGCGCTTCCAGCGTGACCACGTCCGTCTTGTTGACTTCGGTGCCGCGCTCGGCCAGGTCCATCTTGATCTCGGCAAACATTTCCGGCGTCGTGAATTCGCGGATGTCGTCGAGGTTGCCGGCATCCCACGCCGCCTGCAGGCGCACGAAATGCACCTTGGCATTGCGCAGGAAGGCTTCGGTGTCGAAGTCGGCCGGCACGCCCCACGGCTGCTGGGCCACGGTATCGCCGGCGAGCGGCGCGGCGCTCGCGGCGGGCATCACCGGATTCGCGGCCGGCGTCGGCGTCTGCTGGCGCAGCATCGGCTCGGCGTTGCCGCCCATGCCGCCCACATTGCCGGCACCGGCGTAGGCCGGCTGCTGGCTGCGCTGGCTGCCGCCACGGAACTTGCGGATCAGCCAGATCACCACGAACGCGACCAGGGCAATCAGGATCAGGTTGGCCAGGAAGCTGGCCGCCGCGCCGCCCAGGCCAAAGTGCGACAGCAGCGCCGCAATGCCCAGACCCGCGGCAAGGCCGCCAAGCATGCCCGCCCAGTTGCGCTTGGGCTTTGCCGCGGCTGCGGCTGCGCCGGCAGCCCCGGCGGTGGCCGGCGCAGCCTGCTGCGCAGGTTGCTGGGCCGGCTGTTGCGACGGCGTTTGCTGTGCCGGCGCCTGCTGGCGCTGCTGCGTCACGGTGGACGATTGCTTGCCGATGCTGCGCGAACCGCCCATGCGCTTGGCATTGGCGTCCAGCGCCGCGCCGAGCGCGATCGCGGCAATCAGCGACCCCACCAGGAATTTTCCGCGAATCGAAGACATGTTCAGTGATCCCTTGTCAGTTTCCACTCAAATCCGGTCTGAAATGCCGAATTCAAGCCAGAAATGGCGATTTAGTACTTGCGCCCGACGTGGAGCGCCACGACTCCGGCCGTCAGGTTGAAGTATTCGACCTTCTCCAGCCCAACTTGTTCCATCAAGCGTACAAGTGAAGCCTGGTCCGGATGCATTCTGATCGATTCTGCCAGATAACGATAGCTGGGGGCATCCCCCGCCACCTTCTCCCCGAGCCACGGGAGCACCTTGAACGAATAGATATCGTAGGCCTTCTCCAGCGGTTTCCACACCTTGGAGAACTCCAGCACCATGACTTTGCCGCCGGGCTTCACCACGCGGCGCATTTCGGCCAGCGCGGCGTCCTTGTGCGTCATGTTGCGCAGGCCGAAGGCCACCGTGACCAGGTCGAAGTAGTTGTCCGGGAACGGGATGCGTTCGGCGTCGCACAGCGCCACCGGCGTGACGATGCCCTTGTCGAGCAGGCGGTCGCGACCCACGCGCAGCATCGACTCGTTGATGTCCGTGAGCCAGACCTGGCCGGTCGGGCCGGCCTGCCTGGCGAACGCCTTGGCCAGGTCGCCGGTGCCGCCGGCGATGTCCAGCACCTTCTGGCCGGGCCGCACGTTGGCCTGGGCGATGGTGAACATCTTCCACAGCCGGTGCATGCCGCCCGACATCAGGTCGTTCATCACGTCATACTTGCTGGCGACCGAATGGAACACGCCGGCGACCTTGCCGGCCTTTTCCGATTCGTCGACCTTGTCGAACCCGAAGTGGGTTTCGCTCATATCTCAGACTCCAGGTACAGATCAGTGGTGATGGCCGCAGCCATGGCCGCCGGCGGCCGCCATGGGCGTGTCGCGGTCGGCGCCGGCGGCTTCCAGGCGCTGCAGGTAATCGGCCCACAGCACATCCTGCTGGTCGCCGAGGCGGTACAGCAGTTCCCAGGAATAGATGCCGGTATCGTGGCCGTCGGTAAAGCGGATCTGGATGGCGTAGTTGCCCACCGGCTCGACCGCGGCAATGCCGACCTCGCGCTTGCCGGTCTGCAGCACTTCCTGGCCGGGGCCATGCCCCTGCACCTCGGCCGACGGCGAATACACGCGCAGCAGCTCGAACGGCAGCCGGAAGTCGCGCCCGTTGTCGAAGCCGACTTCAAGCACGCGCGATTGCGTGTGCACCGTCAGCGCGGTGGGATGGGGAGTATCTTTTTCGAGGCCTGCCATAGTGGGTTCGCCGGCGCGGGCGCCTGGTGGGTTGGCGTGATGCGACGTGGTGCTACCTGTTGCGGTACGCGTTCACGCCTCGCATACGACCCGATAGCTTACCGCAGCGCTCTCGCCTTGCCCATCTTGGGTGCCGGCGCCGTCATCCGGCACATAACGCAGGCGGCGGCCATGGAACGCCGCGACCGTGCTGCGGTGGGCAATGCTGATGATGGCGGCGTCGGGCAGTGCGTCGACCACCATCCGGTACATGATGCCCTCAGTCTCCTCGTCGAGGGCGCTGGTCGCCTCGTCCAGGAACAGGTAGCGCGGCTTCTGCAGCAGCGCGCGGGCGAAGGCCAGGCGCTGCTGCTCGCCGGGCGACAGCCGCAGCGACCAGTTGTCGAACACATCGAGCTGGTCCACGAGCTGAGGCAGCCGCGCCTGCCTCAGCACCGCCTGCAGCGCCTCGGCCGCGTGGGCGGTGCCTGCGTCCGGATAGGCAAGCGCGTCGGCCAGCGTGCCGATCGGCAGGTAGCTGCGCTGCGGCAGGAACAGCGTGCGCGCGTGGGACGGCATGGTGATGGTGCCGCTGCCGTATGGCCAGATTCCGGCCAGCGCGCGGAACAGCACGCTCTTGCCGCAGCCCGACGGTCCATTCACGAGCCAGCGCTCGCCCGGCGCGATCGACAGCGAGAACGGCGCCACCAGCGGGCGCTGGCCGACGCTCGCGCCGCGCTGGGCGCGCACCGGCAGCGCCAGGCCCAGGCCGTCGACGCGGATCCCGGCCTGCGGCTCGCCGCTATGCTCGACCTCGATATCGCGCACGCCGGTATGCGACTCGTCCTGCCGCTCGGCAACGCGGATCGCTTCCTGGAAATCGATCAACCGGTTGGCCGCGGCCTTCCAGCCCACCAGCGTGGCGTAGCTGTCCACGAACCACGACAGCGCGCCCTGCACCTGGCCGAAGGCGGAGCTGGTCTGCATCAGGCCGCCGAGGGTCATCTTGCCGGCGAAGTAGCGTGGTGCGGCCACAAGGATCGGGAAGATGATGGCGAACTGGGCATAGCCGGAACTCACGAAGGTCAGCCGCCGCGTATAGCGCATCAGCTGGTTCCAGTTCGCGCGGATGCGGTCGAAGCGCGCGCGCAGGCCGGCCTGCTCGGTCGGCTCGCCGCGGTACAGCGCGACGGGTTCGCTGTTCTCGCGCAGGCGCACCAGCGTGAAACGGAAATCGGCTTCGTATTGTTCCTGCTGGAAATTCAGGCCGATCAGCGGCCGTCCGACCACGTGCGCAATCAGCGAACCGATCACCGCGTAGCCCGCCGCAAACCACACCATATAGCCCGGGATCACGATTTCGTTGCCACCCAGCGCCAGGCTGATCGGGCCGGACACCGTCCACAGGATGCCGACGAAGGACAGCAGCGTCACCACCGAATTGAGCAGGCCCAGCGATAGCGTCAGCGCACCGTCGGTGAACTGGCGCAAGTCGTCGGAGATCCGCTGGTCGGGGTTGTCAGTGGTATGCGTCTGCTCGATGCGGTAGTACGCCTGGTGCCCCATCCAGTGGCCCATGAACTGGCTCGTCATCCAGGTACGCCAGCGCATCTGGAGCATCATCGTGTAGTACTGCCGGGAGATGGCAGCCACGATGAAGAACGCCGCGATCCACGAAAAGCGCAGCAGCAGCACCTTGAACGAGGCATAGTCGCGCTGCTCCAGCGCGTTGTAGAACACGCGGTTCCACTCGTTGAGCAGCACGTTGATATAGACGATGCCCAGGTTGAGCGCGACCACCAGCGTCAGCAGGCCAAGGCCGGCCTTGCGGTCTTCGGACTTCCAGTAGGGCCGGATCAGCGCCCAGGTCGCGGCCATGCGCAGCCGGCTCTGGATCTTGAGGGCCCGGGCGGGAACGGCCGGGCCAGGTACGGTAACGGAAGTCGGGGTCGTGGACATAGCGGCAGCGGTTCGCCCGCCGGCGCTTCGGCGGGCTTGTTCTTCTGGAACGAGCAAGGGCCGCGGCGGCCCTTGCCATGACAACACGAGTCAGACGCATCCCGCTCGACGCGGTTCCGTGCGCCTGCCGGCCTCAGTCGTCGGTGGCGAGCGCCGAAAGTGCCGCACGCAGCGCCGGCAGCCGGCCTTGCAGCTCGGCCACTCGCGCCGCGTCAGCGGCGCGTTGCGGAGCCGCCCAGATTGCCTCGGGGAAATGCGTGTCCCAGCGGTAGCGCGCAATGATATGCCAGTGCAGGTGCGGCACCATATTGCCGAACGCGGCCAGGTTGATCTTGTCGGGCGTCATGACCTCGCGCACCACGCGCTCGACCCGCGCCACCAGCCGCATCAGCCAGGCCTGGTCGCCATCCTCCAGGTCGGTCAGCTCGGCCGCATGATCGTTCCAGACGATGCGGCAGAAGCCGGGGAAGCGATCGTGCTCGACCAGGATCACGCGTGCGCGGTCGCCCATCCAGACGAGTTCGCCGCCGTCGGCCTCACACAGCGGGCAACCTGCTGCGCGTGTCACACCAGCACCCGCTCGATGCCGCCGGCGTTGGCCTTGGCCACGTACTCCGGCATCCAGTTCTCGCCCAGCAGATGCTTCGCCATTTCCACGACGATGTAGTCGGCCTGCACCGACGCATCTTCGTTGTAGCGCGACAGCCCCTGCAGGCACGACGGGCAGCTGGTGAGGATCTTGACGTCACCGGTGAAGCCATCGGTGCGCAGCTTGTCGGCGCCCTTGGTCATCTCCTCTTCCTTGCGGAAGCGGATCTGCGTCGAGACATCCGGACGGGTCACCGCCAGCGTGCCGGATTCCCCGCAGCAGCGCTCGTTCTTCTCGATCTTGCCGGCGCCCGCGTTGCCGCCCATCAGGTCATTGACCAGCTTGGTCGGGTCCATGGTCTTGATCGGCGTGTGGCACGGGTCGTGGTACATGTAGCGCGTACCGGTCACGCCTTCGAGCTTCACGCCCTTTTCCAGCAGGTATTCGTGAATGTCGATGATGCGGCAGCCCGGGAAGATCTTCTCGAACTCATAACCGGCGAGCTGGTCGTAGCACGTGCCGCAGCTGACCACCACGGTCTTGATGTCGAGGTAGTTCAGCGTATTGGCCACGCGGTGGAACAGCACGCGGTTGTCCGTGACCATCTTCTCGGCCTTGTCATACTGGCCGTTGCCGCGCTGCGGATAACCGCAGCACAGGTAGCCCGGCGGCAGCACGGTCTGCACGCCCACGTGCCAGAGCATGGCCTGCGTGGCCAGCCCCACCTGCGAGAACAGCCGCTCCGAGCCGCAGCCCGGGAAATAGAACACCGCTTCGGTCTCGGGCGTGGTCGCCTTCGGGTCGCGGATGATCGGCACGATCTCGTTGTCCTCGATGTCGAGCAGCGCGCGCGCGGTCTTCTTGGGCAGGTTGCCCGGCATCTTCTTGTTGATGAAGTGGATCACCTGCTCGCGCACCGGCGCCTTGCCCACGGTGGCGGGCGGATGCGCGGTCTGCTTCTTCGCGAACTTCTTCAGCACCTCGTTGCCCAGGCGCTGTGCCTTGTAGCCCCAGTCGATCATGACCTTGCGGGTCAGGTTGATGGTCTCGGGGTTGGTGGCGTTCAGGAAGAACATCGACGCGGCCGTTCCGGGGTTGAACTTTTTCTGCCCCATCTTGCGCAGCAGGTTGCGCATGTTCATCGACACATCGCCGAAGTCGATCTTGACCGGGCACGGCGTCGCGCACTTGTGGCACACCGTGCAGTGGTCGGCCACGTCCGAGAACTCGTCCCAGTGCTTGATCGACACGCCGCGGCGGGTCTGCTCTTCATACAGGAAGGCCTCGACCAGCAGCGAGGTCGCCAGGATCTTGTTGCGCGGGCTGTACAGCAGGTTGGCGCGCGGCACGTGCGTGGCGCACACCGGCTTGCACTTGCCGCAGCGCAGGCAGTCCTTGACGCTGTCGGCGATGGCGCCGATGTCGCTCTGCTGCATGATGATGGACTCGTGCCCCATGAGCCCGAACGACGGCGTGTACGCATTGCGCAGGTCCGCGCCCGGCAGCAGCTTGCCCTTGTTGAAGCGGCCCTGCGGATCGACCTTCTGCTTGTAGGTGCGGAAGTCGCCGATCTCTTCCTCGGTCAGGAATTCCAGCTTGGTAATGCCGATGCCGTGCTCGCCGGAAATCACGCCGTCGAGCGAGCGCGCCAGGTCCATGATGCGAGCCACCGCGCGGTGGGCATCCTGGAGCATCTCGTAGTTGTCGGAGTTGACCGGGATGTTGGTGTGCACGTTGCCGTCGCCGGCGTGCATATGCAGCGCCACGAACACGCGCCCGCGCAGCACCTGCTTGTGGATCGCCTGCGCTTCGTCGAGGATCGGCTTGAACTCGCCGCCATTGAAGATCTTGCGCAGCTCGGCGCGCACTTCGGCCTTCCAGGACACGCGGATGGTGCGGTCCTGCAGCAGGTGGAACACCGTGGCATCGGGCTGCTGCACCAGGCGCGCGTCGAAGGCCTGGCCGAGCAGGCCCAGGCCGTGGCCGATCAGCGACGCCTTGGCGGTGGCCAGCGGCACATCGAGGTGGTCCTGCAGGTAGCGCCAGCGCGCGCGGATTTCGCGCAGCAGCGTGAGCGCGTGCTGGACGCGGTCTTCCAGCAGCTCGGCGCTTGGGATCTCGTTGGCGTCGTCGCTGCGGCCCAGCGGCAGGTTGCCGCGCGCGAAGAAGGCCTCCAGCGCGTCGACCAGCGCGAGCTTGTTCTTGATCGACAGCTCGATATTGATGCGCTCGATGCCGTCGGTGTACTCGCCCATGCGCGGCAGCGGGATCACCACGTCTTCATTGATCTTGAAGGCGTTGGTGTGCCTGGCGATGGCGGCGGTGCGCGAACGGTCGAGCCAGAATTTCTTGCGGGCCTCGGGGCTCACGGCGATAAAGCCTTCGCCGCTCTTGCCGTTGGCCATGCGGATGACTTCCGAGGTGGCGCGCGCCACGGCGTCTTCATCGTCGCCGACGATATCGCCGATCAGCACCATCTTCGGGAAGGCGTTGCGCTTGCTCTTGGTGGCATAGCCGACCGCGCGCAGGTAGCGCTCGTCCAGGTGCTCCAGGCCGGCGAGGATGGCGCCGCCCGGGGTCTTCGACTCGGCGTCGAGGAAGTCCTTGATCTCGACGATGCTCGGGATCGCATCGCGCGCCTGGCCGAAGAACTCCAGGCACACGGTGCGGATGAACTTCGGCATGCGGTGCAGGATCCAGCGCGCGCTGGTGATGATGCCGTCGCAGCCTTCCTTCTGCACGCCGGGCAGGCCCGCCAGGAACTTGTCGGTGACGTCCTTGCCCAGGCCTTCCTTGCGGAACTTGCGGCCCTCGATGGCCAGCGTCTCGGTGCGCAGCACCTTCTCGCCTGGCGCACGGTTGCCGTCGGACCACTTCAGTTCGAAAGTGGCGACCGGCACGTCGTGGATCTTGCCGAGGTTGTGGTCCAGGCGCGTGACTTCCAGCCAGTTGCCTTCCGGATCGACCATGCGCCACCAGGCCAGGTTGTCCAGCGCGGTGCCCCACAGCACGGCCTTCTTGCCACCCGCGTTCATGGCGACGTTGCCGCCGATGCAGGAGGCGTCGATCGAGGTCGGGTCCACCGCGAACACCAGGCCGGCCTTGTCGGCGGCGTCGGCCACGCGGCGCGTCACCACGCCGGCGCCGGAGAAGATGGTGGCAACCTTGTGCGGGACGTTCGGCAGCTCGGTCTGCTCGACCGGGCCGAGCTGTTCCAGCTTCTCGGTGTTGATGACCGCGCTCATCGGCGTCAGCGGCACGGCGCCGCCGGTATAGCCGGTGCCGCCCCCGCGCGGGATGATGGTCAGGCCGAGTTCGAAGCAGCCCTTCACCAGGCCGGCGATCTCTTCCTCGGTGTCCGGCGTCAGCACGACGAACGGATATTCCACGCGCCAGTCGGTCGCGTCGGTCACGTGCGAGACGCGCGACAGGCCATCGAACTTGATGTTGTCCTTCTGCGTGACGCGGCCCAGCACGCGCTGCGCGCGCTTGCGCAGGTCGTAGGCGGCGGCAAACTCGTTCTTGAAGTCCTCGATCGCCTGCTTGGCGAACGCGACCAGCTGCTCCACGCGGTGCGAGCGGTCCTCGGCAGCCGGCTCGGCGTGCTCGGCACGGTCGGCGGCGCGGCGCTTCTCGATCTCGCCCAGGCGGTGGTGCAGCGCGCTCACCAGCATCTGGCGGCGCTTGGGGTTCTCGAGCAGGTCGTCCTGCAGGTACGGGTTGCGGCGTACGACCCAGATATCGCCCAGCACTTCGTACAGCATGCGCGCTGACCGGCCGGTACGGCGCTCGCCGCGCAGCTCGTCCAGGATGCGCCAGGCCTCTTCGCCGAGCAGGCGGATGACAATCTCGCGGTCCGAAAAGGACGTGTAGTTATAGGGGATTTCACGCAGGCGCGCAGGGGCGTCCTGCGCGGCCAGCTTGGCGTCGAGCACGAGTGGGGCGTTCATGGGGGACCGCTTCCTGCTGGCGCACTGAAGGTGTGCGCCGATCGTTCATTAAAGCGCGATTGTACTGCATGGCACGGTTTCGCCGCGCCGCAACATGGCACAACCCGTGCCGGAACAAGGGTTTAGCGCCGCCTTGTGTACTGTCTGCCACATGCAGGTTCAGAACCAGGCGCGGAACATTTCAGCAATGTTGTGCCAAAAACTGTCCGGTATCCACAGCAGGCTGGCTGTCATGGCCAGGTAGCGCAGGAATTTGCCGATCGCCATATAAACCAGGCTCGGCCAGAACGGCAGCCGCAGCCAGCCCGCTAAAGTGCACAAAGGATCACCAATTGCCGGCAACCATGATGCCAGCAGCGTGGGCGGCCCCAGCCGCCTCATCCAGTGGAAGTAGCGCGCGTCGAGCTTCGGCTTGGTGGGCTTGCGCACATGTTTGCGATGCTCGAGATGTTCCTGCTCGTGTTCGCGCGCCTGGCGCCGCTTGCGATAGCGCACCAGCGCGAGCTTGGCCGCGTAGCCGAGCCACCAGTCGATGGCGCCGCCCGCCGTATTGCCGAGCGTGGCCACCACCACCGCGGGCCAGAACATATGCGGATTGAGCTTGATATAGCCGAACACCGCCGGTTCCGAGCCGAGCGGCAGCAGCGTGGCCGACACCAGGCTGACGAGGAAAATGGCGGGCAGGCCCACCTTCGGTAAGGCGACGATGTCGAACAGCCAGTCGAAGAAGGCTTCCATGTCGTGGGGCTGGTATCGGGCTAGTGCCGGAGTTGGTGCCGGGTAGTCTCGATCATTCTAGCTGTCCCCCTTTCGGGGCACGCGCAACCCGCATGGCAGTGGCCCGCGATTTGTGATTAACTGTTACAGCCCGTCGCGGCCAAACGTTCGCCGGCCGCCGGGGGGTTCCTCCCGCACGGCAATGGCCGTGGGCAGCACCGGCAGCACCAATATCACGAAATAGCCGTAGCAAACGGCAGTACCGCGTCGTGGCCAGTCCCGCGCTGTTTATTTTGGGATTTCGGGGAATTGGTCATGCGCGTCCACCCACATGGAGACAAGCATGGCGATTCCGATCCGCCTGACGGTCAATGGCAAGCCCGTTGACGCCCAGGTAGAACCCAACACCCTCCTGGTCCAGTTCCTGCGCGAACAGCTTCGCCTTACCGGCACCCATGTCGGCTGCGACACCGCGCAGTGCGGCGCCTGCACGGTCCACCTGGACGGGCGCGCGGTCAAGTCCTGCAATATCCTCGCGGTGCAGGCCGATGGGGCCGAGGTCACCACCATCGAAGGACTGTCCGGCATACGCGTCGGCAACGGGGCGCCGATGCACCCGATGCAGGAAGCCTTCCGCGAATGCCACGGCCTGCAGTGCGGCTTCTGCACGCCGGGCATGGTGATGGCCGCCACCGCGCTGGTGCAGGCCCAGCCCGACGCCGATGCCACCGCCATTCGCCAGCAGCTCGAAGGCAACCTGTGCCGCTGCACCGGCTACCACAACATCGTCAGGGCCGTGCAGCAGGGGCAGGCCGCCATGCGCGGCGCCACCGCCACGAGCGCCGAGTAAGGGAGGCCAGCCATGAACGCACCCGAATCGCAGAAGTTCGTCGGCTCGCCGGTCAAGCGCAAGGAAGACTTCCGCTTCCTGACCGGCAACGGCCAGTACACCGACGACATCGTCCTGCCGCAGCAGAGCTACGGCTATTTCGTGCGCTCGCCGCATGCGCATGCGCGCATCCGGTCGATCGACAAGAGCGCCGCGCTGGCCTCGCCCGGCGTGATCGCCGTGCTGACCGGCGAGGACATGGCCGCCGACAAGGTGGGCGGCCTGCCGTGCGGCTGGCTGATCCACAGCATCGACGGCACGCCGATGAAGGAGCCGCCCCACCCTGTCATCGCACAGGGCAAGGCACGCCATGTCGGCGACCAGGTCGCCCTGGTAGTGGCCGAAACGCTCGCGCAGGCGAAGGACGCCGCCGAGAAGGTCGAGGTCGACTACGAGGAATTGCCAGCCGTCGTCAACGCTGGCGATGCCGCGGCGGCCTCCACGCTCGTGCATGACGACGTGCCGGCCAACACCTGCTACACGTGGGGCCACGGCGACAAGGCCGCGACCGATGCCGCGTTCGCGAAAGCCGCGCACGTGACCACGCTCGATATCGTCAACAACCGGCTGATTCCCAACGCGATCGAACCGCGCGCGGTCAACGCCAGCTACGCGCGCCAGGACGACAGCTACACCGTCTACGTGGCCAACCAGAACCCGCACGTGGAACGCCTGCTGATGGGCGCCTTCGTGCTGGGCCTGCCGGAATCGCGGCTGCGCATCATTGCGCCCGACGTCGGCGGCGGCTTCGGCTCGAAGATCTTCCTGTATCCGGAAGACGTGGCGCTGACCTGGGCCTCGAAGAAGGTCGGCCGGCCGATCAAGTGGACCGCCGAGCGTTCGGAGTCGTTCCTGACCGACGCGCACGGCCGCGACCACGTGACGAAGGCCGAGCTGGCGCTCGACAGCGACGGCAAGTTCCTGGCCATGCGCGTGCACACCACCGCCAACATGGGCGCGTACCTGTCGACCTTCGCCAGTAGCGTGCCCACCATCCTCTATGCGACGCTGCTGGCCGGGCAGTACGCCACGCCGGCCATCTACGCCGAGGTCAAGGCGGTGTTCACCAACACCGCGCCGGTGGACGCCTACCGCGGCGCCGGGCGTCCCGAGGCCACCTATGTGGTCGAACGGCTGGTGGAAGCCGCCGCGCACGAACTGAAGACCGACCCGGCCGAGCTGCGCCGCAAGAACTTCATCCGCCAGTTCCCGTATGCCACGCCGGTCGGCCTGACCTATGACACCGGCGACTACGAGCCCTGCCTCGCGCGCGCGCAGGAACTCGCCGACGTGAAGGGCTTCCCGGCCCGCCGGGACGAGGCAAAGCAGCGCGGCAAGCTGCGCGGCCTTGGCTACTCCTGCTACATCGAAGCATGCGGGCTGGCACCGTCGAACATCGCCGGCGCATTGGGCGCGCGCGCGGGCCTGTTCGAGGTCGGCGAGATCCGCGTGCACCCGACCGGCAGTGTGACGGTGTTCACGGGCTCGCACAGCCACGGTCAGGGCCACGAGACCACCTTCGCGCAGATCGTGGCGGACCGGCTCGGCATTGCGCTGGAGTCGGTCGAGATCGTGCATGGCGATACCGGGCGCGTGCCGTTCGGCATGGGCACCTATGGCTCGCGCTCGCTCGCAGTGGGCGGGTCGGCGATCATGAAGGCGCTGGACAAGATCGAAGCCAAGGCCAAGAAAATCGCCGCGCACTTGCTGGAGGCGTCCGATGCCGACGTCGAGTTCAGCAACGGCGTGTTCCGCGTGGCCGGCACGGACCGCACCAAGACCTTCGGTGAAGTCGCGCTGACCGCGTACGTGCCGCACAACTATCCGCTCGACAAGCTGGAGCCGGGCCTGAACGAGAACGCGTTCTACGACCCGACCAACTTCACGTATCCGTCGGGCGCCTATGTGTGCGAGGTAGAGGTCGATCCGGACACCGGCGAGTCGCAGGTGATGAAGTTCACCGCGGTCGACGACTTCGGCAACATCATCAACCCGATGATCGTCGAAGGCCAGGTACACGGCGGCATCGGCCAGGGCCTGGGCCAGGCCATGCTGGAGCAGTGCATCTACGACAGCGACAGCGGCCAGTTGCTGACCGGTTCCTACATGGACTACGCCATGCCGCGCGCGGGCGACCTGCCAGACTTCACCGTGGAAACCGCCAAGGGCACGCCCTGCACGCACAACCCGCTCGGCGTGAAGGGCTGCGGCGAAGCTGGCGCCATCGGCTCGCCGCCCGCGTTCATCAACGCGCTGGTCGATGCGCTGTCGCCGCTTGGCGTGAAGGACCTGCAGATGCCCGCCACGCCGCACCGCGTGTGGCAGGCCATCCAGGCCGCCCGGCCCTGAGTCCGCCGACGAACCGTAAAGGAAACCGACATGTACGCATTCCAGTTTGAACGCGCGGCGGATGCCAAGGCAGCGGTCGCCAAGCTCCGGGCCGATCCGGACGCCAAGTTCCTGGCCGGAGGCCAGAGCCTGCTGGCGGCAATGAAGCTGCGCCTGTCCGCGCCGTCCACGCTTATCGACGTGGCCCGCATTCCAGGCATGAGCGATATCCGCGTCGAAGGCAACGAGATCGTGATCGGCGCCGCCGCGCGCCATGCCGACGTCGCTGCCAACGCGGAGGTACGCCAGCGCATTCCCGCGCTGGCCGCGCTGGCCGATGGCATCGGCGACCGCCAGGTGCGCGCGATGGGCACCATTGGCGGCTCGCTTGCCAATGACGATCCCGCCGCTTGCTACCCCGCCGCGGTGCTGGGCCTGGGCGCCAGTGTGGTCACCGACCGCCGCATCATTGCGGCCGATGACTTCTTCAAGGGCCTGTATGAAACCGCGCTGGAGCCCGACGAACTGATCACCGCCGTGCGCTTCCCGGTGCCAGAGAAGGCGGCCTACATCAAGTTCCGCAACCCGGCCTCTCGCTTCGCGCTGGTCGGCGTGATGGTCGCGCGCACCGGCGGCAACGTGCGCGTTGCCGTCACCGGGGCGGCCGACAGCGTGTTCCGCTGCCAGCCGCTGGAACAGGCGCTGGCGGCCAACTTCACCGCGGCAGCGGCGAAGGCGGTGAAGGTTGATCCATCGCGGCTCAATGCCGATCTGCATGCGTCGGCGGAGTACCGGGCACATTTGATTCCGGTGCTGGCGGCGCGGGCGGTGGAGGCGGCGCTGAAGGGATAGCCGGCATGCACCAAGCCTCTGCCTTGCTCCCCTCTCTCCTTGGGGAGAGGGGTTGGGGGTGAGGGCCGGCGTCACACGAAGTGAAGGTGACCGGTACTGCAAGCGCCGGCCCTCACCCCCGGCCCCGCTCCCGCAAGCGGGAGCGGGGAGCAACCAATGCGTTCATCAGCCGCTTCAGTCGCTGCCGCCCATGCTTCCCACCTCCATCGACCAAACCCAGTCGCTCCTCGAATCCCACCAATACTTCGCCGACCGCGAAACCGCGACGGTGCTGTACCTCGCCCTGCGCATGCAGCGCCCGCTGTTCCTTGAAGGCGAACCCGGCGTAGGCAAGACCGCCCTGGCGCAGGCCATGGCCGAAGTCATGGGCACGCGCCTGCTGCGCCTGCAGTGCTACGAAGGCCTCGACGCGGCCAGCGCGCTGTACGAATGGGACTACCCGCGCCAGATCATGGCCCTGCGCGTGGCCGAGGCGCGCGGCGAGCGCCCCGAGGCGCAGTCGCTCTATCACGACGACTACCTGCTGAAACGCCCGCTGCTCGAAGCCCTGCTGCCCGATCCCGCAGCACCGGGCGCGCCGCGCGTGCTGCTGATCGACGAGATCGACCGCGCCGACGAACCGTTCGAAGCGTTCCTGCTCGAGATACTGTCCGAATACCAGGTGTCGATCCCCGAGATCGGCGTGATCCGCGCCGAGCGGCCGCCGCTGATCATCGTCACCTCCAACCGCACGCGCGAGGTCCACGACGCGCTCAAGCGCCGCTGCCTGTACCAGTGGATGGGTTACCCACAGCGCGAGCGCGAACTGCAGATCGTCGCGGCACGCGCGCCGGAAGCCGCCGCACGGCTGCAGGCGCAGGCCGTCGATTTCATCCACCGGCTGCGCGGCATCGACCTGTTCAAGGCGCCCGGTATCGCCGAGGCCATCGACTGGTGCCGCGCGCTGTCCGCGCTCGGCGTGACCGAACTGGACCCGCAGTCCGTGCGCGACACACTCGGCGTGCTGCTCAAGTACCAGGACGACCTGGCCCGCGCCGATGGGCCGACCGTGGCCGAACTGCTCGCGGGCGCATCCGCCGCGACCTGACCGATGGCCACGCTGCACCCCGCCCGCGCCGGCAAGCCCGGCCCCGCCCTGCCGGTGCTGGCGCGCAACGTGGCGCACTTCATGCGGCTGCTGCACGACGGCGGCTTCGCGCTGTCGCCCGCGCATTCGGTCGACGCGCTCGATGCGCTGCAATACGTGGACATCGGCCGGCGCGACGACGTTCGCGCGGCGTTGGCCGCGCTGGTGTTGTCCGGCCCCGACCAGCGGCCGCTGTTCGACGCCGCCTTCGACCTGTTCTGGCGCGACCCCGACTGGGAAGGCAAGCTGCGCGCGATGCTGCTGCCGCGCGTCGATGCCGGCGCGCCGCCGCCGCGGCGCAGCAACCGGCTGGCCGATGCATTGGCGGCACGCCAGCCTGACCTGCCCGCCCGGCCGCAGCAGACCGAAGCGGACCGGATCACGGTGCCGCTGACGTTCTCGGACCAGGAGCGACTGGCGCAGCGCGATTTCGAGACGCTGACCGCGCAGGAATGGCGCGCGCTGCAGCACCTGGTGCGCAAGCGCCGCGCCCACCTGGCCATGGAGCGCACGCGCCGGCTGCGTCCGGCCAGCAGCGGCACGCGTGCCGACCTGCGCGCGAGCGCGCGCCTGGCCGTGCGCCAGCATGGCGAATGGCTGCGCTGGAAATACCGCCGCCATGCCGAACGCAAGCCGCCGGTGGTGCTGCTGCTCGACATCTCCGGATCGATGAGCCAGTACTCGCGCGCCGTGCTGTACTTCTGCCATGCGTTGACGCTGTCGCGCGAGCGGCTGTCCGTATTCCTGTTCGGCACGCGGCTCACCAACATCACGCGCGCCTTGCGCGAGCGCGACCCCGACGAAGCTGTAGCCGTCATCACCGGCCAGGTGCGCGACTGGGCCGGCGGCACGCGCATCGGCGAAGCGCTGGCGAGCTTCAACCGCCAGTGGGCACGCCGCACGCTATCGGGACGCGCCACGGTACTGCTCGTCACTGACGGGCTGGACCACGAACATATCGACCTGCTGGACCAGGAGATGGCGCGGCTGCGGCGCTTTGCTCACCGCATCATCTGGCTCAACCCGCTGCTGCGCTACCCCGGCTTCGCGCCGCAGGCGCGTGGCGTGCAGGCCATCCTGCCGCATGTGGATGCGCTGCGTCCGGCGCACAATCTCGACAGCCTGCTCGGCTTGCAGACCTTGCTGTCCGAGCCGGACGCCGGCACGGCTTTCGCTTCGCCTATGAAACCAATCACAAGAGACAAGGAGCGCCCCCCATGGAAATGAACCAGAGCCAGCGCCTGCCGGTGCCTCAGCAAGTGGCATGGGAAGCGCTCAACGACATCGCGCTGCTCAAGCAGTGCATCCCCGGATGTGAGAGCATCCAGCCTGACGGCGAAAATGCCTACCAGCTCGCCTTGACCGCGGCGGTCGGCCCGGTCAAGGCGCGCTTCAAGGGCCGCATGGCGCTGCAGGATATCCAGGCACCGGACAGCTACACCATCCAGTTCGACGGACAAGGCGGTGCGGCCGGTTTCGGCAAAGGGTCCGCACGCGTCACGCTGGAACCCGAGGGCGATGAAACGGTGCTCACGTATGCGGTCAACGCGCAGGTGGGCGGCAAGATCGCGCAGATCGGCTCGCGGCTGGTAGACGCCGCGGCGCGCAAGATGGCGGAGACCTTTTTCACGCGTTTCACCGAGGCACTGGCTGCGCCGGCGCCCGATGATGCCGAACCACAACAAGACGCCGCCCCCGATGGCAGCGATGCGCAACAAACAGAGCAACAATCAGAGGAACCCAAGCGGAAGCGATCATGGACAGCGTGGATCTCGAAGTCCTGAGAAGCAGTGTTCGGTGGCAGCAGGAAGGCCACCGTGTGCTGCTGGTGACGGTAGTCAGGACCTGGGGCTCGTCGCCCCGCCCGGAAGGCGCGATGCTGGCCGTGCGCGATGACGGGCTTGTCGTCGGCTCGGTGTCCGGCGGCTGCATCGAAGACGATCTGATCGACCGCGTGCGCCGGCTCGGCATCACCGCGGATCATCCCGAATCTGTCAAATACGGCATCAGCGCCGAGGAAGCCCACCGCTTCGGCCTGCCGTGCGGCGGCACGATTGAACTGGTGACCGAGCCGCTCGCCCCCGCGAGCGGCATCGCGGAACTGCTCGACGCCGTCGAGAACGGCCGGCTGGTGACGCGCACGCTCGACATGGCGACCGGCAACGCCACGCTGGGGCCGGCGGAGGCCACCGATGGCCTGGCCTTCGACGGCCAGACCTTGCGAACCATTCACGGCCCGCGCTATCGCATGCTCGTGATCGGCGCGGGGCAGTTGTCGAAGTACCTGTGCCAGATTGCCGTGGGCCTGGGCTTCCAGGTCACCGTGTGCGACCCGCGCGAGGAATACACGGAAACGTGGGACATCCCGGGTGTGATCATGGTGCGGACCATGCCCGACGACACCGTGACGGAGATGAACCTCGACGAGCGTTGCGCGGTGATTGCGCTCACGCACGATCCCAAGCTCGACGACCTGGCGCTGATGGAAGCGTTGCGCACGCGCGCGTTTTACGTCGGCGCGCTGGGCTCGCGTCGCAACAACCAGGCACGGCGCGAGCGCCTCAAGGAATTCGACCTGAACGACGTTCAGCTGTCCCGCCTGCACGGCCCGGTCGGCATCTTCATCGGCAGCCGCACGCCGCCGGAGATTGCCATTTCCATCCTGGCCGAAGTGGTGGCCGCCAAGAACCATGTCTCGCTGCCCGACATCCTGCAGGTGGAAGGCGCCAAGGCGGCACGGGAAATGGCGGCCGGCACCGGCAGCAGCTGCAGCACCTGAGGATGCGCCATGACCGCCGCCCGCAATGCTCCCCTGATCAAGACCGACCTGCCGACCGGGGTTCTCCTGGCGGCCGGGTTCGGCCGGCGCTTCGACGCCAATGGCCAGCGCAACAAGCTGCTGGAGACACTGCCTGACGGCCGCACCATCGCGTGGCGCAGTGCGCGGACATTGGCCGCTGCGCTGCCTGACTCGATTGCCGTGATCCGGCCTGGCCATCCGGCGCTCGCCGAGGAATTGCGGCGCGGGGGCTGCCGGGTGGTCGAAGCGGCCGGGGCCGAAGCCGGCATGGGCGCAGCGTTGCGCGCCGCGGTCGCGGCGACGCCCGACGCGCGTGGCTGGGTGGTGGCGCTTGCCGATATGCCGTGGTTGCCGATGGAACTGGTCAGGGCGGTGGCGTTGACCATCACCACGCCTGACACCATTGCCGCGCCGTGGCGCGACGGGCAGCGCGGGCACCCGGTTGGATTCGGGGCAGCCTGGCGGGAGGAATTGCTGAAGCTCGACGGGGACGAGGGAGCGCGGGCGCTGTTGAAGGCGCAACCGGTGACGAGGATCCTGACGGAGGACGACGGGGCGTTCAGGGACGTGGATCTGCCGGGGGATTTGAACTAGCTGCTACGAATGCCGTAGCGCCTGGTTCCTGCCCTCTCCCACGCGTTGGAGAGGGGAGCCACGGCGTCACGAGGCGTTACGCCATCCGCATTTCAAGGCAAGTGATCGCTAACTGCCCTCCCGCAACTGCTCAGCCAGCCCGGAAGTCTTGGCCGCCATGATGAAATCATTCCTGTGCAGTCCCTTGATCTTCTTGGTCCGCCACGACACCGTGGCATGCCCCCATCCAAAGCTGATCTCGGGATGATGCCCTTGCGCTTCCGCCAGTTGTCCCACGCCATTGGCGAATGCCAGCGCCTGCGCGAAGTTGCGGAAGGTGAAGCTTCGCTCGAGCCTGCCGGCGTCATCGGTCAGCGTCCATCCGGGCGTGTCGGCCAGCAGCCCTTCGGCCTCGGCACGCTCCAGCGGCGGAATGCCCCCACGGCACGGCGTGCAGGTCTGCGAATCCAGTCTCTCGGTCATGGCTAGCTCCTTCTGCAGCCGCAACAAGTCCTCAGCCGCCCTCGGTTTCCGACAAGGCACGCAGGTATTCCCGACTCCACCAATGCACATCCTGGCAGCGGACCCGTTCCAGCAGCTTCTCATGCCGCGCCTGCCGCTCGGCCAGCGGCATGTGCAAGGCCTGCTGGATCGCCTGCGCGGTGGAGTACGTGTCGTAGGGGTTCACCAGCAACGCTTCCTTTAGCTGCTCCGCCGCGCCGGCAAAGCGAGACAGCACCAGCACGCCGGGATCTGCAGGATCCTGTGCCGCGATAAATTCCTTGGCGACCAGGTTCATGCCATCGCGCAGCGGCGTCACCAGCGCGACGCGGCTGGCGCGGCACAGGCCCGGTAGCCGCTTGCGCGCCGTGGTGCGGTGGATATAGCGCACTGGCATCCAATCCAGCTCGCCGAATTCGCCATTGATCGCGCCGCTTAAACGTTCCATCTCGCTGCGCAAGTCCGCATACGCATCCACCGATTCGCGCGATGGGGCCGCGATCTGTACCAGCGTCGCGCTCTTGCGATTCTCGGGGTACTCGGCGAGCAGCCGGTAGAAGGCCTTCAGCCGCTGCGGCAGCCCCTTGGAGTAGTCGAGCCGGTCGATGCCGAGCAGCAACCGGCGCTGCGCATACTGCGCGCACATCATCTCGAACGTTTCCTGCGCCTCCGCGCCACGCCCCAGTTCGGCGAACTCGTCCACATCGATGCCGATCGGAAACGCCTCCGCACGCACGGTGCGATGGTACGCACGGTAGCGATGCTCGCCCATCGGTTCGGCGAACGCTTCGTTCTGCACGTAGCGCGAGAAATGCTCGAGGTCGGTGTGGGTCTGGAAGCCGATCAGGTCATACGCAAACAGCGCCCGCATCAGCCAGTCATGCTGCGGGATCGCCGCGAGGATCAGCGGTGGCGGCAACGGGATATGCAGGAAAAAGCCGATGCGCTGGCCACAGCCGATGGCGCGCAGTTCGGCCGCCAGCGGGATCAGGTGATAGTCGTGGATCCAGATGACATCGTCGGGCTTCAGCAGCGGCGCCAGCTTGCGCGCGAAGAGCTGGTTCACGCGGCGGTAGCCGTTGAGGTAGTTCGAGTCGAAGTCGGCCAGGTCCAGGCGGTAGTGGAACGCGGGCCACAGCACGCCGTTGCTGTAGCCGAGATAGTACGAGTCGTGGTCCTCGCGGCACAGGTCCACCGTGGCCAGCGTGACGTTGCCGGCTTGCTGCAAATGCAGCTCGCCTTCGCCCGGCGTGCCGCCCTGGTTAGTTTCCAGCGCCTTGCCGCTCCAGCCGAACCACAGGCCGCCGGTCTGGCGCAGCGCTTCGGACAACGCCACCGCGAGCCCGCCCGCGGCAACATTGCGCGGATCGGCAACGCGGTTGGATACCGCTACTAGTCTGGGCATATAGAGCTGTTCGTGTTAATCATGCCAGCCCCGGTCAGATCACGCTGTCCCACGGCGCCGACAGGCGCATGGCGCCATTGATCAGCCCGACCATCGAATAGGTCTGCGGGAAGTTGCCCCACATCTCGCCGGTGACGGGATGGGTGTCTTCGGACAGCAGGCCCAGCGGATTGCGGGCCGCCAGCATGGCCTCGAAGATCTTCCGCGCCTCGTCGCGCCGGCCGATGCGTGCCAGCGCATCGATACGCCAGAACGTGCAGATGTTGAAGGCGGTCTCGGGCTTGCCGAAATCGTCCGGCGCTTCGTAGCGGCGCATGTAAGGGCCGTCGCACAGGCTCTCTTCGAGTGCCTTGACCGTCGACATGAAGCGCGGATCGCGCGGGTCGATGAAGTTCACCTCGGCCATCAGCAGCACGCTGGCATCCAGCTCCTTGCCGCCGAAGCTTTCGGCAAATGCCTGGCGCGATTCATTCCAGGATTCGGCCAGGATGCGCTCCTTCATGCGTTGCGCATGGCCGTGCCAATACTCCGCGCGCGCCTGCAGTTCCAGCTTTTCCGCCACCTTGGCGAGCCGGTCGCAAGCCGCCCAGCTCATCAGCGCAGACGAGGTATGCACGCGCGCACGCGTGCGCAACTCCCACATGCCGGCATCGGGCGTGCCGAACACTTTCACGGCCTGCTCGCCCACTTCTTCCAGCCGGCGGAATTCGGCCGGGCCGCCACGATGCAGCAGCCGGTGGTCGTGGAAAGCCTGCGCCGCGCCCAGCACGACATTGCCGTAGACATCGTGCTGGAAGTGCTCCTGCGCCTGGTTGCCCAGACGCACCGGACCCATGCCGCGATAGCCAGGCAGGTGGTCAAGGATGCTTTCGGGCAGTTCGCGCTCCAGCCCGATGCCGTACAGCGGCTGGATATGCCCGTCCTGCGACTGCATCACCACGTTCGACAGCCAGCGCAGGTAGTCCTCCAGGGTGCCGACTTCGGACAGGCTGTTGAGCGCGCGCACCACGAAAAACGCGTCGCGCAACCAGCAGTAGCGGTAGTCCCAGTTGCGCCCGCTGCCGGGGGCCTCGGGAATGCTGGTGGTCATGGCCGCGACGATCGCGCCGGTCTCCTCGTACAAGGACATCTTGAGCGTGATCGCGGCGCGGATGACCGCGTCCTGCCATTCGCGCGGCACCGCAAGACGGCGGCTCCACATGCGCCAGTAGGAGGTGGTCTCCTGCTCGAAATCGCGCGCGGTTTCCTCGACGCCGTGATTGAGCGTTTCGTCCGGGCCGAGGATGAAGTTGTGGCTGCGCGTGAGCAGGAACGGCGTGTGCGACAGCACATAGGCCAGCGGCGCATCGGTGGTCATGCGCAGCGTCATGCTGTCGCCGATGTAGCGCACATGGCTGCTGCCGCGCGTGATCTCCGGCACCTTGCGCCCCCAGTCGAAGCGCGGCGACACCACCACACGCACGCGCGGCGCGCCGCGCACCGGGCGGATGCGGCGCACGAGCGTGATGGGCCGGAAATAGCGGCCCAGCCGGAAGAAACGCGGCGCGAAGTCGGTGATCTCCAGGCTGTTGCCGTGGATATCGGTCAGCCGCGTGCGCAGCACGGCGGTATTCGGTTCGTACCACTGGCTCGACGCGTGGAAGTCCTCGATCTCGATCGAGAAATGCCCGGCGTTCTCGCTCGGGTCGAGCAGCGCGTTGAAGACCGGGTCGCCGTCGAAGCGCGGCATGCACGACCACACGATCCGGCCGCGGCTGTCGGCCAGCGCCGAGAACGCGCAGTTGCCGATCATGCCGAGGGACAGCGACGGCGCCGCATGGCGCTTGCCGCCATCGACGGTCTTGTACACGCCGTCGGACGGCGGCTGGCCCAGCTCCGACGGACTGCTTGGATTGCTTGCGGAAGTCACAGCGAATCCCCCTCAAAGATGTCGTTGTGGATTGGACGCCGGGGGCAGATCGGCCCGACGCGGCGTGCCGTCGAGCGCGTGCGCTGAGCGGTGCAGCCAGCAACGCAGCGCGGCCGGCCCGGTAACGCTGACCGTCGCCATGGTGTCGCGCTGGCCAACCAGCACGCCGAGGCCGCCGAGCTTGCGGATCACGGCAAAGCCTGCCTCGTCCGTCACATCGTCGCCGGCAAAGACCGGGCCGCGCCCAGCAAATGGCGGCATGTTCATGAAGGCGGCAATGGCGTCGCCCTTGTTGATGCCCGCGGGCTTGATCTCCACGACCATCTTGCCGGGCATGCCCTCAAGTCCGTTCGCGTGGCGCAGCGCGTCGGTGACGGCGGCGCGCACCAGCCCCTCGAGTTCGGGGGCTTCGCGATAGTGGATGGCAACCGCCACGGATTTGCGCTCCAGGCGCAGGCCCGGATGGCGGCGCACCAGGGCTTCCAGCGGCGGAATCAGCGGCTCCAGGCCGGGCGCCGGCTTCATCTCGACGCGCGCTCCGCCGCTGCGGAGTTCGGCCCCGTGAATGCCGGCGGCCGGCAGGCACAGCGGCTGCAGGAAGTAGTCGAGTTCGACGATCGGCCGGCCGGATACGATGGCGAGCGCGCCGTCCAGGTGCTCATGGAGTCGGCGCAGCGTTCCGACGAGTTCAGGCTCGACCTGCACCAGCTCGGGGCGGGGTGCGAGGTCGGCCAGGGTGCCGTCGAAGTCGAGAAAGAGCGCCGTATTGGGTTCGATTAGCGGTAACGGGGGCATCGCGTTAAACCGTAGCATGGGGTCCCGGCGAGCGTCCACCGGGCGCTGTCCTACACGGCACAGCTCGTCACATTGACCTGGCCCGTCCGCCCCACAGTGCGCGCGGAGCCACCCCGGCCGGGATGCCCATTGGCGTCCAAGGCCTTGTGCGGCGTGCCGATCCTTTATCATTGGCGGTTTCCGCCGAAATTTCCGGCCTTTTTTGCGCGCCCTTCTTGCGCCCCATTTTTGCCCTTCCCCGCGCCGTTCCGTCGCGCCGCCAGGGCTCTTCGCCAACCGCAGACATGAACCGCAAGCCCGCCTCCTCCAAACCCGACTATCTCAGGAAGATCCTGACCGCCAAAGTCTATGACGTGGCCCAGGAGACCGAGCTGACCTTCGCGCACAACCTGTCGGCGCGCACCGGCAACTCGGTGTGGTTCAAGCGGGAAGACACCCAGCCCGTGTTCTCGTTCAAGCTGCGCGGCGCGTACAACAAGATGGCGTCGCTCACGCAGGAAGAGATCAAGCGCGGCGTAATCGCGGCGTCGGCCGGCAACCACGCGCAGGGAGTGGCCCTGGCTGCCGCGCGCCTGCAGTGCAAGGCCATCATCGCCATGCCGGTCACGACGCCGCAGGTCAAGATCGATGCCGTGCGCGAGCGCGGCGGCAAGTGGGTGGAGATCGTGCTGCACGGTGATTCGTACAGCGACGCGTACAACCATGCGGCGGTGCTGGAGAAGAAGCACAAGCTGACCTTCATCCATCCGTTCGACGATCCTGAAGTCATCGCCGGCCAGGGCACCATCGCCATGGAGATCCTGCGCCAGCATCCGGGCCCGATCCACGCGATCTTCGTTGCCATCGGCGGCGGCGGGCTGATCTCAGGCATCGCCTCGTACATCAAGGCCGTGCGCCCGGAGATCAAGGTGATCGGCGTGCAGACCGTGGATTCCGATGCGATGAAGCGTTCGGTCGAAGCCGGCAAGCGCATCGAACTGAAGGATGTGGGCCTGTTCTCCGACGGCACCGCGGTCAAGCTGGTCGGCAAGGAGACCTTCCGCATCACGCGCGAACTGGTCGACGAGATCGTGCTGGTGGACACCGATGCGATCTGCGCGGGCCTGAAGGATGTGTTCCAGGATACGCGCAGCATCCTGGAGCCTGCCGGCGCGCTCGCCGTGGCCGGCCTCAAGCTGTACGCCGAGCGCGAAAAGCTCAAGGGCCAGCACCTGGTCGCGATCGCTTGCGGCGCGAACATGAACTTCGACCGCCTGCGCTTCGTCGCCGAGCGCGCGGAAGTGGGCGAGGCACGCGAGGGCGTCTTCGCCGTCACCATCCCCGAAGAGCGCGGCAGCTTCAAGCGCTTCTGCGAACTGGTGGGCACGCGCAGCGTGACCGAGTTCAACTACCGCATCGCCGACAAGCGCATGGCGCACATCTTCGTCGGCGTGCAGATCGCCAGCCGCGCCGAAAACGACAAGATCGCGGCCAATTTCCGCCGCCACGGCTTCGACACGCTGGACCTGTCCAACGACGAACTGGCCAAGCAGCACATCCGCTACATGGTCGGCGGCATCTCGCCGCTGGCGCATGACGAACTGCTCTATCGCTTCGAATTCCCCGAGCGGCCGGGCGCGCTGATGAAGTTCCTGTCGAGCATGAGCCCGAACTGGAATATCAGCCTGTTCCACTATCGCAACCAGGGCGGCGACACCTCGAACATCCTGGTCGGTATCCAGGTGCCGAAGAACGAAAAGCGCGCCTTCCGCGCCTTCCTGTCGACGCTGGGTTACGTACACTGGGATGAGACCGAGAATCCGGTCTACAAGCTGTTCCTCTCCGACCGCGCAGAACAAGCATGAGCCTTCCCGAACACTCGCCGCTGGGCAAGCCCTCGGCCTACAAGACCGAATACGATCCGACGCTGCTGTTCCCGATTCCGCGCCAGCCCAAGCGCACCGAGATCGGCCTGCCCGAAGGCAAGCCCGTGCCGTTCTTCGGGGTGGATATCTGGAATGCGTACGAGGTGTCCTGGCTGAACATGAAAGGCAAGCCGCAGGTGGCGCTGGCTACGTTCATCATCCCCGCCGGCACGCCCAATATCGTCGAGTCGAAGTCGTTCAAGCTGTACCTGAATTCGTTCAACCAGAGCAAGATCGCGTCGCCCGAAGCGTTGCAGCAACTGCTGCACCATGACCTGTCGGAAGCGACGGGCGGGACAGTGCAGGTGCGGCTGGTGACCGAGGCCGACCTGGGCAAGCAGAAGATGGGCGAGCTCGATGGCTTGCTGCTGGACCGGCTCGATATTGAAGTCGACCGCTACGAGCCGGCGCCCGATTTGCTGCACGCGGACCAGGCCGAATCGCCGGTGGAAGAGACGCTGGTGTCGCACCTGCTGAAGTCCAACTGCCTGGTGACCGGGCAGCCCGACTGGGGCAGCGTGCAGATCCGCTATGTCGGCGCGCCGATCAACCAGGAAGGGCTGCTGAAGTATCTGATCTCGTTCCGCAACCACAACGAGTTCCACGAGCAATGCGTGGAGCGGATCTTTATGGACGTGATGCGGGCGTGCAAGCCGGTGAAGCTCGCGGTATATGCGCGCTATACGCGGCGGGGGGGACTGGATATCAATCCGTTCCGGACCAACTTCAACACGCCCTGGCCGGATAATCTCAGGAACGCCCGGCAGTAAGTATTGGGGGTCGTGTGCTTGTGCCTGGCGGGCGCTGTCAGAGCGGCAACGCCCGCCTCGCCTTCAGAATTCCGCGTGGAACCGGACTCCGTAGAACTTGGCCGGTCCGCGATCCGCGTTATATCCCGGATTCCTGACATACTGGAAATCCGGACTGATACTCAGGTATTTGAACGGCTGAAAGCTGTAATAGATTTCAAAGACCTGCTCCGGCGCATAGTTGAGCGCCCCATCCCCCAGGAACGCCCCTTGCCCGCCAGCAGCCAGATAAGCGCGATGGTTCGCGCCCAGCATGTTCGCGGCAAAAGCCATCCCGACGGCATCGCGCGCCCGGCCCCATGAACTGCCATTGAGCACGCCGCCGAACGACACCTGCCGCCCGATCTCGGTGAAGGCATAGGTCTCGGTCTTGTCGTCCGACATGCTGGCGCGGAAGAACACCCCCAGCGAATCATTGATCTGCTGCAGCATCGTCAGGCCGACGCCGACCTTGGCGTGCTCCTGCCGCACGTTGGCCACGTCGGGGGCGACGTTGTTGGCCTGCCCGAACTGGATCGCGTCATTGAACGACCCCATGCGCGCCTTGTTGCGGAAGAACAGCAACCGCGCCGTGCCGGGCCGCCCGTGCACCGAGTAGCGCCTTTCGACTTCCAGTACATCGCCGTAATGCTCGAACATCCGCGTGTCGAGCTCCAGCCCGTTCGATTCCAGCGGTTGCAGGAAGCGGCCGATGCGCGCGGACCAGTCGTCGCCAATGTATTCGAGCGCTACGCCCCAGTTGTAGCCGCGCGCGTCGGCGGCGTAGTCGAACGCGCCATGCGTGAGGAACGACCAGTTCATGAACTGGGTGCGTGGATCGGAGCCGTAGTCGTTCTGGTCGAACACGTCCAGCACGCCAAAGTTGCCGGCGGTCAGCACCACGCGGCGCTTGTCCACCGTGCGCGCGAACTGGTTGAAGTCAGCGTCGAGCTTCTCGGTCTCCCCACCAAGCCCCCAGGTCTGCCGGATGAAGGCGCGCGCGCGGTAGACAACGGGATTGGTGCTCGCGCCCTTGGCAAGTTCCCCATTGGAGAGCCCGGCCATGCCATGCAACTGCGAAAACGGCACACCCTGCGCGACTTCGGGATTGAGGTGAAATTCCGCGCCCTGCCACAGGCGCAAACCGAGATCGAGCGTACTCGTGAACGAGTAGCTCTTGGCCCGATCCGTGGTCAGGCTGTTCGGCCCCGAGTAGGCGGCGTTGAAGGCGGGCTTGCGCTGCCAGACATAAGTGGCCTGGCCGTGGAAGGCGAACGGGCTTTCGGTCGCGGCGTCCGTGCCGGCTTCGGGCGCCGCGTCTTGCGACAGAGCCGGCGCACAAGCCCCCGCCGACAGCATGGCGGCAAGGCAGCGGGCAAAAATCTGGCTCGGCAATGCAGCCGGGAATCGAAAACGCATGGGCGGGAGTTGTTCTGATTCGGACCGTGGAACCAGACTATGGGCGGGTCGAAGAATAGCCAAGGCGCTATGACGTGTCTACCGCCCTTGCTGCGACGCAGCATTCTGCCATGAACCCAGAGGTGACTGATCATCAACGTTGTAACAAGTCTTGAATTAATTAACTCAAAAATTAATATCAAGCGGCTGTTCTCGTCATTAGCGATGCCAGCCGCATGCCACCATCAGCCGTCCGGAAGACCGCAAAGCCACGTGCCGAACGCCGAGGTCCGGGCCGCCCAACGGCCGGGAATCCCGGCCAGCGCGACCAGTTGCTCGACGCCGCCACCGAGCTGTTCGCACGCCACGGCGTCGCCGGCACGCCGATCCGCGCGATTGCCGAGCATGCGGGCGTGACACCCGCGCTGGTGCACTACTACTTCCGCGACCGCGACCAGCTGCTCGATGCCATCGTCGAGGAACGCCTGCAGCAACTCGTCGACGCGATCTTTGCGCCCGCGGCGGCCGCCGAAGACCCGGTGGCCATGCTGGTGGGCATTGCCGGCCGGATGATTCGCGTGGCCGCCGCCACGCCATGGTTTCCCGGGCTATGGATTCATGAAGTGGCCGGCGCCGACGGCCTGCTGCGCGAGCGCGTGCTGAACCGCTTCGCGCTGCAGCGCGCAGGCGCATTGAGCGCGCCGCTGGCCGCGGCGATCGCCGGTGGCAAGCTCAATCCCGGCCTGGAGCCGGCACTTGTGATGCCGTCGCTGATCGGACTGACGCTGCTGCCGCTGGCAACCTCGCATATCTGGCAGCGGCTGCCGGGCGCGGAGCATGTCGATACCGAGACGCTGGTCCGCCATGTCAGCACGCTGCTGACCCAAGGCCTCGCCCCCACTGCCAAGGCGCCGTCCGACGGCGCCAACGACTGACCGCACCCACGCCATGCCCCGAGCTGCCATGCAAGCCTCCTCCCCGACCGCCAGCCACGCCACCACACGTCGAACCTCGCGCACGCTGGCCCTGCTGCTACCGCTCGCGATCACGGCATGCAGCCAGGACAAGTCCGCCACGTGGCAGGGTTATGTCGAAGGCGAATTCGTCAGCGTCGCGTCGCCGTTCGCGGGTCGGCTGGACAGCCTTGCGGTCAAGCGCGGCCAGCAGGTGGACAAGGGCACGGCGCTGTTCGTGCTGGAATCCGACGATGAACGCGCCGCACGCCAGCAGGCAGCCGAGCAGGTGCGCGCCGCCGAGGCGCAACTGGCCGACCTGAAGACCGGCAAGCGCCCGGTCGAGGTCGAGGTCAGCCGCGCCCAGCTCGCGCAGGCGCAGGCCACGGCGCAGCGCAGCGCCGCGCAGTTCAGGCGCGACCAGCGGCAGTACGACATCGGCGGCATCTCGCAAGCGCAGCTGGAAGAATCACGCGCCACCGCGGCCAGCGACGCCGCGCGCGTGCGCGAACTGCAGCGCGATATCGACGTCGCGCGCCTGCCGGGCCGCGACGCCCAGCAAGCCGCACAGGCCGCGCAGGTCGAAGCCGCGCGCGCGGCGCTGGCCCAGGCGGAATGGAAACTCTCGCGCAAGGCGGTATCGGCCACGCAGGCCGGGCTGGTCTATGACACGCCCTATCGCCTTGGCGAATGGATCCCCGCGGGCAGCCCCGTCGTGCGCATGCTGCCGCCGGGCAACGTCAAGGTGCGCTTCTACGTGCCGGAGACCGTGGTCGGGGCGCTGCGCAACGGCCAGTCGGTGCAGGTGCATTGCGATGGCTGCCCGGCCCCGGTGGCCGCCACCATCAGCTACGTCTCGAACGAAGCCGAGTACACCCCGCCGGTGATCTACAGCAACGAGACGCGCCGCAAGCTCGTGTTCCTGATCGAAGCGCGCCCCACCGAGGCTGACGCGCCTAAGCTGCGGCCCGGCCAGCCCGTGGAGGTACACCAGCCATGAGCAGCACGCCTGGCGCAAACGGCACCCATCACACGAATGACGCGAATGGCGCGAATGGTGCAAACGGCGGCCTGGCCATCGACGTGCGCGGCCTCAACAAGCACTACGGCGACAAGCATGTCGTCAACGATCTCACCATGCAGGTCGCGCGCGGCGAGATCTTCGGCTTCCTGGGCCCGAACGGCAGTGGCAAGACCACGTCGATCCGCATGATGTGCGGGCTGCTCACGCCCGACTCGGGACAAGGCACCTGCCTCGGCTTCGACATCCTGCGCGAGACCGACGAGATCAAGCGCCGCGTCGGCTACATGACGCAGAAATTCTCCTACTGGGACGACCTGTCGATCCGCGAGAACCTGGACTTCGTCGCGCGCGTCTATGGCATGGCCAACCGGCGCGAGGCCGTTGACCACGCCCTGGAAGGCCTGGGGCTGGCCACGCGCTCCGCGCAGCTCGCCGGCTCGCTCTCGGGCGGCTGGAAGCAACGGCTTGCGCTCGCGGCCTGCCTGCTGCATGAGCCGGAGCTGCTGCTGCTCGACGAACCGACGGCCGGCGTAGACCCGAAGGCCCGCCGCGATTTCTGGGAGCAGCTTCACCTGCTGGCCGCGCGCGGCATCTCGGTGCTGGTCAGCACGCACTACATGGATGAGGCCGAGCGCTGCCACAAGCTCGCCTACATCGCCTACGGCAGGCTGCTTGCGCAAGGCACCGCCGAAGAAGTCGTCGCCAGCCAGAAGCTCGCCACCTGGAGCGTCGAGGGCGCCGACCTGGCCCAGCTCTCCGAGCAGCTGCACGGCGCGCCGGGCGTGGAACAGACCGTCGTCTTCGGCACCGCGCTGCACGTGACCGGCCGCGACGGCGCACTGCTCGGCGAGACCCTGCGGCGCATGGCGGGCCCGGGCCGGCGCGTCGAGGAAACCCAGACCAGCCTCGAAGATGTCTTCATCCACATGATGAGCCGCGCCGAAGACAACATGGGCGCGAACGCCGAGGCGGGCCGCAAGGCGCGCAAGGACCAGCCATGACACGCAACGGTCGATTCGCCTTCTCGTTCGAGCGCTGGTGGAGCATCGTGCTCAAGGAGTTCCTGCAGCTGCGGCGCGACCGCGTCACGTTCGGCATGATCGTGGGGCTGCCGATCATGCAGCTGCTGCTGTTCGGCTTTGCCATCAACACCGACCCGCGTCACCTGCCGACCGCCGTGATTTCCGCCGACCAGAGCGAATTCACGCGATCGTTCATCGCCGGCATGGCGAACTCCACCTACTTCAAGATGGTGGGCACGCTGCCCGATGAGAACGCCGGGCGCGAGGCGCTGATGAAAGGCAGCGTGCAGTTCGTGGTCAGCATCCCGCCCGATTTCACGCGCAAGCTGCTGCGCGGCGAACGGCCCGCGCTGCTGGTCGAAGCCGATGCCACCGATCCGTCCGCAACCGGCGCCGCAATAGCCGCGCTGGCGCAGTTGCCCTTCAGCGTGGCGCGCACCGACCTGAAAGGATCGCTCGCGCCGCTGGCCGGCGGCAAGGCGCCCTTCGACGTGCAGGTGCAGCGGCTCTACAACCCGGAAGGCATCACGCAGTACAACATCATCCCCGGGCTGATGGGCGTGATCCTGACCATGACCATGGTGATGATGACGGGCCTGGCCATGACGCGCGAACGCGAGCGCGGCACCATGGAGAACCTGCTGGCCACGCCCGTAAAGCCGATCGAGGTGATGACCGGCAAGATCGTGCCGTACATCTTCATCGGCCTGATCCAGTCCACCATCGTGCTGATCGCCGCGCGCTGGGTGTTCCAGGTGCCATTCATCGGCTCCGTGCTGGTGTTGTACATGGCGGCGCTGCTGTTCATCGCGGCCAACCTGACCGTGGGCATTACGCTGTCGTCGCTGGCGCAGAACCAGTTGCAGGCGATGCAGCTCACCTTCTTCTACTTCCTGCCAAATATCCTGCTGTCCGGCTTCATGTTCCCGTTCGCGGGCATGCCGGTCTGGGCGCAGGCGATCGGCAACATCCTGCCGATGACGTACTTCCATCGCATCATCCGCGGCATCCTGCTCAAGGGCAACGGCTGGACCGAGCTATGGCCCAATATCTGGCCGATGGCGCTGTTCATCGTGGTGGTGATGACGATCGCGGTGCGCTTCTACCGCCGCACGCTGGACTGACGGAGCCAACGCCATGCGTCCACCTGTTCCGCTTCTTGCCTGCCTGCTGCTCGCGGCGTGCGCGGTTGGCCCCGATTTCCGCACGCCGGCGCCGCCCGCCGACACCGGCTACGTAACCGGGCCGCAGCCGCAGGCCACGGTTGCCGCCGACATGCCCGGCAATCTGCTACATGGCCAGCCGCAGGCGTTCGCGGCCGGCACCGATGTGCCCGCGCAATGGTGGACACTGTTCCGCAGCCCGGCGCTCGATGCCACCATCCGCGCCTCGCTCGATGACAGCCCCACGCTGGCGCAGGCGCAGGCAAAGCTGCGCGAGGCACAGGAAAACCTGGCCGCACGCACCGGCGCCACGCGCTGGCCGACGGTGGACGCGAACCTCAATACCACGCGCCAGCAGGTCAATTTCCAGTCGCTCGGCATCACGGCAATCCCGAGTCCCGGGCCGTTCACGCTATATGGCGCGACGGTGCAGGTTTCGTACATGCTGGACCTGTTCGGCGGTCAGCGGCGCGAGCTGGAAGGCCTGCAGGCCGCCGTGGATTACCAGCGCTACGAGTTCGAGGCCGCGCGCCTGGCGCTCGCCGCCAACGTCGCCACCGCCGCGATTCGCGAAGCGGGCCTGCGCGCGCAGCTGGCCGAGACCGTGGCGATTGCCGAGGCGCAGCAGCGCGAGGTAGCGATTGCCGAGGACCGGCTGCGCACCGGCGGCATCGCGCGCGTCGACGTGCAGCGCCAGCGCGCGGAATACGCGCAGACACTGGCACTGATCCCGGGGCTCGCGCAGCAGATCGAAGCCACGCGCCACCAGCTTGCGGTCTACACGGGCCAGACGCCCGCCGCGGCGCAGTTGCCCGAGTTCAGGCTGGAGGACCTGCAGCTGCCGGTTACGCTGCCGGTCAGCCTGCCCTCCACGCTTGCGCGCCGCCGCCCGGATATCCGCGCGGCCGAGGCGCTGCTGCACCAGGCCTCGGCCAATATCGGCGTGGCCACGGCCAATCTCTATCCGCAGATCACGCTCAGTGCCGGCGGCGGCTGGCAGTCCACCACGGCGCGCAACGTGTTCGACAGTTTCAATGTCTGGAGCCTGGCGGCCGGACTGGTGCAGCCCGTGTTCCACGGTGGCGAACTGCTGGCGCACAAGCGCGCCTCCGAAGCCGCCTACGAACAGTCATTGGCGGCCTATCGCCAGGCCGTGCTGCAGGGCCTGCAGAACGTGGCTGACTCACTGCGCGCGCTGGAAGCCGACGCCGCCACGCTGCGCGCGCGCGCCGACAATGCGCGCGAGGCGCGCGCCACGCTGGCCATCGTCTCGGAGCAATACCGGCTGGGCGGTGTCAGCCAGCTCGCGCTGCTAGATGCGGAGCGCCAGTCGCGGCAGGCCTCGCTGGACCTGGCGCAGGCGACTGCAAGCCGGCTCGCGGATTCCGCCGCGTTGCTGCAGGCGCTGGGGGGCGGCTGGTGGGAGGAAGAAGCACAGGCCAGCGCCGCCGCAGCGGCGGCGCCGGCCATGCAATAAGGGCTTGGCTCGCTCAGCGCCCGAGGAACCCGCGCAGGCGCCGCACGCCCTCGTCGAGCCTGGCCGGATCACAGGCATAGCACCAGCGCACGAAGCCCTCGCCTTCGTCGCCAAACGCACTGCCCGGTGCCAGGCCCAGTCCTGCCTCGCGCACGAGCTGCTTGCACAGGGCCAGGCTGTCGGAGGCGCCTGCCAGGCGGAAGAACACATACATCGCGCCATCGGGCGCATGCGCTTCCACGCCCGGCAACGCGGACATTGCGTCCACCAGATGGTCGCGCGCGGTGCGCAGCCGCTGCACCAGGTCGCGCGTGAAGGGCTCGCCGTCGCGCACCGCCGCCACGCCGGCCTCCTGCACGAACGACGGCGCGCACGAGGTGTTGTACTCGATCAGCTTGCCGAGATCGTCGATCATCGATGACGGCAGCACCATCCAGCCAAGCCGCCAGCCGGTCATGAGCCAGGCCTTGGAGAATGAATTGACGCAGATGACGCGCTCCTCGCGCGAGGCGATATCCAGGAACGACGGCGCGGTGCGGCTGGCGCCGCCGCCAGGCTCGTCGCCGTAGTACAGGCGCTCGTAGACCTCGTCGGCGATGATCCAGATGCCATGCCGGCGGCAGTGGTCCAGCACGGTACGCTGTGCCGCGCGCGACATCACCCAGCCGGTCGGGTTGTTGGGCGAGTTGACCATCAGCGCGCGCGTGCCGGGCGTCAGCGCGGCCAGCAGCTTGCCGACGTCGAGCGTCCAGCCGTGCGCGCCATAGTCGAGCGAGACGGTCTGGACCGAGGCGCCGAGGATCTTGGGAATCTCCACCAGGTTCGGCCACAGCGGCGTCACCGCCACGACGCGGTCACCGGGGCCGGCGACCAGTTGCGCGGCCAGCATCAGGCCATTGACGCCCGCACTTGTCACGGCCACGTTGTCGATGCCCGTCGCGCCATGCAGCGCGCCGACATAGTCGGCCAGCGCACTGCGCAGCGGCGCGATGCCAAGATTGTGGGTATAGAACGTGGCGCCACCACCCAGTGCGCGCGCCGCGGCTTCGCGCACGAAGTGCGGCGTGGCCTGGTCCGATTCGCCGAACCAGAACGGCAGCACGTCAGGCAGGCCGATGCCGGCATTGGCGACTTCGCGGATGCGTGAGGCGCGCAGGTCGCGGACGGTGGGGCGGGCGACGGGGGAATCGGACGGATCGGACGGGTGGCGGCTTGGGCTGGCGGGCATGGGCATTCCTGCGGTGGGCACAAGATGCCAAGCGTAGCGCAAAGCCGCCAGCGATGCCGGGTATGAAGGCGGCGGCGTTGCGGGCGTTACCTTGAGGGACTGTAAAGGCCCGGCCCGCGCCCGTTGTCTTCCGGGGCCGCTCCGGATGGCCTCAGCTTCAGGCCGAATCCGCTTTGCGCCCGGTCGTCACGGCTGGGACGCAGGGAATACTGGTCGGAACGGGACGGACGCGGCGCCTGAACGGCAGAGGCTGCCGCAGGCGCGCTCGCGCCCCCTCCTCCGGCCGAACGGGCAGGAGACGCCACAACCAGCAACGCCAGGACCGAAATCAGGGATCTGTGGAACACGAGAAACGCCAATGCCTTGCAGCGACGACGAAGCCCATATTGTGACAGGGGCCTGAAGACGTCGCCAGCGACGCCTTCGGGCCGCGACGTTATTGGTCGATCTGCGAATACCAGTAGAGCCGCTTGCGCTTGCCCACACCCGTGGGCACGACCTTCTGTCCGCCCAGCGGCGACGTATTGTTACCACCGCCAGGTCCCGTCTGGTTACCACCACCGATCAGGACGCCGACATTGCTCGTGACACCGGAGCCATCCGTGACCGAGACAATGCCGAACACCGGAGAGGGCGGCAGCCCGCCGCCGTCGAAAGTGACGTAGCGGTTGGCGTTCTGGCCTAGCCCGGTCAGGAACGACACGGAATATCCGCGGGCAATGCCAAGGTCCGGATAGCACGCGCCCGGCGTGGGCACCGACGGCGTATTGGTACCGAAGTACGTATAGCCCGACACCGTCAGCGGTGCGTTGACGATCTTCTCGCCCCGGCCCAGGGTAATGTAGAAGCCCTTGCCACTGGTCGTGTCCACATACTGCGTGGCGGTCGCATTGAACAGGCTCGCTTCCGTCAACGGTGTCCATGTCGCCGGCAAGCCACCCGTGACAACCGTGTCCTTGATTACATAGAACCGGTTGACCACGTTGTAGGCCGTGCCCGGTGTCGTCGACGCGGAATAGAGCGGATGCTCGCGGTCGCCAGTGCCCATCGTGATGGCGTCGTAGGTTCCGGTAGACACCACGTCAGGGGCGTAAAGGAACTTGCGCGCATCATTGGTATTGGTTGCGCCGCCCAGCGCCGCCAGCATGCCCATGGTCCAGTTGGACGGGGCCGAACCCTTGCTGGTCTCGAAATCTATACGCCAGACATTGCCGCCGACGTCGCCGACATAGGCTTTGTCGACATAACCATCTCCATTGCGATCGACTGCGGCCACATCGGAGGGAATCGCACGGCTCAGGCCTGAGGGGCTTGAGCAAACGCTGCTGCCCAGACCACCGCAATTCGCCAGCCATGCCTGCACGACCGTGCCCTTGATGGCATCCAGCACCACCACACCGCGTCCGACCGTGTTCGACCCCGACGACGGGTCGCTGTCTTCGGCGGTGTCGTAGCCCGCGCCCATGACCAGCACCGGATTCGTGCTCCCTTTCACCAGCACCACGCGCGGCTGCGACCAGGTCTGGCCCAGTTCCGGAATCTGTGCATTCGTCACGGACCAGAGGTACTTCGGGTTGACCGGGTCGGTCACATCCATTGCGTACAGCAACGAGCCACCGCGCCGCGCCGTGATGTACAGGATCACGCGCGGATTCTTCGGATCGCGCATGTCCTGGTAGAGCGTCGTGGTGCCGTCAAAGAAATAGTCGCGCGGCGTGCCGTAGGTGGATCCGGGAAGCTTGATGGCGGGGAAATTGGTATAGATCCGGCCGAGCTTGCCATAGAACTCGGGGGGCACGAATCCCCACAGCTCGCCACCGGGCCGCACGCCGTTGATGCCGCTCGACTGGTTGCCGTTGATGGCGCGGAATACACCATCGTTGGCGCCGTAGAACACCACGATACCGGTCGGGCTGCCGTAGTTGACCACCACCGGGCGCGAATGCAACACATCGCCGTGGATCGACGGACGGACCGTAACCAGGCCGCCAGGACCGGCTTCGGCCTCCGACCCTGCCACGATGGTCGTGCTCGAGCCGCTCGAACCCTTGCCATTGCCTGATGAACCGGATGCCGCCGAGAGGGCCGCATAAACGTCCGTTCCGCGCACCCAGTTGATCATGTTGTTGACGTCCGCGGCGGTGGACTTGAGTGCCGTCTGGCCATTGGTGCCGGTCAGCCAGCTGTTGCTGGTGTCGAACGATGCCAGCGCCGTGCCGGCGGCGCATGCCCCGCTGGCGCAGGTCAGAAGACGGCGGCCGCTCTGGTCGGTCAGGTACTGTGCGCGCTGCATTTCGCCGGCGCCACCCTTTTCGACGACTTCGCCGTCCGCCAGGTCCAGCGCTTGCGAGTTGCCGGACGGGCTGTTGACCCAGAAGCCTGTCGATGGCCAGCTTGTGACCCCGGTCTTGCCATAGCCGGCAGTGCTGAACGTAAGTGGCGGCTCGGCACTCCAGTAGCTCTTGGCGTTCGGCGAAATGAAGCCGGTGCCGGCGTTACTGATGGCGCTCTGCTGGTTCGGGCCCGCGGGGCTCGAATCCAGCATCACGATCTGGTTGTTCGCGTCATAGCCGAGCTTGTACTGCTTCAGGTTGCCGATCCAGCGCGGTGCCGCCGTGGCATCCGGGCGGAACATGCCGATATAGACCTGGTTCAGGTAGGTGCCCTGGCTGTTCACGCTGACTGGCAGGCTGACCGAGGCGAACACATTGTTGACCGCCTGCATTTCGCTGAAGATCTCCAGCAACGCGTTGGTCATGGCATCGATGTCGCCCATCTTGACGACATAGGACTTCCCCCCGCCGTTGCTGGCCATGCTCTTGGTAAAGTCAACATAGTCGGGGTTATTGCCATCAGTCACGGCAATCGTGTACGTGATGACATTCTGGTTGTTCGCCAGGCTCCCGTTCACGTCGGTCTGGTACATGAACCGCGCCCACTCGTCGCCCCAGTTGCTCTGGTATTTGGTGTTGGTTCCAGGAATGGTGATCTGCTGCTGTTGCGCAGCGGTAGCCCCGGCTGCAGCCAGTGTCGCGGCAGACAGCTGGCCGCCGTCCTGTGGCTTGCCATTGTTCATTGCGTTCGCAATGTAGATGACAAAATTACGCTGACATGGATCGGTGATAGGCGACCGGCCCGCGTAATTCGTGCCCGATATGCCCGTCTTTCCAGCAAAGAAGGCCCACGCCTCCTGCATGCCGCCACCCACCTGAGAGCCATTTCCCTTGTCGCCATTGCGGTCAATGGTCTTGAGATAGTTCATGAAGTTGGCGGTGCCGGTTGCGTCCATCAACGGCAGGGCGGGCGCAGGCGGCGGATTGGGCGGGGTCGCGGCCTGGAATTTGAATTGCCCGCCGTAGTTGCTGCCGGTGCCGAACATCATGAGGCCCATGTTCATGTTTCCGGCCATCGCTGGATTCTGCGATAGCGTCGCCACTGCCGCATACAACGCGCACTGCTCCGCGCCGACGTTGCTGGTGTTGTTGGCGGATGCGACATAGCCGGGCGACTTGCAGTTGACGGCAACGTTTGCGTCCCAGGCCGCGGCATTGTCCAGGATGAGCAGGACATTGGGCTTGCCAGTCGTACTGGTCTGCAAGCCGGTGAACAGGTCGATATCTTCGGCCAGTGCGCTGCGGACGCTGGCAAAGCCCAGCAAGGTGAGCGCGCAGACCGCATAGCGGCGGAAACGACGAGCCTGGTTTGACATGCTGGATCCTGGAGCTTGGATGGTGGTACCGGCGACTGCGTCAACGCAGCGCCATGAGGGCAATCGGTGCGTTCCGTTCGTCAAGGGCATACCGCGGGCGCGGGCACGCGTACGCCAATGCCTTGATGAACCGTCACGGCCGCATTGGTCACGCCGGCATCGTTCACCGTGGACGCGACATCCCATTGCGTCGATTCACACAGGGAACTCCCCGCAGTGCTGGTAGAACCGGTGAGGATGCCGGTGTTCTGGCTGCCCGAACCGACGAAGCAGGAAACGTCGTTGGGGTCGTTCAGGTTCAGTTGCGTATTCTTGATCGGCAAGGCCGAGATACATGCCGGCGCGGCGACCTGGGCGGTGTAGTCCGCCTTGCCGTCGGCGTTCACATCGACGGGCACCGCAGCGGCGGCCGATGCCGGGGCGGCCGTAAAGTCCTGGCTGATGACCTGCTCGACGGCTTGCTGCGCGGCATTGCGCGCCTCCACCGTGTGCTGCTGGTTGGCGGCCACCTTGACATTGGTCAGGCCAGAATTGACGACGGCCAGCGTGATCAGCATGAACATCGCCAGGAAAATCAGCGTGACGATCAGCGTCACTCCGGACTGGCTGTGGCGAAAGAATTTCACTTATTGCTCCCGTGCGCCGGCCACATTGACCACCCGCGCAACCGCCGAGTACACGTGGCGCTTGTAGCGGTCATTGAAAGGCCCGCTTGCCGCCGCGCGGCCCAGGTCGTATGTGCGGTTGTCCACCTGACCGTTCGACGCCTGGATATTGCGCGCCAGCACGCTGGTCCGCAGCGTGGTGACATTGGACCAATTGGTCAGGGCAACACTCCAGTCATAGCCAGGCACACTCGGGCAGGCCGCGGCATTGTTCACCCCCGGATCGTCGACGTAGCAATCCGCGGAGCCGTTGTTGTCGAGGTCCACGCCGTACTGCACGTGCATGTCCTGGATGCCCTGCGCGAGCGACTGGGTCTGGAAGGCGCCGTTGACCAGTTCGGCCATCTTCAGCGTGGGGATACCGTCGCCGCCATTGGCGCACAGGTCGCACGCCGAAAGGTAGAAGATGCGCACCATGGCCTGGCGCAACGGCGCACGCACGGTCGGATCGCAGGTCTTGGTGCGCATGGTGAAGGCCGCGGCACTGGCATCGAACACAAAGAGCGCGCCATCGTCAGGGCAGGAAGACACCTGCATGTACGGCACCCCGACGGCCGCCGCGGCAGCCACCGACGTCGAAACACGGCGCATCACCACAATCTCGGAGGTCGGCGCGAGGTCCGCAATGCAGGGCAAGGCGGTTCCGGGCGCGTACCCCATCACGGGCAGAGGAAACGTGACGGAAGGCGACGTGGAGAAGCCCAGCGCGGCGACAGAGGTTTCGCACGGTGCCGGTTGCGGTTGCGCCGGCGTGGCGCCCTTGGTAATGCCGCCCGTGCCGAAAAAGCCCGCGAGCTCGGCGTCACGACGGATCAGGTCCAGGGCATAGCGCCCGTTCTCGATCTGCTCGCTCGACTTGACCAGTTCGGACCGGTTGACGCTGTTGGCGTAGTAAAGGCCGGCCAGCGCGGTCAGCAGCAGCAGGCCCAGCGTAATGCCGATCATCAACTCGACCAGCGATACGCCTCGCTGGCGCAGCAAGAGCCTGCGGCGCACCCCGGTCATGACAACACTCCGATCCTGACTTGCGTGCTGACCGCGCGGCGATTCGCGTCATTGCCATATTGTCCCTGTCCGCAAGGCAAGGACGGCGCAACCGTCTGCGTGAAGCCTTGCCACGCGACCGTGATGCGATAGATCTGGTTGGCCACATCCACGTTCTCGATGCAGCCGCGCGCGCCGATCATGGCGCCGACGGCCTGCGCGCCACTTGCGCCGACCCGCGCTTCGGCGCTGCCAAGCAATGCCGCATTCCAGGCCGCAAGGTCGCCGGTGGCCATGGCCTGTTGCGCCGCCGTGCCCTGCGTGCAAGCCGCGGGGGCGGCAGCGCCAGTGCCCAGGCTCATGCCGGTGGCGCCATTCGAATAGCAGGTGGCGATTTGCCGGTTGGCATTGATCCGCGTGGCCATATCCTGCAGCAGGGCAAGCGCCTGGACGCGCTGGTAGGACTCCATCTCGGACTTGCTGGAGCGCGCGACCAGCCCCGCCGTTCCCATCAGGGCGACGAGCAGGATGACGAGCGCGACCAGGACTTCGATCAGCAGGAAGCCCCGCTGCCGGGCCTTGCGCGCCCTCGATGCCCGCGTGGGGAAACGCCTCATGAACAAGCTCCTGCGGACGATGCGACCCGGCCGGTCTGGCTGATCTGGACGCATACAGTTGAGGCGCTGGTGGCCCCGCTCGAGGGCGCTACCTGGAAGGTCTGCGTGCCGCCGCCCGTTAGGCGGCCATCGTTGCCCACGCTCAGCGTGTTGCCCGCGCTGGCGGCAATGGTGAGCCCGTTGTACGGGCCGAAGCTGCGCACGGTCTCGGCGCCGACCGCGACAATCCAGCCGCCGGTCCATGCGGCGCCCGTCGCCGCCATGCTGACGGTGGCGTTGCGCTTGACGGCCTCGCTACGCGCCAGCACCAGCGCAGACGACACATCAAGCGCCGCGCCGCGGACCCGCTGCATCGCGATCATCGACTGAAACGAAGGCGCCGCCATGAACGCGACGATGCCCAGCACGGTGACGACGGCGATCAGCTCGACGAGCGTGAAGCCGCCACGCACCGGGCGCTGGCGAGCCGCGCGGGAAATGAACGGATTGCACGAAGTGCGCGGCGCCACAGGCGAGACTCTGGCGGACATGGTCACTTCCAGCAGGTGGTGCCGCTGCCCGAGGCTGACTTGACGCCGGCATTGGTCAGCGTCAGCGTGCCGCAGGCCGTGTCAGCGCTCAACTGGGCGCCCTGAGGCGCCGCGTCGATGCGGTAACCAGGAGGCGGACCCGCGACGGGAGTGATCGTCACGGTGTACTTGGAAGCGACTTCGGGCGGCAGCGTGGTGTACCCGAGCGTAGTCATGTCAGGCGCATAGGCGCGGTTGTCCAGCAGGAACCGCTCCTGTGCGCCGGAAATTTCAAGCATCAGCGCTGCCGCTGCAGCCCGGTTCGAGCGCACGACGTACTGCGTGTAGGAAGGAATTGCGATCGACGCCAGGATCCCGATGATCGCCACCGTGATCATCAGCTCGATCAGCGTAAACCCGCGTGTCGGCCTGGCGCGGCGCGCGCGCGCATGCCGGCATGGCATGCCGGCAGCCCCAGACCTGCTTACCCCAATGACCCGAAACGACAGCCCGAAACGCTTGACCCTGCTGTCGTGTCGCACTGCCGGGCTTCTATGTCCCATGCCGCGCTCCGATGCATATTATGTGCTGGATGACCTATTTCCAGCGCTATGGCGCGAAGTGTAAGCCACGCTTTTACACGGGTCAAAGAAATTACTATATCGGGACCGCGGCGTTGCAGCGACAAGACAGAATGCGCAGGCAACCACAACCCCACGATCGACTGGGGTTATGCAGGCAAGACAGCCGCCACCGCGCCGGTAAAGCGTTCGACGATATTGTCGATGTCCTTCGCCGTGCAGATGAACGGCGGTGCGAACAGCACGTGGTCGCCGTGCACGCCGTCGACGGTGCCGCCCATCGGATAGACCAGCAAGCCGTTCCTGACCGCCGCGGCCTTCAGCTTCGCGTGGGTCTTGAGCTGGGGGTCGAGCGTCGCCTTGCTGTCGCGATCAGCGACGAATTCCACGCCGACGAACAGGCCGCGCCCGCGGATGTCGCCCACGCGCGGGTGGTTGCCGAACGCCTCGCGCAGGCGCGCGCGCAGCTGCTCGCCGCGCTCGCGCACATTGGCCAGCAGCTTGTCTTCGGCAATGGTGCGCTGGACGGCCAGCGCGGCGGCGCAGGCCGTGGCATGGCCGATATAGGTGTGCCCGTGCTGGAAGAAGCCGCTGCCGGCGACGATGGTGTCGTAGATGCGGCGCGTGGAGATCATCGCGCCGATCGGCTGGTAGCCGCCGCCGAGGCCCTTGGCAATGGTGACGATGTCGGGCACCACGCCGTCCTCTTCGCAGGCGTAGAGATAGCCGGTTCGGCCCATGCCCGACATGACCTCGTCCAGGATCAGCAGCACGCCGTACTTGTCGCACACGGCGCGGATGCGCTTCAGGTAGTCCGCCACCGGCGGCACGGCGCCGGCCGTGGCGCCGACCACGGTCTCCGCCACAAAGGCCGCCACGTTCTCGGGCCCGAGTTCCAGGATCTTGGCCTCGAGTTCGTCGGCCAGCCGTTGCGCGTACTGGACATCGGTCTCGCCGGCCGCCTGGTCGCGATAGGCGTAGCAGGGCGACACATGATGGGCCGGCACCAGCAGCGGCAGGAACGGCTCGCGGCGCCAGGCATTGCCGCCAATGGCCAGCGCGCCGAGCGTGTTGCCGTGGTAGCTCTGGCGCCGCGCAATGAAATGGCGGCGGCTGCCCTGCCCCAGCTCGACAAAGTACTGCCGGGCGAGCTTGAGCGCGGCCTCGACCGCCTCGGAACCGCCCGAGACGAAATAGACATGATCGAGGTCGCCGGGCGCGGCCTCCGCCAGCGTCTGCGCCAGGGTCTCGGACACCTCGGTGGTGAAGAACGAGGTGTGGGCGTAGGCAATGGTGTCGAGCTGCGACTTGATTGCCGCGATCACGCGCGGATGGCCATGGCCGAGCGACGACACCGCCGCGCCGCCCGACGCGTCGAGGTAGCGCCGGCCTTCGCTGTCAACCAGCTCGATGCCGTGGCCGGCGACCGCGACCGGCAGGGCCTGGCGGGGATTGCGATGAAAGACGTGGGTCATGGCGATCGTTCCTGCAATGAAAAGAGGAATAGGGCAACGGGAATCAGGCAGCGCGCCACCGGCTTACAGCTTCCGGACCGGATGGTCGATATACAGCCAGCGCGGCAACGCAGTGCCCGAAGTATAAGGAGAAGGCATCGCGAATTGCAACATATGTTTCATAAATATCAAAACGGGAATCGAATGAATCACAGCGCCGGGACGCCCATCGCCCGGCCAATGCGCAGGCCGCATCACACATCCGGGGGATGCCTTGTCGCGCCCGGCTGTGCAACAATCGTTACAACCTCGATCCGGAGCTTCAATGTCGTCCACCAGCATCACCCCGCCAGAAGACCTGGGCGCCCTGGAAGCCCGGCTGCGGGCGAGTTATCCGACGCTGAGCGTGCAGTTCCAGAGTGGCGCGCGCTACCTGCTGGACCATCCCCAGGATGTGCCGGTGCTGTCGATGCGCAAGATCGCCGTCAGCGCGGGGGTCCAGCCGGCCACGCTGGTGCGGCTGTCGCAGCATCTGGGCTTCGAAGGCTGGCAGGGCCTGCGCGAACTGTTTGTCGACGCCCTGCGCGGCGGCGCGCAGCCCTACGCGCGCCGGGCACGCCAGGTGGTGAAGGACGGCGGCACCAGCCGCATGCTCGGCGAGATGCTCGAAGCCCAGCACAACAACCTCGACCAGATCGGCGCCGGCAACGAGAAAGCCCTGCAGACCGCCGCGGAACTGCTGTCGGCCGCGGCCTGCGTGCATGTGGCCGGATTCCGGTCATGCTTCCCGATCGCGTACACCTTCCACTACGTCTACCGGCTGTTCCGCAGCACCGTGCAACTGGTGCGCGGCGATGCGGGCAGCCTGGAGATGGAGCTGCGCGCCTTCGGCCCGCGCGATGCCGTGCTGGTGGTCAGCTTTGCGCCGTATTCGCAGGAGATCATCCGCGTGGCCAGCGCGGCGCGCGAGGCCGGCTGCAAGGTCGTGGCCCTGACCGACAGCTCGGTCGCCCCGATTGCGCTGGCCGCCGATTGCACACTGCTGTTCTCGGTGGAAAGCCCGTCGTTCTTCCCTTCGATCACGGCCGGCATCGCCACGGTCGAAGCGCTGGTCGAGCAACTCCTCGCACGTAAAGGCAAGGGCGCCATCCGTGCGCTGGAACAGGCAGAAGGCGAACTGCACCGCGCCGGCGCCTACGTGCCGGCTGACCGCGGCTGACCACGGGCTACTCGAACGCGTGGTCGTTCGGGTTCGCGTAGGCCTTCTTCACCGGCTCGCTCATCGGGAACTCGAAGTTGATGTTCTTGGGCGGCACGGGCTTGAGGAACCACTTGTCGTAAAGGGTATTGATCTCGCCGCTCTTCATCAGGCCGGTCAGTACGCCGTCGACCAGCTGCTTGAAGCCGGGATCGTCCTTGCGCATCATGAAACCGTAGGCTTCGAACGATTGCGGCGTACCGACCACCACCCAGTCGCCCGGATTCGGCGCGAGCGTGCGGGCGCCGGACAGCAGCACGTCGTCCATCATGAACGCGGCCACCCGTCCCGACTGCAGGATCAGGAACGATTCGCCATAGTCCTTGGCGCTCTGGATCGTGATATTGGCGTGCTTCTCGTCGTTCAGCTTACGCAGGATGCGCTCGGAAGTCGTCCCCGCATTGGTGACCACCGCCTTGCCGGACAGGTCGGAGAAGTCATGCACCGGGCTGCCCTTCTTCACCAGCAGCCGCGTGCCGGCCACGAAGAACGTAGTCGAGAACGCCACCTGCTCCTGCCGCGACTTCAGGTTGGTGGTCACGCCGCACTCCAGGTCCACCGTGCCGTTTTGCACGAGCGAGATGCGGTTCTGCGACGTGACCGGCACCATGCGGACTTGCAGGTTGGCCACGCCGGTCTGCTTCTTCACCTCGTTCACCACGCGGTCGCAGAGATCCTGAGAAAAGCCGATCACCTTCTGGTTGCTGTCGTAGTACGAGAATGGGATCGACGACGTGCGATGGCCGATCGAGATGGTGCCGGACGCCTTGACCTTGCTTAGCGTGGGGCTGCCGGCTACGTCCACGGCCTGCGCGGCGCCGGCGACCAGGGTGCCGGCCATGGCCAGGCTCAGGCAGGCGAGTTTCATGGGGTGCATGGTGGCTCCTTTGAAAGGCGATGTTGGGGGCGCCGTCGAGGTGATGGGATGCTAGGCGTTTAGCAACGTATGTTCCATCATGGATTACCATGAAACGCTTGTTCTATTCGACGGGTTTCCCTCCTCCGTCTTTCAGTCAGGGCCAGCCCTCAATCCGTGCACTTGGTCCGATAGGCCTCCTGCAGTTCCTTCTTGGGTCGTTCCCGTTCCAGTTCGGGCACTACCCTGCCCTGGGCGGTTTCAATGGACTGGCCGCCGACCTGGTACTCGCGTTTGGGCGCCCCGGCGATTTGCGCCGCCAGTTCGCGGCATTCGGCGGCGAGCGATTCGCTGCGGGATCCGGGCCGGTACGGCGACGTGCCTTCCTGTACCGCATTCCCGATCGCCTCGGCGGCGGCGTCCTTGCCGTCCTGGCGCTGTGCGTGGGCGCTGCACACGGTGCCCAGCGCCAGGATTGCGGCAAGGCGGAACATCGCTTTGAATCGACTCTGCATGACAGGCTCTCCTTTGTTATGCGTGGCTCGCGGCACGTAGTATCGCCCAGCCCGGGACGCTACTGCTCCGAACCCGAACGCCTTTCCGCGTGTACCTTTTCATCGAACTGCCAGTCGCGCCGCATCATCACGTAGGTGAATGATGTCGACCAGCCGATCAGGATCAGGCCGACCAGCGGTTCGATACTGGCGATCAGCCGGCTCGCGCCGACCGGGTAGATATCGCCCAGGCTCTGCGTGGTGTAGGTCTCCAGGGCGAAGTAGACATAGATCACCGGCGTGATCTCGCGGCTGCCGGTCAGGCCGCCCAGGCCAAGACCGTGGTCGCATAGCCAGAACCCCAGCGCAAAGACCATGGCCTCCAGGCAGTGGACCACGATGATGCCCATGATGAGCACGCCGATATTGACGCGCCCGCTCCAGCGACTGGGGTGCAGCGCCGAGAGCAGCCGCAGCGCTTCATAGTGGATGGCCACCACCGTCACGGTCAGGATGGCGGCGCACAGCAAGGCCAGGGAGTAGTGCTCGGCGGAGGATTCCATGCGCGATCGGGACGGTCGGGACGATGCCAGCCAGTGCTGGTACCTCGAACATAACACCGGAACGCCTGCCGGGGCACCTTCGCAGCAGGATCCCGGGCGCCGCCATCGCGCATCGACTATGCTGGATTTCCCAACCTCATGAACGGGAGGGAACGTGCGCAAGACTCTTTCTGTCCTCGCGGCAATCCTGCTGGCCGGCGCCAGCACCGTTGCCCTGGCCCATAACTGTCCCAACGAGATGAAGGCGATCGACGCCAAGCTCTCGACCAAGCCGGCGCTGTCGCCGGAAGACGCCGCACGCGTGCAGAAGCTGCGCGCCGAAGGCGAGGCCTACCACAAGGCCGGCCAGCATGATGACGCGATGAAGTCGCTGCTCGAGGCGAAGAAGATCCTCGGCATCTGACGCTGTCCGCACCGCAAGGAAACGCCGCCCGCGCAGGTCAGCCCGCGCGGGCGGCTTCTTTGTTGCGGGAGGATGAAGTCGACGCGATCCGCGTCAGGTTCCGGCACCCACCTGCTGGATCACGCCATTGGGCGCCACCAGGTAATAGTTCGCACCGACACCAACCCAGTGTGTGCCCTTGCGCGGCGCCGGCAGGCTGTATTGCTTCCAGTCATCGATCACATACTGACGGTCGCGGAACTCGGTGGGCAGGCGATCGCCCTTCTTCCATTCCTGGACCTGCATATAGGGCGACGTGGCAGCGGCAGAGGCCGGCGCAGCGGGCTCGGCCATCTTCGACTTGCCCTTGTGCTGGGCAAAGCTGGCGGAAGCCGTGAGGACGCCAGCGATCAGCAACAGCGCGGGTAGCGCTTTTTTTGTCTTCATGGTGATCTCCTTGCGTACGGAAGGGCGAACTGCCGGTGCAACCGGACAGCCACTACCAGCTTAGTCACAAATCGGCGCATACGCTTTCAGCACGTGTCGAAGTGCTTCGCTGGACACCGATCACGCGGGCCCCGGCGAGGGGCCCGAACCACACTCAGTTGCCGGCAGCGGCCGAGAGCCAGCCCTCTTCCGTGCTCGCGGCCGTAACCTGGCTGGCGATCGAACCGGCCAATCGCGTGGCGTCGGCGTAGATGCTGTCGCGCTTTGCTTCGGACACGCCGTGCAAACCCGTGCCGGCCGCCGCGGCCGTGGCAATGTGGCCAGCCGCCGCCCCGACGCCGCCGGTTTCGGCAACGCCGGGCATATGGCCGCTGTCGGCGGTCGCGACGAAGCTTTGCAGCGGCACCGGCGCACCGTTGGCGGGCTTGTACGAGATCCGCACGGCGACACCGACTTCGCTCTTGCCGGCGCCCAGGCCGATCAGCAGGCGACGGCGGCTGGAGCCTTCATCGATCTTGCTGAAATCGCCGTCGACGATCAGCGCGCTGGCATTGGCAGGGGCCGGGCCATCGGCACGCACGGCATGCAGTCCCTGGGCCTGCAACTGGCGCACGATTTCGTCCGCCACGTGTTCGCTGGCTTCCGCGGCCGTGCCGGACTGCGTGCTGGCGGACCCGCCGCCGGCGGCCATCGTCTTCAGCTTCTGCACGAAACCACCGTCCAGCTTCACCTGCCCCGCCTCGGCCTTGAACGCCTGCACATAGATGACGTCCGCGTGCACCGGCTGCATCAGGCCGGTTTGCTGGATGCCGGTCACGCCGGCGCTGGCGCAACCAGCGGCAAGCATCGCGCTTGCAGCAACGGCGGCAACGGCCAGGCGCCTGGGGTTCAGGGCGAGGGCTTGGAAGGGGGTACGCATATCAGGTCCTTGGTCGGGGGGCGGGTGCCATTCAGTGGTCGGGAACGCTGTCACCGCGAGGTGTTGCGGTGCGTCGCGTCTCGGTAACCAAAGTATGGAAATTCCCCCCGCAAAGCGCCATGCGGCAATTATTTCGCGCGATGTCACGGCGTGGCGCCATGACGCGCTCCGATGCGCTAAACGCTGGGCATGTGCAACGGCAGCGTCACCAAGGCCTCCAGGCCGCCGCCATCGCGCGCGCGGAACTGCAGCGAGCCGCCGTGCAGGCGCGCAATGCGATCGACGATCGCCAGGCCAAGGCCGGTGCCGCCCGAGTGGCTGCGCGCATTGGCGCCGCGGCTGAACGGCGCCTTGAGCTGCTCCAGCTCCGCCGCCGTGATGCCGGTGCCGCGATCGCACACGGCAATGCAGGCGTGTTGGCCGTCGCGCCACGTGCGCACGCCGAGGCCGGTCTTGCCGTAGACGACCGCGTTCTGCATCAGGTTCATCAGCAGGCGCAACAGGCTGACGGGCCGGTACGGAACCGGCGGCAGATCGCCGAGCGAGAGCTCGAACGCATGGCCGAGCCCGGCGAAGTCCGACGCGAGCTGGCCGACCAGCGCATTGAGGTCCCCGGGCTGCGGCAGCTCTTTCTCGCCGCTGCCCGCATAGTCCATGAACTGCTGCAGGATGGTCTCGATGTGATCGAGATAGCCTTCGGCCGATGCCACGAAGTCCTCATCGGCGCCACGCGGGATCGACATGGCCATCGCCAGGCGCAGCTTGGTCAGCGGCGTGCGGATATCGTGCGAGACCCCGGCGAGCATCAGCGCGCGCGTCTGCTCGGCCTGCTGCAGCGCCTGCGTCATCTGGTTGAAGGCGCTGCTGACCTGGGCGATCTCCGTGGGCCCGTCCGTCGGCAGCGGCGGCGGCGATTCGCCCGCGCAGATATGGCGCGCGGCCTGCGCCAGGTCCCGCAGCGGACGGTTCAGGTGAAGCTGGATCAGGTAGCCGGTCAGCGCGGCCAGCAAGGCCAGCGCGGTGGACAACACCAGTGCCGTGGCGATGCCGCCCGCGCGTGCATCCTCGGTCATCGGCATGGCGACCCAGCGCGGCAGGTCGGCCACATGCAGCCGGATCCATAGCCGCTCGTCATCGCCGGTCTGCCATCGCACCGGCATGTCGGGCGGCAGGTGGCGCTGCAGGGCCTCCAGGAACACGTCGCGCTGGTAAGTGCGGAACAGCAGCAGCACGTTCGGGTCCGCCGTCGGCGGAGCCTGTTCGGGGTCCTGCAATTGCGCGCCGAGCCGCTGCGCCACCGCACCGCCCGTGCCTGCCGGCATGGCGCCGAGCACGCCGTCGAGCATCTTCACGTAGTCGGAAAAAATAATGGCCGCGCGCTCGATGCGGGGCCGCTGCACGAAATGCAGCAGCACGCTCAGCGAACAGGCCTGCGTGATCGCCACCAGCACGACCAGCAGCGCGATATTGCGCGCCAGCAACGAGCGCGGCACCCCGATGCGCATCACGACTCGACGCCGGCCACCAGCATGTAGCCGACGCCCCACACGGTCTTGATGAAGCGCGGCTTGGACGGATCGTCCTCGACGATCTGGCGCAGCCGCAGGATCTGCACGTCGATGCTGCGATCGAGCGCATCGTGATCGCGTCCGCGTGCGCGCGCGAGCAGGTTGTCGCGGCTCACGGCACGGTTGGGTGAAGAGCCCAGCGCGTGCAGCAACAGCATCTGCGCGGAATGCACCTCCACCGGCTCGCCGCGCCGCATCAGCGTCTGCTTGCCGACATCGAAGCTGAAATCGCCGAAGCGCAGGGTCTGAGAGGTCACGGTGGGATCGCCGGCGGCCATCTTCTGGCGCCGCAGCAGCGCGCGCACGCGCGCCACCAGTTCATCGGGCACGAAGGGCTTGGCAAGTTAATCGTCGGCGCCGGTTTCCAGGCCCGCCACGCGGTCCATCGGATCGCCCTTGGCGGTCAGCATCAGGATCGGCAGCGTCTGCCCTTCGGCGCGCAGGCGGCGGCAGATGGCGAGGCCGTCTTCGGGCTCCATCATCAGGTCCAGCACGAGCAGGTCATAGGGCTCGCGATGCAGGTGGCGGTCGAGCTGCTTGCCGTCGGCGACCGCGCGCACGCGGAATCCGTGCCCGGTCAGGAAGCGTTGCAGCATATTGCGCAGCTCGGCTTCGTCGTCGAGCACGATAATCCTGTTCACCTGCTCCATGGCGGGTTCTCCGGCCTAGGCATCGCCCCACGGCGTCCTGGAGAAACAATACACAAGACGGGCACTGCCATCATCGTTCCCCGTGGTATGGCCGGCGCGCGCCGTCGAGCAGGACGCTGCGCGGGGGTATCCGTTACACGATGTGCGCGGGCACCCACATGCCGCCGGCCCAGTGGCCCGGCACCATGACCGCGGCCCGCGGCGGACGCGCCAAATAAACCGTGCGCGGCGCGACATACACGGTACGCGGCAGGGGAGCAGCACCAACGACGACCGTCGCTGGCGGCGGCACGGCGACCACCACCTTCGCAGGCGGGGGCGCGACATAGATGGCGGCCGGGGCGGTCGGCGGGATATAGACCGTCGCTGGCGGCGGCGGGACGACCACCGGCGGTGTTGCCACGGCCACGACCGCACTGCCGGTCGTCACCGTGCCCGTGGCAACGACCGTGCTGCCGTGGACGACGGTGCTGCCGCCGCCCGTGGTCACGACGCCTGGCGCCACGCCGGTCGCGCTGCCGGCGTGCGTCACGGTGCCGCCGTCCGCACCGGTGACCGTCCCCGAGCGTGCACAGGTCGCGCCGGCGCAGGTCGTCGAGGCCGCATGGCTCACCGTGTTGCCGTTCGCGCCGGTCACGGTGCCCGACGAGGCGTACTGGCCGGCACCTTCTCGCGTCACGGATCCCGCGGTATTGGCGGTTTGCCCGTCCGGCCCGGTCAGGCTGCCGGTGTGCGAGCACGTGCCGCCCGCGCAACTGGTATTGCCGTCGTGCTGCACCGAGCGGCCGTTCGGTCCGATCGCCGTGCCGCTGTTCGAGTATTGCCCCGGCGCGTTGCGGGTCACGGTGCCGGTGTTGGTGGCCAGGCCGCCGTAAGGGCCGACCACGCCCCCGGCATGCGAGCAGCTGCCGCCACCGCAGGAGCCGAAGTGCGCGCCGTTGTAGGTGCCGCGCGGCGTGTAGGCCGTACCGTGGCCGGACCACCCGGCAAACGCCGGGGTGCTGGCCAGGACGATCAGCGCACCGGTGGCGGCGGCAAGCAGGCGGGGAAAGCGTGAGGTCATGTCTGGTCCTTCAGTTTCGGTTTCGGCCGGCCAGTGCGGCGGCAACGGACCGAACTATAGGAGGACATCCCGCGCCTGTCGCCGTGGAAAAGATGTCGCGGTATTTCACGGCGCGGCGCGCCTGCGCCGGCATCCAGGCGCTATGGCGCGGTCTTCCCCGCTTTTTCATCCTGCGCCGAATAATCGTAAAGATGCGTGTTGTCCGGCGTCTCCCCCACCCTGGTACCCAGCGGGCGGAACAGGACGCCGCGCCGGAAATTCCGGCTGTCCGACCTGGCGTTACGCTTGGCAAGCTCGGCGGCCTCGGCATAGGCCATCGGGGCTTTCTCTTTCTCGATTTCGAGCCGCAACGTCTGCTCGTCGACGCGCACGCTGTACCGGCCCAGGTTGTAGAGCAGATACATGGCATAGAGGTTGTCGAAGTCCTTGTAGGCGCCCTGCTCCCGGCGGAAATCCAGGGACAGGACCGACGGAAAGCGATTGGGCAAATCCTTGAAGGCGACCTGGTCTTCCTCCAGCGGGTCCACATAGGTCGACCCGCCATACTTCTTGTACAGCACGACATCCATGCCGTAGCCGCGCGCGCCCCACTCGCGGATGAGCTTCATCGCCATCTCGGTCGGAACGTTGGCGTTGGCGGCGGCGACCACCCGGCGTCCGGACAGGATCCTGGCGCTCGTCACCGCCAGGTCCTTGTAGCCGGCGCCATACCGGAATGCCGCGCCAATGGTCTTGGCGCAGTTCAGGCGCAAGTAGTCATACCGGATCTCGCCCCGGTGATACTCGGTGTTCCGGGCGCGCCCGTGGTAATCGTCATTGATGCGCCGGAAGTAGGCAGCCAGCGCGGCCTTGTCGCTCGCGGGCACGCCGTGCACGCGCACGCCGATCACCGAGCGCTTGTAGACCTCGCCGAAGTCCAGGCCGAACGAGGCCGTCGGCGCCACCGAGGAGACCGTCCTGAACAGGTATTCCTGCTTCGGGATGGCGACCATCAGGTCATCGGTGTAATGGCCCGCCGCGTGCCTGGCGTCGCGGTCGGCATAGAAGTTGGCCGAATAGACGACATCATCGCCGGGGACCTGGTCGCGAATGGCCAGGGCAATGTGGCCGGCGGAGCCGCCCTTGGAAGTGCCGAAGCTGATCAACAGCTCGAGGTCATAGGGATCGGCGCGCAGGGCATCGGCGATTTCCACGAGATTGGCAGGTTCGGGGCCACCCTTGCTGCCGAAGTCCGCGGCACCCGCTGCCGTCGACAGCAGCACGGCGATCGTCACGGCCACTGCCGCCAACCCCGCGTTGCCGGGCAGACTCCCGATCGACGACAGCAGCATCCGCTTGCATGCCAGCACTGGCCACATCGCACCACCCCCGAAGTTTGGCGATGCCGCGATTATTACCGGGGTGGCGGAACGCGTCGAGCCGGCCAGACCCGAAGGCGGATTCAGGCCGTGCCGGTCGTCATGACCGGGGGCTCAGGCGTGCGGTGAATCGCCGGCCGCGACCGTCACGCCGCACTCGCTCGCGACCGCGAGCAGCCTGGCGATATCGGGCGGTCCGGGCGGGATCTCTTCGTCTATCCGGGTGAACAGGCGGGAAGCCATGCCACCCTGGCTGGTGACGGAGATCATCTCGCCACCGCCGACACCGAACCTGAAGTGATGCATGGTGCCGGCAGGCACATGCACGAAGGTCCCCGGCGTGGCGGTGATGACCTGGTCGTCGTAGCCGATGTCGATGGTGCCGCGCGTGATGTAGAACGACTCGTCCCAGTCGTGGCAGTGCGGCGGCGGTCCGCTGCCCTCTTCGCCCTGTTGCAGGAAGACCTCATAGCCTTGCGTGGCGGTGTTTGGCGCCAGCACCGTGATCTTCTCTCCAACCACGTTGAGCGCGCGCGCATGCGCGTCGGGAGTCACTGCGAAGGGTTGCGGCTTCATGGTCGTTTGCCTCCGGCAACGCAGGCCCCTGCGGGGCCTGTGCTGTCTGCAGAAGTGACCACCGGCGTCGTCGGTTGCGCGCGGGGCCAGCGCCCGCATTGCTTGATGCAGCCGACGGCGGGACGTTGCTGATCCTCGAACCAAGATAGCAGACGCCCCGCGCCGCGCACACCTTATGTGCGTGCGGACCGAGCTAGCCCGATCTGATCCACGGTAGGTGGCACCGTTCATCGCGATCATGCCCTTGGCCGGGATCAAGGGATTCATTCTCGTGATGGTGCTTGGCATGCGCGCCGTTTCGCTGCGTAGCCGGCGAGTCACTTTGTGTCAGACTCCCGGTCACCCGGGAAACCCTTGTCTCTGGCTAACACTTCCCCTTGCCGGGTGTGTCAGGGACTTTCACCCCCAAGTCAGTGCGTCCTGCCGGGCGCACACCAAGAAAAAGGCCCGCGCATTGAGTCGGCGCGGGCCATGATGAAAGCGTTAGCGGGCAAAGCGCGATCGTCCTCGCCCCATTAACCCGGCGTTGTCAGTGAGACGCTCCTTCGACTGCGCCAATCCCGGTCTCCGAACGCAGCTCCTGCGCCTCGAAGCCCGCCTTGTCCACGCGAGCGCGTGTGGAACTGTCCGTCAGCGAGAAGATCCAGATGCCGACAAAGCCGATCGTCATCGAGAACAGCGCCGGCGAGGTGTAGGGGAACGGCGCATCCTTGAAGTGGAACACGTCTACCCAGACTGCCTGCGACAGCACGGTCAGCACGACCGCCGACAGCAGGCCGAGGAAGCCGCCGATCGTCGCACCGCGCGTGGTGCAGCCCTTCCACAGCACCGACATGAACAGCACCGGGAAATTCGCCGAGGCCGCGACGGCGAACGCCAGCGACACCATGAACGCGATGTTCTGCTTCTCGAACACGATGCCAAGCACCACCGCAACAATGCCCAGCACGATCGTCGTGATCTTCGACACGCGCAGTTCCTCGGTGCTGGTTGCCTTGCCGTGCTTGAAGACGGTCTGGTACAGGTCGTGCGACACGGCCGACGCGCCGGCGAGCGTCAGCCCGGCCACGACCGCCAGGATCGTCGCAAACGCCACGGCCGAGATAAAGCCGAGGAACACGTTGCCGCCCACCGCGCTGGCCAGGTGCACCGCCGCCATGTTGACGCCGCCAAGCAGCTTGCCGCCGCCGTCCTGGAAGCTCGGGTTGGTCCCGACCAGCACGATCGCGCCGAAGCCGATGATGAACGTGAGGATGTAGAAGTAGCCAATCCACGTGGTCGCCCAGAACACCGACTTGCGCGCTTCCTTGGCGTTGGGCACGGTGAAGAAGCGCATCAGGATGTGCGGCAGGCCGGCGGTGCCGAACATCAGCGCGATGCCGAACGAGATCGCCGAAATCGGGTCTTTGATGAAGTTGCCCGGGCTCATGATCGAGTCCTTCTTGGCATGGACTTCCACCGCCTTGGCGAACAGGGCCTCGGGGCTGAAGTGATACTGGGCCAGCACCATGAAGGCCATGAACGTGGCACCGCCAAGCAGCAGGCAGGCCTTGATGATCTGCACCCACGTGGTGGCGGTCATGCCGCCGAACAGCACGTACACCATCATCAGCGCGCCGACGATCACCACCGCGACCCAGTACTCCAGGCCGAACAGCAGCTTGATGAGCTGGCCCGCGCCGACCATCTGCGCGATCAGGTAGAACGCCACCACCACCAGCGTGCCCGATGCCGCGAAGGCGCGGATCGGTCCCTGCTTGAAGCGGTACGCGGCGACGTCGGCAAAGGTGAAGCGGCCAAGGTTGCGCAGCCGCTCGGCCATCAGGAACGTGATGACCGGCCAGCCCACCAGGAAGCCGATGGAATAGATCAGGCCGTCATAGCCGTTGGCATAGACCGCCGCCGAGATGCCCAGGAACGATGCCGCGGACATGAAGTCCCCGGCAATCGCCAGCCCATTCTGGAAGCCCGTGATGCCGCCGCCGCCCGTGTAGAACGTCGCGGCCGACGTGGTCCGCTTGGCCGCCCACTTGGTGATGAACAACGTGCCGATCACGAACAGCACGAACATGCCGATGGCGGTCCAGTTGGTCGGCTGCTTGACCGCCTGCCCAAGGTCGCCCCCTGCCGCCAGCGCGGCCGTCGAAAGCAGCAGCGTGCCGCTGGCGAGGATTGCGTGGTTCGCTTTCATGCCACCTCCCGCTTGATCTGCTCGGTCAGTTCGTCATAGGCGTGGTTGGCATGGCGAACATAGAGACCGGTGATGACCACGGTGAAGATAATCACGAACAGGCCGATCGGCATGCCCCATGTCATCACGCCCGCGCCTGTCTTCGTGGCGAGCAGGTCCTTGTCGAAGGCGATCAAAAGTACATACCCGTAGTAGATCACGAGCATCACCGCGGTCAGCGCCCAGCCGAGCCGCGAGCGCTTCTGCACAAGCTCGCGATACGTCGGGTTGGCCTTCAGTCTTGCGACCAGTTCTTCGTTCATCTGTGTCTCCTGCCAATCGTGCTACGGCCTTGCCGTGGGCTGACAGTGCATGCGCCAGCAGCGCATGCGCGGTGGTCTCAGCCCCGGTCCGTGACGATAAGGTAAGGCCTGCCCCTTACCTGCTTCTTACACGGGACAGGTCTTCGTACCGGGGAAAACACGTAGATGACGCGCGCGAAGGAGACTGCGACGGCACTGGCAGCGGCGCGCATGCGCGCAAGTGCGGCAACGGACATGCGCGGCAGGCACGCCGCTGACGGCGCGCACCGCTGTCAGCAAGCCGTAAGCATCAGAACTTGTGCCGCATGCCGAGCGCAACGCCGACCATCGACGTGGCGCCGTTGCCGAGCACATAGCTGTTGCCGAGCGCCAGGCTGTTCGCGAACGCGATCGATGCCGAGTCGAGCATCAGGCCGGCGTGCTTCGCATACGCCGCCGACAGATAGACGTCGGTGCGCCTGGAGAGGCTGTAGTCCGCGATCAGGTTGAGCTGCCACGGATTGGCCACACTGGTATTGCCGAACACGTTCCTGGCCTTGTCGTAGTCGTACTCGAGCGTCAGCGTAAATGCCGGCGTCACCTGGTAGACGCCACCGATCCAGAAGAAGTCGTCCCGCACGGCGGTGACCCCCGCCGCGGTCTTGTTCTGCCCCCAGCGATAGCCGCCCATGACGCGGCCCCACGGCAGGTTGTAGCTGAGCGCCGCGGTGGCCTTGCGGAAGGTGCCGCTGCTCGTGCTGGCCGGCGTGCTGGCCGGCGTGCTGATGGTCGGGTTGAACTGGTCGTAGGCCAGCGCGGCCCAGAGCGATCCGCCCGTGTACGCCAGCGACGCGCCCCACGCGCTGTCGCGCCGCGCCTGCCCCGGGACTTCGCCGGCGCCGCCGAGCGCGAACCCGGACGGGACCGCCTGCGGCAGTGCCACGCCGGTGCCGAAGGAATAGTGCGCGACACCGGTGAACGCACCGAAGTTGCCGGTGTACTTGATGGTGTTGTCCTCGCGGAAATTGGCGCCGGTGAACAGCGTGATCGGCTCGTATTCCGTGGCGAAATACGCCGGCACGAAATTGACGATGCTGTCGAACAATGACGTGTACTGGCGGCCCAGACTCAGTTGCCCGTACCGCGCGTTCTTGATGCCGACGAAGGCCTGGCGGCCGAACAGGCGGCCAGTCTGCTGCGACGTGCCGGTATCGGCGTTGAAGCCGCTTTCCAATACGAAGACCGCCTGCGTGCCGCCGCCAAGGTCCTCGACGTCGCGAATGCCCCAGCGCGACCCCGACATGCCGCCCGATGTCAGCCGCACCACGTCATGCGCGGGCCCGGGGTTGAACCGGTTGGCGGCCGTCGGCACGGCGCCGGCATGGCTCACATACTCGATGCTCGCATCGACCACGCCATAGAGCGTGACGCCTGACTGGGCCCACGCGGGACAGGAACTGGCAAGCGCCACGGCGGCGGCTGCAAATCGATGGAATCTCACTCTGCTTTCTCCTCTGTTGTTGTGATGTGTCGGGCTGCACTCATTCAGGCTTCACGCCGGCGTCAGAGATCACCTTTTCCCAGCGGGCCTTCTCCGCGTCGATGAAACGAGCACCGTCCGCGCGCGACATCGGCATCGGATATGTGCCGAGGTCTTTCAGGCGATCGATGAAGGCTTGCTGAGACAGGCTCTGGTTGACTGCCGCATTGATCCGGTCGAGCACCGGCATGGGCGTGCCCTTCGGCGCGAAGATCGTGAACCAGCCTTTGGCGATCAAGCCCGGTGCGGCCTCTTTGGCCAGCGCAATGCCTTCCAGGCCGCGCAACGGCGCATCGGATGTCACGGCGAGCGCCCTGAGCCGACCCGCGCGAACGAGCGGCAGCAGCGGCGCGATGCCATCGACGTAGACCGGGATATCGCCTTTCACCACGGCCTGGATTGCCTGTGTCGTGCCACTGAAACTGACCTGGCGGAATTTCGTGTTCTGCAGCTGGCCCATCATCTCGGCCGTCAGGTGCGGCACGGAGCCGCGCGTGGGACTGCCGATTACCACCTCGTCAGGATGCGCCTTGCCGTCGCGCAGCACGTCGGACAGGTTCCTGTACGAAGTGTCCGTGCCTGCCACGAACATCATCGGCGTGTAGGCCACCGTGGCGGCCACCGCGGTATCGCGCTGGATGTCGAACTTCGCCTCCTTGTACATCACCGGCGTCGTCACAGCGGCGGCCGCGTGGAAGAGAACGAGCGTGTAGCCGTCGGCGGGCGCCTGTTTCAATGTGCTCATGGCCACGATGCCGTTGCCGCCCGGCTTGTTCTCCACGATCACCTGCTGCTTCCATGCGCTCGCCAGGCGTTCCGCCACCTGTCGCGCAATGATGTCGGGCGCGCTGCCCGCAATGGAGGGGACGAGGATGCGGACCATCCGGTCCGGATAAGCGTGCGCGAACGGCGCAAGGATGGAACCGGCCAGCAAGGCCAGGGCAAGAAGGGGGCGCTTCATGTTGTCTCCGACATCTGTTGCGCCTGACCCGAATGGCCGGCGCTTTATTTGATATGCACTCAAATAAACATTGTAGTTTTATTGACTGCATCTCAAATAAGTAGATACCACTACCGCCTGGCGCGCTGCGAAAGTCAGTGGGAGGAAATCAGCAAGAGGGAGTGTGGCCGCTTAAGTGGGGCCTGTTTGCCGACAAAGCACGAAGGACCGGCCGGTTGGCTCCCCTCTTCCATTTATGGAGAGGGGTTGGGGTGAGGGCCGGCGTGTCTCGATGCGATGCGCCGTACTTCGTGGAAGCGCCCGCCCTCACCCCGGCCCCTCTCCCGCAAGCGGGAGAGGGGAGAAAACAATCTACCCATCTACGCAGCGCGCGCGCCCTTCTTCTTTGCGGGCTTCGCATTGCGCGGCCAGCCTTCGATGCCGTCGAGCGTAATGCGCAGCCCTTCTTCGAAGGCCGTGTCGGAAGACAGCTTCGAGAATGCCTTGCTGACGAAGCGTGCGCCGGGATACTGCTCCGCCGATACGCCGTCGAGCTTGCTCTGGATAAAGGCCTGGTGATAGGCCGGCAATTGCCGCGACGCCTCGGCCATGCTGGCCGAGACGAGGTATTGCGCCAGCAGGTGATACGCCAGCGCAACCTGCTCCGCCGAAAAATCGCCCTGCATGAAGGCCGACGTCATGCGGTTGAAGAACTCCAGGCCATAGTCGGTTTCACCGGGCTGCACATCCTGGAACAGGCGGTACCGGTTATGCGACGCCACATAGTTGCTCACGCCGGGGTTTTCGATCGCGACCTGGAAGCTGAGCCGCGAGATCCGTTCGACATCGGCGCGCCAGTCGCCCGTCAGCGGCTGCAGGCGCAGTGTCCGCTGGCGGTAGTAGTCATTGAGCACGCCGGTGACGAGCTGGTCGCGGCCACCGAGGTAATAGTGGATCAACCCCGGGGCCACGCCAAAATCCTTGGCGAGCTGCACCATGGAAATCTGGTCCAGCGGCGTGGTCTTGGTCAGCTCGATCGCGTGCTGCAGGATCGTCGCGCGGCTGAGCATCGGCTCGGCGCCGATCGGCGATTCCGTCTTGGGCGGACGTCCGCGCCGGCGCGGTACGGGGCTGGACGGCTGCGGTGCGGCGGCCTTGGCTGCGGGCGATTTGCGTGCGGCGGGCATGATGGAGAGGCGAAGCGGGCCGGCTAGGAATTGGTGGTGTGCCAATTCTATCCGCGTTCGCCGGTTCTGCCACGTCGCCGCCTTGCTACGCGGAGGCCGCCGCCGCGGCTGGCTCGACCCGCTGCGCGATGCGATAGCGGCCGAGCGACAGCACCAGGCCGGATGCCGCCAGCAACATGCAAGGCAACACGAGCAAGGGCACGTCGTAGCTGCCATGCCGGTCGAACCACGCCCCGAGCCCGATCGGCCCGATCACCGCGCCAAGCCCATAGCCCGAGAACGCGATGCCGAACAGAGAACCAAACGAGGTCAGCCCGAAGTAGGAACGCACAAGGTACGAGATCAGGTCGCCCTCCGCGCCAATGGTCAGGCCGATCAGCGTCGTCGCAATCAGCAACGTGCCGTAGTCGTGCGAGCCGCGCAGCAGGAATACGCCAATGGCTCCCCCAACAAAGAACACGCCGGCGACCAGCGGCGCGTGAATGCGGTCGATCAGCAGCCCGGTCATCAGGCGTCCGATCAGCAGGCCGACGCCCATCATCGACGCGCTGCGAGCCGCCATGGCCGCATCGAAGCCGCGGTCCGCGAACAGCGACGGCAGGTGGGGGCCGAGCGACAGCGTGGCGGCCGAACTGAGTACGAAGACCAGCCAGATCGCCCACAGCCGATAGCTGCGCACCGCGGCCGACAGCGGCACGCCGGCCGGCGCGGACGATGCCGGCCGCCCTGCCCGGCTGCCGGCGGGAAAGCGCTCGCGCAGCAGCCCGCACGCTGCCAGCGACAGCACCACCGAGCCCGCGCCGAGGACGAGATAAGCCGTGCGCCAATTGAACATCGTCACGAGGTACTGCGCGGTCATCGGGAGGATCACCGTGCCGGCGCCGAGGCCGCACATCGCGATGCCAAGTGCCAGCCCGAGGCGCCGGTCGAACCACTGCGGCAACACGGCCAGGTAGCCCAGCACCGACGTGGCGGCGCCCGACACCCCAACGACAATCGATAACCCGACCCAGGTCAGCATGCTGCCGTTCTGCAGCGCCATGGCGCACGTGGCAAGCCCGAATACGATGGCCGAACACGCAATCACGCGGCGGATGCCGAAGCGGTCCATCATGGCGCCGACGATCGGGCTGACGATGGCCAGGCCGAACATCGACGCCGCGTAGGACAGCGATGCCTGCGAGCGCCCCCATCCGAACTCGGCGGCAAGCGGCCGGACGAACACGCCAGCCGTGGCGTTGAACAACGGCGCATATCCGGCCAGCATGCCGAGTGCGGCGCCAAGGATGATGCTGGCATGGATGCGGATAGACACGCGCGGCAGCGCATCGGGGGCGGTGTGCATGGTTTGTCTCCTGGTGGTTGGCGCCGCCATCTGCGGGCGGCTGCCGAATCGGAACGGCGCCGGTCAGCGCAATCCGGTCAGCGCAATCCGGTCTGGCTGCCGAGGTAGGCGCCCGCGCAGGGCGCCGTGGCGGCAAGGCCGAGCCGGCGCAGCATCTGCCGCGCCGTACACACGGCCGTGGAGGTCACGGGAATGCCGAGTGCCTGCTGGGCAAGTTCGATGGCGGACAGCGACGGCATCTGCACGCACGCCGACAGCACCACGGTATCGACGCCACGGACGTCGAGCCGCTTCACGTCCTCCAGCAGTTGCAGCGGATCGCGCTCGCCAACCTCGAGGTTGTCGAGGATCGAGAAGTTGATCGCATCCTTGACCTCGATCCCTTCGTGTTCGATGTACTCGACCACGGACCTGGTCAGCGCGTCGCTATACGGCGCCATCAGCGAGATGCGGCGTGCGCCGAAGTCTTTCAGTTCATCGACCAGCGCGCCCGCGGAAGTCATGATCTGCGGGCGGTACGGTGCCTCCGCCATCGCCTGGCCGAGATCCTCGATCACTTGCCGGTGGTAGCCCATGCCCATGCACATGGTCGCCACCAGGCAGGCCGTGCTCATGACGTCGACACGCGCATCGGCCAGCTCCAATGCGCAGCGGCCCATGTCGCGGTTCATCTTTTCAAGCTCCTCGGCCACCACGCGGTGCATGCGCACACGGCTGGAATGGAAGCTGAACTGCTCCGGCAGCACCTGCATGCGCGCGGCGAAGATGGCCGGGACCTCGCGCTCCATCGTGAGGTTGGAGCTGGGCACGATCTGTCCGATTCGATACTTCATCGTTGAAAATTCCGGGAACGTTCGAGGGGGGGGTTGAGACTGCGGCTAGAGGGCGGGCGCAAGAAAGCGTTTCAGCACGTCGCGCAGCGAATCCGGGATCGGCGTGCCTTCGCGGCGGTCCAGGCGCACGCAGATCGGCGAGAACATCGCGTCGAACACCGGCGCGCCGTCGGGCCGGCGCGCCACGCATCGGATGTCGAACGAGCGCGTGCGAATGGCTTCCACCGTGCAGGTGATGTCGATCACGTCATCGGGCCACAGCGTGCCAATGAATTCGAAGCGCATCGCCTTGCATGGCGTGCCGACGCCGTGGACTTCGCCAAGCCTGCCGTCGCCGCCGGCCATATGCGCGGTATAGAGTCCGACCGCGCCCAGCAGGTAGTCCGTGAAGCGCCCGGTGTAGACCACGCCGGCGGGGTCGCAGTCGCCCCAGCGCACGCGCCGCCTGACGACGAACGGGCGCTCGCCGAGCACGTACTCCGTGGCGTTGATCATGGCTGACCCACTGCGGCGTTGCCGGTGACGCCACCGGCGGCAAGCTCCGCCATCAGCGCCGGGAACTGCGCGCGCAGGCGGCCGGCATCCACGCGGCCGGTGCGCGTCATGAAGCGGAACACGAACTCGTGCGGCGTCGGCAGTTCCATCCACTCGCGGATGTGCTCGTACCAGTTGTACGAAGCCTCCGACGCGCTGATCAGCTTGGCTTTCTCTGGCTTGCGCACGGCTTCGTACTGCAGCAGCGCGGCAGGCACATCGGCGGGATGCGCGACGATGGCATCGGCCAGCGCCATGGCGTCTTCCATGGCGATGCGCGTGCCCGAGCCGATCGAGAAATGCGCGCTCGTCAATGCATCGCCGATCAGCACCTGGCGGCCGACATGCCAGTTCGCGTTGAGGATGACCGGAAACTGCCGCCACGCCGAGTTGTTCGACACCAGCGCGTAGCCGTCCAGCTCCGGCGCGAATACGCGCTCGAACAAGGCCTGCCGCGCTTCGGCGCTCATGTCCTCCATGCCGAAGTCGAGCCACGTCTGGTGGTCGCACTCGGCGACAAACGTGCTCATCGAGTCGGAGTACGGGTAGTAGTGCGCGACGAAATATCCGCCCTCATGCTTGCGGAACACCAGCGCCGGACTGGGGAATGGCTTCTCTACGCCGAACCATGCGAAATGGTTGGTCAGCATGCGGCGCGTGGTGCCGAAGCCGGCCTCGTTGGCCGTGCGCAGTTGCGAGTTGATGCCGTCGGCGCCCACGATCAGGTCCGCGTCGATGGCGTTGAAGTCGGCGATGCGCTTGTTGTAGGTGACATGCACGCCGAGTTCGCGGGCGCGCTGCTGCAGCACCGCCAGCAGGCTGATGCGCGGAATCGCGCCGCCGCCCGCACCGGGCTTCTTCATGACGATCGGCTGCTCATGGCACACGATCGCATGCTGGTCGTTGAACCGCATGACCCTGGCCAGGCGGTCGACCACGGTCGGCGATGCCGAGCGCAGGTTCGCCAGGCCGGTGTCGGCCAGCACCACGCCGAAGCCGAACGTGGCGTTCTCCGGGTTCTGCTCGAAGACGTCGATCTCGACATCCGACAAGCGCTCCTTGAGCAGGATGGCGAGGAACAGACCGGACGGCCCGCCGCCGATGATGGTCGCTTTCATTGCGAGACTCCCGGCGCGATCACCAGCGCGTCCATGTCGAACTGGCGGATCTCGCCCGCCAGGCCGCCGGTCAGGGCGCCGTACCACACGGCTGGCTTGAAGCCCAGTTCCTTGCGGCGGAACTGCAGCGTCGGGTTGCCATCGATGCGCACATAGCCATTGCCGAGCGACGTGGTGCGATAGCCGTCGGTCTTGCGTGCCACGTCGATCAGCGGCGCGAACTCGGGGACGTCGAGCACATAGACGGAGGCCTTGTCCTGGTCGACGCCGTGGCCTTCGATATTGCCGGCCTTGCGCTGCCAGACCGGCTCGATCGACACGAAGGCCGCGCCATCGTCGCGTGCCCGTTCCAGTTCGATCGCCGCCTCGATGGTGAGCGCCGCATCGCGCTGGTCGGCATCGCTGAACGGGCGCACCTGCCATGTGATCTCGATCGGGTAGCCGTTGGGGTCGTTGAAGTAGATCGATTCGATCACCTCGTGGCGGATCTGGTAGCGCAGCGGAATGCCCACGGCTTCGACGCGCTGGCGCCATTGCAGCAGCTCGACTTCATCGCGCACGCGCCACGCGGTGTGTGTGGCGCGGTCCTGGTAGTGCTCGCGCACCGTCAGCCAGTCCGGCCGCTCGGTGCCGATGTAGTAGAAGAAGGCGATGGTGCTGCCGTTGCCGCTGTCGAAGAAGAAGTGCAGGAAATCGGCGTGGTTGTCCGGGCCCCAGCCCTTGGCCGAGATCGCGTGAACCAGCGGCAGGCCGAGCAGGTCGCGGTAGAAGTGCACGGTCTCGGCCAGCTTCCAGGTCGGCCGCGCGGTGTGGTGGACGCCGTGCAGCGCGACTGCGGGAATGGCGGCTTGCGTGGATTGGGTCATGTCTCTTCCTTATTCACTGGCTTTGCTGAACGGCATCTTGTTCCGCCATCTTTTCCGTCTCGGCTTGCAGGAGCTGCACGATGCGGTCGCGCAGCAGCACCTTGCTGAGTTTTCCGGAGGCGGTCAGCGGAAACTCGGGAATGATCTCCAGCCGCTCCGGCCACTTGAATTTGGCAAGGCCGGCTTGTTCGAGGAACTGCGCCAGGGCCGGCAGCGTCAGTCCCGCTGCCGCGGCGGCGGGCTCCAGCAGGACGAATGCGCACACGCGTTCGCCGTAGACCTTGTCGGGCATGCCGACCACGGCCGACGCCAGCACCGACGGGTGTTCGTTGATGACGTTCTCGAGTTCCTCGGCATTGATCTTTTCGCCGCCACGGTCGACCACGTCCTTGATTCGGCCGCGGAAGAAGTAGTAGCGCTTGCCCTCCACCATGGCCGACGACATCAGGTCGCCCGAGCGGTAGAAGCCATCGGCGGTGAAACGCGTGGCATCTTCCTTCTCGGACTTGTAGTAGCCGCGGATGGTGTACGGGCCGCGGAACAGTGCCTCGCCAGCCTCGCCTTCGGGCACGTCGTCCTCGGTGCCGGGGTGGACGATTCGCACTTCGTCGGCCGCCGAGACCGGGCGGCCGACCGATTGCTCGCGGATCTCCTGCGGGTCCTCCGGACGCGTGAACATGATCACGCCTTCGGTCATGCCGAAGATGTGGTGCGTCGGCGACCCCGTCAGGCGCGTCAGGTTGGCCGCGTTCTTGGGCACGATGAAGTTGCGCCGCAGCCGTTCAGCCGGCGTGGATCGCAGCAGCACCGGCGCGATGCGATTCAGGATCGGACCGGCGACGCCGAACCAGGTGGGCTCGTAGTCGCGCACCACGGCCTGCAGCGTGTCCTCGGAGAGATCGGGTGCCACGGTCACGGTCGCGCCGCTCAACAGGAACGGCCCGAAGAAACAGCCCATGTTGAGGTTGTGCATGTACGGCGTGGGGAAAAACAGCACGTCGTCGGCGCTGTAGCGGTTCCATTCCGCCACCGCGCGCATGTTGTACAGGTACTCGCTCTGGAAGCGCGGAATGATCTTTGGCACGCCCGTGGTGCCGCCCGACAACTGGAACACCGCGGCCTGGAACGGCTCATGCTTGACCTCGGCCAGGATGCCCTGCGCGCGCTCCAGCGGCATGTCGCGAATCAGGTCTGCCAAAAGCACAGCGCTGCCGCGGCGTGTCCCACGTGCCTGCAGGATGAAGGCAAAGCTCGGCACTTCGGCCTGCATGCCCTCGGCAAACCCCACGTCGTCGAACTTCGGGTCATCGCCCTGCACGAAGTGCAGGCGCGCGTCGCACAGCTTGCCGAGATAGCCGATCTCGAGCTTGCGGAACGCCTGCAGCGAACACAGCGGGATGATGCCGGCCTTCAGGCAGCCAAAGAAGGCCAGCAGCAGTTCATTGCAGTTGCCGCACTGGAAGATCGCGCGGTCAAGCGGCTTCAGCCCCAGTGCCAGAAGCGCGGCGCCGAGCCGGTCGGTCTGCTCGTCGAACGCCTGGTAGGTGAACTTGCCTTCCGGCCCGGCCAGCGCGAGCCGGTCCTTGTGCTCGCGGAACGACTGGCGGAAGGCACCGACCAGCGTCTCGGTGCCCAGGTAGCCGTCCGCCACATACTGGCGCAGCCGGTTTTCGTCGGGATAGCGCACGCCGTCTAGCAGCACTGACGGGCGCACGTGGGTGGGTTGCAGCATGTCTACCTCTGTCGTTTTATGGATTTTTCCGGCGGTGCCGGCTCAGGCCATCGTCTCGCGCAGCCACTCGACGATGTGCCGTCCAGCGATGCTTTGGCCGGACGGTTCCTCACGGCTGAGGGCCATGCCGTGGTGGTTGCCGCGCACGCGGAGGTGCCGCCTGCGGGCCGCGGGAATCTGCGCGTAGATCTCGCGGATATCGGCGGGGAAGGTGCACTGGTCGCCGGTGTATTCGATCAGCAGCGTGGGCTGGTGCAGCGTGCCCAGCGTCTTGTCCAGTGCGGCATTCGACGACAGCCCCGACCATGTGGACAGCCACGACTCCGGCGTGACCGTGCGGCCAAAGCCGACGCTGCCCCAGTTCGACGTGAACGGGTCCCTGCCCCACAGCGAACCGGTCTTCCGGTCCGACGGGTCCAGCGTGATATCCCACGAGCGCAGGTCGGCGTCGGTGCGCCAGACCTGGAAGATCGGCGCATGCGCGCCCATGCGCCGATCGGCCTCCGTGGCGACGCCGGCCTTGAGCGCCGTGCGCGCCTCGTGCTTGGCGCGCAGCATCGCCCTGGCGCGCGCATCGATGCGGGCCACGCGCGCGCTTTGCGCTTCCCGGTAGCGAGCGACGAAGTCGGGGGCGTAGTGGCCCTCTCCGGTTTCGGCGTCAAAACCGTTGGCCTTGGAGAACGGGTCCAGGGTTGGATCGGTCTGCATCGGGTCGTCTTCATCGATGACGGATGGATCCATGCCGCTCATCAGCAACTTGCCCTGTCCCGGATGCGGGGACACGAGGATGAATGCGTCGACCGCCGGCATGTGCAGTTCGCCCAGGTTCGTCGGACGGCCAGCCGGCGTGCGCGCGATGCGCTGCTCGCGCGGCGTCAGTGCCTGCTGGTTGTAGAACGTATAGAGGCCGGCGCCGCCGGAGTTGCCAAGCATCACGATGTTCTCGTAGCCCAGCTCGCGCAGATGGGTCATGCCCGCGGCCACATCGAACAACGCGATCTCATGCTCCAGGCGCAAGTCATTGCCGATCGAGCGCGGACCCTGCACCCAGCAAGCGCAGCCGGCATCGAGCACGAACGGCACGAGGTAGTGCGTAATGGCCATCTCGCGCGGATGCATCAGCGTGACGACTGTCTTCTCCTTCCCGGTCATGGTGAACAGGAAGCCAAGCGTGCGCTGGCCGTCGGCAGTGGTCAACGCATAAGGCACCATCTGGTATGGACGATCCATCAGGCGGGCGTCCCATGAGGCGCCTCGCATGCCGGCCGTCACTTGTGGCTTCCGCTGGTCTGTCACGCTGTCTCCTTCGATAAATGTCACCGTCTCAATAATCTAGGTGTTATTTGAGATGCTGTCAAATAAATATGCGGCGCATCGAGATGTCTGCGGTTCGCAGAAGCCGACGGCATCGAATACACCACCACGTGCACCGGCTGGTCCCGACCGTCACAGACGCACGGTTGCAACGCTTTTACGTTTCGACTATATTCGAACCATGGAAACCGATAACGCCCTTGAAGCGCTTGCTGCGCTCGCCCACGCCATCCGCCTGGCCGTGTTCCGTCTGCTCGTGCAGGCCGGCCCCGACGGCCTGCCGGCTGGCCGCATTGCCGAACTGATGGCGATGCCGGCGTCATCGCTGTCGTTCCATCTAAAGGAGTTGCATCGCGCCGGACTGCTGGCGAGCCGCCAGGAGGGCCGGTCGATCATCTACATGGCTCGCTTCGAGACCATGAATGCCCTGCTCGGCTATCTCACGGAGAACTGCTGTGGTGGCAATCCATGTTCGCCAGTGTCCTCTTGTTCCGTCGCCACGGCGTCCTAAGCCATGCAACGCTTCCACGTCCATGTCGGCGTCACGCCGAAGCCATCCGCCAACACCGCCCGCCGCACGCCCGAATCCGGCTGCTGCCGAGTTTCTCCCGACGCGCCCATGCCAGTCCTGAGGACGCACGCGCTCGCCTTGAACCTGCACCATGTCTGAACTGATCACTCCCGTCTCGGCCGAGGCGCCGCAACCCAGCGCAATTGGCTTCTTCGAGCGCTATTTGACCATCTGGGTGGCGCTCTGCATCGTCGCCGGCATCCTGCTCGGCCAATGGCTGCCGGGCGTCTTTCAGACCATCGGTGCCATGGAAGTCGCACAGGTGAACCTGCCGGTCGGCGTGCTGATCTGGGTCATGATCATCCCGATGCTGATCAAGATCGATTTCGGCGCGATGGGCCAGGTGGCGGGCCACTGGCGAGGCATCGGCGTGACGCTCTTCGTCAACTGGCTCGTCAAGCCGTTCTCGATGGCGTTCCTGGGCTGGATCTTCGTGCGCCATCTGTTCGCAGGCTGGCTGCCAGCCGACCAGCTCGACAGCTACATCGCCGGCCTGATCCTGCTGGCGGCGGCGCCCTGCACGGCGATGGTCTTTGTCTGGTCGCAGCTCTGCAAGGGCGATCCGTACTTCACGCTGTCGCAGGTGGCGCTCAACGACGCCATCATGGTCGTGGCCTTCGCGCCGGTCGTCGCGCTGCTGCTGGGGCTGTCGTCGATCACTGTCCCATGGGACACGCTCATCACGTCGGTCGCGCTCTACATTGTGGTGCCGGTGCTGATCGCGCAGGTCATCCGCAAGACGTTGCTGGCACGGGGCGAAGTCACCTACAAACGCGTGGTCGGTGCCCTCGGTCCCTACTCGATCACCGCCCTGCTGGCGACGCTTGTGCTGCTGTTCGGCTTCCAGGGCAATGCCATCGTCGAACAGCCACTGATCATCCTGCTGCTGGCCGCGCCCATTCTGATCCAGGTCTTGCTGAACTCCGGCCTGGCGTATTTGCTGAACCGCAAGCTCGGCGTGGCTCATTGCGTGGCCGGCCCATCGGCGCTGATTGGCGCGAGCAACTTCTTCGAGTTGGCGGTGGCCACGGCCATCAGCCTGTTCGGCTTCCAATCCGGCGCGGCGCTCGCCACCGTCGTCGGCGTGCTGATCGAAGTCCCCGTGATGCTGTTTGTCGTCGGCGTCGTCAACCGCTCGCAGGACTGGTACGAATCGCACTGAGGAATTCCCATGACCGTCACCATCTATCACAACCCGGCCTGTGGCACGTCGCGCAACACACTGGCCATGATCCGCAATGCGGGCATCGAGCCAACCGTCATCGAGTACCTGACCTTGCCGCCTGACCGGCAGACCTTGCAGGCAATGATCCGCGATGCCGGGCTCACCGTGCGCGAAGCCATTCGCGAGAAGGGCACGCCCTTTGCCGAGCTTGGCCTTAGCGATTCGGCGCTGACCGATGACCAGTTGCTTGATGCGATGCTGGCCCATCCGACCCTGATCAACCGGCCCTTCGTCGTCACCGAACTTGGTGTGCGGCTGTGCAGGCCGTCGGAACTCGTACTCGACATCCTGCCGGCGCCTCAGCAAGGCGCTTTCACCAAGGAAGACGGCGAGGCCGTGGTCGACACGCAAGGCCGGAGGATCCAATGACCGGGGAGCTGCCCAACATTGCTCCTGCGGTATTCGACACGCCGGATCTCCACAAGCTGGAGCCTGCACGCGTCAGCACCCACCCGCCGCGCATCCTTCTGCTTTACGGCTCGCTGCGCGAGACGTCCTATAGTCACCTGCTGGTGCAGGAAGCCGAACGGATTCTCCAGCACTTCGGGGCGGAAACCCGCGTGTTCGATCCGCGCGATCTGCCGATGGCGGACAGCGTCACTGCCGATCATCCGAAGGTGGTGGAGCTGCGCAAGCTCTCCGAGTGGTCGGAGGGCCAGGTCTGGTGCAGCCCGGAACGCCACGGCACCCTGACCGCCGTCTTCAAGAACCAGATCGACTGGCTGCCACTGGAGATTGGCGGCATTCGCCCGACACAGGGCCGCACGTTGGCGTTGATGCAGGTGTGCGGTGGCTCGCAGTCATTCAACGCCGTCAACGCGCTGCGCGTGCTGGGTCGCTGGATGCGCATGGTGACCATTCCTAACCAGTCGTCGGTTGCCAAGGCGTATCAGGAGTTCGACGCCAACGGCCGCATGAAGCCGTCGTCCTACTATGACCGCGTGGTCGACGTCATGGAGGAGCTCTACAAGTTCACGCTGCTGGTGCGTGACCGCAGCGACTACCTGACCGACCGCTACAGCGAGCGCAGGGAGGCAGCGCCTGCCAACGCGACGACGCTGGCTGCAGCCGCCATGAGCCACGAGGGCGAAGCCCGGAACGGAGACACCGATAGCGGTGAAGTGGAATAGATCCAGGTCCGCCTGTGATCCGCTTACGGTGGGACTTGCACCCACAAGAGTGCGCCCGTGCTGGCGCACAAGAAAAACCCCGCTCGAAGGCGGGGTCGATCTTTACACTTTTTGCTTACGGACCATTAGAACGGAATATCGTCGTCCATATCCTCGAAGCCGTTCGACGGTGCCTGTTGCGGACGGCGCGCACCGCCTTGCTGGCCACCGCCGCCCTGACCGCGGCCGCCGCCGTAGCCGCCGCCGCCCGACGCTTCACGGCTGTAGCCACCGCCGCCACCACCACCGCCGTAGCCGCCTTCATCGCCGCCACCACCAGCGCTCTGGCGCCCGCCCAGCATTTGCATCTGGTCGGCGACGATTTCGGTGCTGTACTTGTCCTGGCCACTCTGGTCCTGCCACTTGCGGGTGCGAATGCGGCCTTCGATATAGACCGACGAGCCCTTGCGCAGGTATTGGGCCGCGATTTCGGCCAGCTTGCCGAACATCGAGACACGGTGCCACTCGGTGGCTTCCTTCATTTCGCCGGACTGCTTGTCCTTGTAGCGGTCAGTGGTTGCCAGGCGCAGATTGGTCACGGCGTCGCCGCTGGGCATGTAACGGGTTTCCGGGTCCGCGCCCAGGTTCCCGACGAGAATGACTTTGTTGACCGATGCCATGTGATAGTTCTCCAAAAGCCACGCGCTGTGCTGAAAAGCGTGGCATACGCTCAGTATGTAGATTGAATCGGATTGCTGCAGCTGCGGCGACCACGGGGCCATCCACTGCCAGGATCCCGCAGCCATTGCGACGCTCGTGACGATGTGACGACTGCAAAAGCGACAACGTAAACGAACAACGCGCCCCCGGCCAGATAGTCGGGAGGCGCGGTCATGCTAGGCCATATTCGGCCAGAAACTGTTGCAAAGTGATGCGGCTGACACCGCTTCAGGCTGCCGCCTGTGGACTTGCCTGCCCCCTGGCCGGCGGCGGCTTCATGCTCCAGGCGATTATAAGCCAGACCAGAAGCACCACCGCGCAACCCACGAACACGGCGCTGCGCCCTTCATGCTTGAGCAGCCAGCCGCCCACCACGCCGCCCAGGAACAGGCCCAGCGCCTGCGTGGTGTTGTACACGCCGAGCGCAGCGCCGCGCGAGGCGGCGGCGTAGCGCGACACCAGCGACGGCTGCATGGCCTCCAGCACGTTGAAGGCGACAAAGAAAAACAGCAGGACGACGACAATCGCCCACAGGCCGTGCACCGCGGCGAACAGCAACTGGACCGCGGTCATCAGTCCCACCGCGCTCAGCAGCACCGGCCGCACGCGGCCATAGCGCTCCGCCGCCATCATCGGCCCAAGCATCAGCACGAAGGACACCAGCACCACCGGCAGGTAGACCTTCCAGTGCTGGTCGAGCGGCATGCCCGCGTCGGCCAGCATGGCGGGCACCACCATGAACATGGCAACCTGCGAGGCGTGCAGCGCCAGCACGCCGACGTTCAGGCGCACGAGGTCCGGATTGAGCAGCACCTGGCGGAACGGCAGCCGGACCGGATGCGGCGGCGGCGGGCTCGGCACCACGAACAGCGTCACGATAATAGCCACGGCGCCCAGCACCGACATCAGCCCGAAGATGCCCGGCATGCCGATGGCATGCAGCAGCGGCGAGGCAATCACCAGCGACAGCGCGAAGGTCAGCCCGATGCTGCCGCCCACCATGGCCATGGCCTTGGTGCGGTGGCGTTCGCGCGTCAGGTCGGCGATGCAGGCCGTGATGGCCGCGGAAATCGCGCCGGTGCCCTGCAGCGCCCGGCCCAGCGTAATGCCGAACAGCGTGTGCGAGAACGCGGCCACCAGGCCGCCCGCCACGAACAGCAGCAGGCCCGCCACCATGACCGGCTTGCGGCCTATGCGGTCCGACAGCCAGCCGAGCGGGATGTGCAGGAACGCCTGCATCAGGCCGTAGATGCCCATGGCCAGGCCGACGCGCTGGGCATCATGGCCGTCCGGCAGGCCGCGCGCGTACTCCGCGAAGACCGGCAGGATCAGGAACAGGCCCAGCATGCGCAGCGCGAAGATGCTGGCCAGCGAGAGGCTGGCGCGCAACTCGGTACGCGTCATGCGTTCGCGCTGGGGCTCGGTCTTGGAATCGCCGGCAACGGCGGCATCTGGGGAAGAAGACGGGATCGGCGACATGGCGATCGTGGGAATGGGTCAGGCTGGTTGCCGGCGCTGGCGGCAATGGCTGTTTCGATCGGCATCCGGGGCAGAAGTTGCCATCCCGGTCGACCAGGCAAGCGCGGCATTCAGCCCGGTTCCCACAGGTGCGCGCCTTGTGCAGGCAACCCGGGAAACCGAAGTTCGGTATATTAACAGGTTTGCTTCTTCGCGCTTTCCGGGTCACCTGGGATCGGCGGGCGACCGCCGGCGCGCGCATCGGCAGGCGGATCGCGGTGATCGGAACGACCCGTGGCATCGCTTGCGGATGGCGCATGAAGCACCCGCATTCCAGCAATTCAGTTTCGGATTTCCGTCAGACCGACCTGTCCATGCGCGCCGCGCTGGCCGGCGGCCTGCCCGGCGACGACTTTTCGGCCTTTTGGGCATATGGAAGAAATCAAGATCCGTGGGGCCCGTACCCACAACCTGAAGAACATCGATCTCGACCTGCCGCGCAACCGGCTGATCGTGATTACCGGCCTGTCCGGCTCGGGCAAGTCGTCGCTGGCGTTCGATACCCTGTACGCGGAAGGCCAGCGCCGGTACGTGGAATCGCTCTCGGCCTACGCGCGCCAGTTCCTGCAGCTGATGGAAAAGCCGGACGTGGACCTGATCGAGGGCCTGTCGCCGGCCATCTCGATCGAGCAGAAGGCCACCAGCCACAACCCGCGCTCGACGGTCGGCACGGTGACCGAGATCCACGACTACCTGCGCCTGCTGTACGCGCGCGCCGGCACGCCCTATTGCCCCGACCACAACCTGCCGCTGCAGGCGCAGAGCGTGGCGCAGATGGTGGACGCCGCGCTGGCACTGCCCGAAGACACCAAGCTGATGATCCTGGCGCCGGTCGTGTCCGACCGCAAGGGCGAGCACTCGGACCTGTTCGACACCATGCAGGCGCAGGGCTTCGTGCGCTTTCGCATCCGCTCGGGCGGCGGCACCACGCACGAGGCCGAGGCCAAGGTCTATGAGGTCGACGCGCTGCCCAAGCTGAAGAAGACGGAGAAGCACACCATCGAAGTCGTGGTGGACCGCGTCAAGGTGCGCCCGGACATCAAGCAACGCCTGGCCGAATCGTTCGAGACCGCGCTGCGCCTGGCCGATGGCCGGGCCCTGGCGCTGGAACTCGACACCGGCAAGGTGCACATGTTCAGCTCGCGCTTCGCGTGCCCGATCTGCTCGTACTCGCTGCAGGAACTCGAGCCGCGCCTGTTCTCGTTCAACAACCCGATGGGCGCCTGCCCGAGCTGCGACGGCCTGGGCCAGATCACGTTCTTCGACCCGAAGCGCGTGGTGGCCTTCCCGAACCTGTCGCTGGCCTCCGGCGCGATCAAGGGCTGGGACCGGCGCAACCAGTTCTACTTCCAGATGCTGCAAAGCCTGGCGGCCTTCTACGAGTTCGACACCGATACCGCGTTCGAAGAGCTGCCCGCCAGGGTGCAGCAGGTGGTGCTGCACGGCTCGGGCGAAGAGGAAATCCCGTTCACCTATATGAACGAACGCGGCCGCACCACGGTGCGCGCGCATGTGTTCGAAGGGATCATCCCGAACCTGGAGCGCCGCTACCGCGAGACCGATTCGGTAGCGGTGCGCGAGGAACTGGCCAAGTACCAGAACAACCAGCCCTGCCCGGTCTGCCACGGCACGCGCCTGCGCACCGAGGCCCGCCACGTCAAGGTCGGCGAAGGCGAGCAGGCGCGCGCCATCTTCGAGATCAACGGCTGGCCGCTGCGCGAGACGCTGACTTACTTCCTCACGCTCGACATGCATGGCGCCAAGCGCGAGATCGGTGACAAGATCATCAAGGAAATCACCGCGCGGCTGAACTTCCTGAACAACGTGGGGCTCGACTACCTGTCGCTGGAGCGCAGCGCCGACACGCTGTCCGGCGGCGAGGCTCAGCGCATCCGCCTCGCCTCGCAGATCGGTTCGGGCCTGACGGGCGTGATGTACGTGCTCGACGAGCCGTCGATCGGCCTGCACCAGCGCGACAACGACCGCCTGATCGGCACGCTCAAGCATCTGCGCGACATCGGCAATTCGGTGCTGGTGGTCGAGCATGACGAAGACATGATCCGCGCGAGCGACTACGTGGTCGACATCGGCCCGGGCGCAGGCGTGCACGGCGGCATGATCGTGGCCGAAGGCACGCCGCGCCAGATCGAGGACTCGCCCGCGTCGCTGACGGGGCAGTACCTGTCGGGCCAGCGGCGCATCGAAGTCCCGGCCCAGCGTGCAGCACCTGACGACGAACGCCTGCTGCGCATCGTCAATGCGAGCGGCAACAACCTGCGCAACGTCACGGCGGAGGTGCCGGTCGGGCTGCTGACCTGCATCACGGGCGTGTCGGGCTCGGGCAAGTCCACGCTGATCAACGACACGCTTTACCACGCGGTGGCGCGCCACTTGTACGGCTCCACGGCGGAGCCGGCGCAGCATGACCGCATCGAGGGACTGGAGCATTTCGACAAGGTCATCAACGTCGACCAGAGCCCCATCGGGCGCACGCCGCGCTCGAACCCGGCCACCTATACGGGCCTGTTCACGCCGATCCGCGAACTGTTCGCCGGCGTGCCGTCGGCCAAGGAACGCGGCTACGATCCGGGCCGCTTCTCGTTCAACGTCAAGGGCGGGCGCTGCGAGTCGTGCCAGGGCGACGGCGTGCTCAAGGTCGAGATGCACTTCCTGCCCGATGTCTACGTGCCGTGCGACGTGTGCCACGGCAAGCGCTACAACCGCGAGACGCTGGAAGTCCTGTACAAGGGCAAGAACATCTCCGAGGTGCTGGAGCTGACCGTCGAGCAGTCGGTCGAGTTCTTCAGCGCGGTGCCGGTGGTGCGCCGCAAGTTGCAGACGCTGCTCGACGTGGGCCTCGGCTATATCCGCCTGGGGCAGTCGGCCACCACGCTGTCGGGCGGTGAAGCGCAGCGCGTGAAGCTGTCGCTGGAGCTGTCCAAGCGCGACACGGGCCGCACGCTCTATATTCTCGACGAGCCCACCACGGGCCTGCACTTCCACGATATCGAGCTGCTGCTCAAGGTCATCCACAAGCTGCGCGACCAGGGCAATACCGTGGTGATCATCGAGCACAACCTCGACGTCATCAAGACCGCGGACTGGTTGATCGACATGGGTCCGGAAGGCGGCGCCGGTGGCGGCCAGGTGATTGCGCGCGGCACGCCGGAGGATGTGGCGAAGAGCAAGGCGAGCTTTACGGGGAAGTATTTGAAGCCGTTGCTGGCGCGGTAGGGTTCGTTTGAGGCGCATCAACTTGAGGTGACATTGCTGGCCTCGTGGACGTCAACCGATATCGAGCATCCATTCTTCGTCATCTCTCCCGACGTCGAGATGGAGAAGGCTCCGCCGATCGTGCCCAGGCACCGGGGGAGCGGCACCGCCTTGCATTCGAACCCGCAAGTCCTACCATGAACGGCAAGGACGGCCACGATGGCCGCCACGACCAACATCCGGAGGCCAGCCATGGAACTCCTGTCGGTACCGGTCACCAAGCCGGAAGCGACCAACTTCATCTTCGGCCAGTCGCATTTCATCAAGACGGTGGAAGACCTGCACGAGGCGCTGGTGGGCACCGTGCCCGGCATCCGCTTCGGGCTGGCGTTCTGCGAGGCCTCGGGCAAGCGGCTGGTGCGCTGGTCTGGCAATGACGAGGCACTGATCGACCTCGCCTGCGAGAATGCCCGCACCATCGGCGCGGGGCATGCCTTCTTTATCTTCCTGGGCGACGGGTTCTTCCCCGTCAATGTGCTCGGCGCCGTGCGCGCGGTGCCGGAGGTCTGCCGGATCTACTGCGCGACGGCAAACCCGGCCGAAATCATCATCGCGCAGACCGAAAACGGACGGGCCGTGCTGGGCGTGGTGGACGGCGGATCGCCGCTGGGCATCGAGACCGATGCCGATGTCCGTGAGCGCCGGGACCTGCTGCGCAAGATCGGCTACAAGCTCTAGCCTACTGGCGCGCCGCGGTGCTCAGCTGTTGCATCGGCGGTGCGCCGGGCGCATCGTCTTCCCTCATGCGGCTGCGGTTCAGCACGCCGGCCTGCTCGAGCACCGGGTAGGCCGTGGCGCAGAACAGCGAGTTCAGGCGCTTGAGTTCGCTGATCACGTCCAGGTGCAGCGAACTCGTCTCTATGCTTTCCGCGGTCTGCACAGCCACACGGTGCAAGTGGGTGCGCGCATATTTCTGCTCGAGTTCGCGGAAGTTGGCTTTCTCGGCCATCAGCGTCTGCGCGCTCTTGAGATCGCCATTGAGAAACACCGACAGGCCGATCCGCAGGTTGGCCACTAGCCGCGCATGCATCTCGGCGATTTCCTGCATGCCCGCTTCGGAAAACATCAGGTTGTGGGCGATCTTCTTTTCCTTCGCGTCGACCAGCACGCGCTCGATGATGTCGCCGGCGTGTTCCAGGTTGATGGTCAGCGAGATGATTTCCGTCCAGCGCTGGCCATCGCGTTCATCCAGCGCTTCCAGGCTGATGCGGGTCAGGTAGAGCTTGATGGCGGTATAGAGATCGTCCACCTCGTTGTCGATGCGGCAGGTGGCGGTCGCCAGCTTGGCGTCGTTGGTGCGCAGCACGCGCAGCATGTTGTCGAGCATCTGCTCGATGCGGTCGCCGATGCGCAGCACCTCGCGTGCGGCGTTGGCCAGCGCGAGCGTCGGCGTGGGCAAGGCGGCGGGGTCCAGGTGGCGCGGCGTGACCTGGCTTTCGCCGGTGTTCCGGCCGGGCAGCACCGTTTCGCACAGCCTGGCCAGCGGCGCGGTCGCGCCCAGCAGCAGGATGGCCAGCGCCACGTTGAACAACAAGTGAAAATTGACGATCAGGCGCTGCGGATCATGGTCGATCAGCGCGAGCAGGCGCTCGGCCTCGCCCAGGAATGGCAACGCAACCAGGCAGCCGAGCAGTCGCGAGAGCAGGTTGCCGAGCGTGACGCGCTTGCCGGGCTGGTTGTTGCCCGATGTGGTCAGCAGCGCCGAGATGCCCGACCCGAGGTTCGCGCCCAGCACCAGCGCGAGCGCCACATGGATCGACACCACGCCGGCGGAGGCCAGCGCGCCGCAGAACAGCACCACGGCCAGGCTCGAATAGCACAGGATGGTCAGGAACGCGCCGATCAGCATGTCCAGCGCGGCGTCGCCGGTCAGCGTGCCGAACAGCACCTTGACGCCCGCGGCCTGCACCATGGGGCGCGTGGCGATCGAAATCAGCTCCAGCGCCAGCGTGATCAGACCCAGGCCGATCAATACGCGGCCCACGTGGCCAGGCTTGCTGCCTTTCCAGGACAGGTGGAGGATCACGCCGACGAAGATCAGCAGCGGCGACAGCCACGACAGGTCCAGCGAGAAGACCTGCACCATGATCGCGGTGCCCACGTTGGCGCCGAGCATGATGGCCAGCGCCGGCGCCACGGCAATCAGGCCCTGGCCGACGAAGGAACTGACGATGACGGCGGTGGCGTTGCTGCTCTGGACGAGGCCGGTGACGCCCAGCCCGGCGGCGAAGGCGGTGAACCGGTTGGCGACGCTGGTCGAGAGCACATGCCGGAGATTGGCGCCGTAGACGCGGAGGATCCCGACCTTGACGATGTTCGTGCCCCAGACAAGCAGGGCCACGCCGGAAAGAAGATGCAGAAGTACGCCCATCGTGCGCCCCTGTGTGACCGGTGACGGCTACAGCTCGGAGGCTCCGCCCGGTCATCATGTTGTTGTCAAGGGCTCATTATGCGCGCGACAGGGGGTCGGGGCAACGCCATGGGGCGTGAAGCGCACGCATCCGGCGCGCGTCGGATGCATCGGTAAAGCGTCCGGTCAGGGCAGCGCGACCTTGATGCCCAGGCCGACGAAGATCGCGCCGGCCGCGCGATCGAGCCAGCGTCCCGTGGCCGGACGCCTGCGCAGCCACGCACCGAGCCAGCCCGCGCACAAGCCGAACAGCGAGAACACCACGGCGGTCTGCAGCATGAACACCAGGCCCAGCAGCACGAACTGCAGCGCCGGGTGCGCGGCGTCCGCGCGCACGAACTGCGGCAGGAACACGAGGAAAAACAGCGTGACTTTAGGGTTCATCATGTTGCCCAGCACGCTCTGGCGGAACACCTTGCGCAGCGGCACCGCGGCCACGTCGGCGCCCTGCGAGAGCCCGCCCTTCGCGCGCAGTGCCTGGATGCCGATCCAGATCAGGTAGGCGGCACCCGCATACTTGATCAGCTGGAACGCCAGCGGCGACGAACGCAAGACCGCCGCCAGCCCCACCGCGGCGACCATCGTGTGGAACAGGCAACCGACCGCAAACCCCAGCGCCGCCACCACGCCCGCACGCCGGCCCTGCGCCATGCCGCGCGCCAGTACCTGCAGGTTGTCTGGACCGGGGGCGAGGGTGATGGCGATCGAGGTCACCAGGAACAACAGCAAGTCGGGCATCGGGTCTCCATCGGATTCGATCGGGCGGCGGGCGCATCAGCGCTTGGCCAAATCAGTGGCCGTCGAACCGGCACACCGTGAACAGCGGCAGCCCGCCGCCCTGCAGCAGGCGCGAGCCGCCCAGCTCCGGCAGGTCGACGATCGCGGCGCCCTCCACCACCGTGGCGCCCAGCCGCTCCAGCAGCTTGCGACCGGCCATCATGGTGCCGCCGGTAGCGATCAGGTCGTCGACCAGCAGCACGCGGTCGCCTGGCTTGCAGGCATCGGCGTGGATCTCGACCGTGGCGCTGCCGTATTCGAGTTCGTATTCCTCGGCCACGGTCTGGAACGGCAACTTGCCTTTCTTGCGGATCGGCACGAAACCGAGGTTCAGCTCATACGCGACGATGGCACCCAGGATGAAGCCGCGCGCATCAATGCCCGCGACCAGGTCGAGTTGCGCATCCATGTAGCGGTGCACGAAGACGTCGATCAGCACGCGCAGGGTCTTGGGGTTCTGCAGCAGTGGCGTGATGTCGCGGAACTGCACGCCGGGCAAGGGCCAGTCCGGCACGGTACGGATGCGGTCGCGCAGGTAGCCTGTGACGTCGCCGAGCTCGGGGGACTGGATGATGGAATCTGCCATGGAAATCGAGAAATGTTGGTTGCGCCACGCGCGCCCCCGGGATCGCCGGCCGTGGTAACGGGTTACCACCCCGACCGCGCGGGCCGCACGCAAAATGGCCCTGCCGGTGCCATGCCGTGCCAACAAGGCCGGCCGAAACACCCGTAACCATACAGGAGACCGCGATGGCAAAAAAGATTCTGATGCTGGTGGGCGACTTCGCCGAAGACTACGAGACGATGGTGCCGTTCCAGGCGCTGCAGATGGTGGGCCACACCGTGCATGCGGTATGCCCGGACAAGAAGGCCGGCGATCAATGTGCCACCGCCATCCACGATTTCGAAGGCGACCAGACCTACACCGAAAAGCGCGGCCACAACTTCACGCTCAATGCGAGCTTTGCCGAGATCGATCCGGCCACCTATGACGCCCTGGTCATCCCCGGCGGACGCGCTCCGGAATACCTGCGCCTGAACACGCGCGTGCTGGAGATCGTGCAGCACTTTGCCAGCGCCGGCAAACCCATCGCGGCGGTATGCCATGGCGCCCAGTTGCTGGCCGCCGCCGGCGTGCTGGAAGGCCGCACCTGCTCCGCCTACCCCGCTTGCGCGCCGGAAGTGAAGCTGGCCGGCGGCAAGTATGCGGATATCCCGGTCGACCAGGCCCACACCGACGGCAACCTCGTGACAGCGCCTGCATGGCCCGCGCACCCGGCGTGGCTGGCCCAGTTCCTTGCCGTGCTGGGGACGCGGATCGTACATTAGAGGCTTCCGAACATCGCGCGGGCCAGATCTGGCAGGCGCCGCCAGCACGGGAGTTACGATGTGTGAGATCTTCATCCGCGCCAACCCGCAGTCCTATGAATGCCAGGCGCGATCGCTGCGGCTGCATGGCGTCGCCACGAGCATCCGGCTGGAAAACCTGTTCTGGGAAGTGCTCGACGAACTGGCGCAGCGCGATGGCATGACCGTCAACCAGCTCATCACCCGGCTGCACGATGAACTGACGGCGCATCGCGGCGACGAGGCGGTGGCTGGCAATTTCTCGTCATTCCTGCGGGTGTGCTGCCTGCGCTACCTGATGCTGCAAGGCGAGGGGCGCATTCCCGCCGACAAGGGCGTTCCGATCCGCTCGCTGGACGCACGCGCCGTGCTGGACAGCTTGCCACCATCATGGGTCGATGTACCGGCAGGAGCGGCGCACTAGGCGCTTGCACGCGCCACTGTGATTCCGCTCAGTCGCTGAGAATCCGCGACTCCGCTGCCTCAAGTGCCTCGGGCGTACCGCGCAGCACGACGATATCGCCCGCTTCCAGCACGGTGTCCGGCTCCGGATCGAAGGCGCTGATGCCACGGCGGCGCACGGCCGTGACCTCGGCCCCGATCCGCTCGAGTCCCAGCGCGCCGATGCGCCGTCCGACCGACGTCGCGGCCTCCCCGAGCGACACCGAATGCAGGCGCACCGAATCGCGTTCGACCATGTCTTCCTCGTCATCGCGGCCGTGGAAGTATCCGCGCAGCAGGCTGTAGCGCGCATCGCGCGCTTCCTGCACGCCACGCAGCACATGCCGCATGGGCACGCCGAGCAGCACCAGCGCATGCGAGGCCAGCATCAGGCTGCCCTCGATGATCTCCGGCACCACTTCGGTCGCGCCAGCCTTCTGCAGCGTGTCGAGTTCCGAATCGTCGACCGTGCGCACGATCACCGGCAGCGCCGGCGCCAGTTCCTGCACGTGGTGCAGCACCTTGAGCGCGGACGGCGTGTTCGCGTACGTGACGACGATCGCCGCGGCGCGGTGGATACCTGCCGCGATCAGCGCCTCGCGCCGGCCGGCGTCGCCATAGACCACGGTATCGCCGGCCGCCGCGGCTTCGCGCACGCGGTCCGGGTCGAGGTCGAGCGCCACGTAGGTGATGCCCTCCCTCTCGAGCATATGGGCCAGGTTCTGGCCGCTGCGCCCGTAGCCGCAGATGATGGCGTGCTTCTCGGTCTGCAGGCTCTGCGCGGCGATGCGGGTCATGTTCAGCGACTGCATCAGCCATTCGTTCGCGGCAAAGCGCAGCACAATGGCGTCGCTGTACTGGATCAGGAACGGCGCGGCCAGCATCGACAGCAGCATCGACGCCAGGATCACCTGGATCAGCACCGGGTCCACGAGGTTCAGCCCGTCGATCTGGTTGAGCAGCACGAAGCCGAATTCGCCGGCCTGCGCGAGCCCCAGGCCGGTACGGATCGCCACGCCCTGGCGCGAGCCGAACAGTCTTGCCAGGACCGCAATCAGCACCAGCTTGAACAGGATCGGCACCACCAGCAGCAATAGCACCAGCCAGACGTGCTCGAGCACCACCTGGATATTGAGCAGCATGCCGATGGTGACGAAGAACAGCCCGAGCAGCACGTCGCGGAAGGGCTTGATGTCTTCTTCCACCTGATGCCGGTACGGCGTTTCCGAGATCAGCATGCCGGCCATGAACGCACCCAGTGCCATCGACAACCCGAGCCGTTCGGTCAGCGCGGCCATGCCGAGCGTGACCAGCAGCAGGTTCAGCATGAACAGTTCCTGCGACCGCCGCGCCGCCACCACGTGGAACCAGCGGCTCATCAGGCGCTGGCCGAGGAAGAAGATCGCGCCCATCGCCACGGCGATCTTGGCCGTGGCCAGGCCCAGCGCCACCACCAGGTCGCCCGGATCGCGCGACAGCGCCGGGATCACGATCAGCAGCGGCACCACGGCCAGGTCCTGGAACAGCAGCACGCTGATGATGTTGCGCCCATGCTCGCTTTCCAGCTCGACGCGCTCGGACAGCATCTTCGAGACGATGGCCGTGGACGACATCGCCAGCGCGCCGCCAAGCGCCACCGAAGCCTGCCAGGAGAGCGGGAACAACCAGTTGAACAGCCAGCTCGCCGGCACCACGGCCAGCATCGACAGCACCACCTGGGAGCCTCCCAGCCCGAACACGAGCCGTTTCATGGCGCGCAGCTTGCTGAGGCTGAATTCCAGGCCGATCGAGAACATCAGGAAGACCACGCCGAACTCGGCCAGGTACTTGGTCTGCGCCGTGTCGCTGGCCAGGCCCAGTGCGTGCGGGCCGATCAGGATGCCGACCGCCAGGTAACCGAGCATGGGCGGCAGCTGCAGCATGCGGAACGCGACCACGCCGAATACGGCGGCAGCCAGCAGCACCAGGGTCAGTTCCAGCGGAGAATGCATCAAGATGCTCAGGATGAACCGACCGGGCTGGCCGGCCGTGCCCCGGCACGGGCGCCCTGCCGGCGGAACACGGCAAGCGCGGCGCTCGCCGGGACGGCCCGGGCGTCGCCGCATTCGTTGGTATACTTCGTCGCCATGATAGCCAATTTCGATGCGGATCGAGCACTCAGGCTCGCCCGCAGTACCCTCCAGATTGAAGCCGACGCGGTCGCCGCGCTCTCCGGGCGCCTGACCGCCGACTTCGCGCACGCCGTGCAGCTCGTCCTGCAGTGCAGCGGACGTGTCGTGGTGTCGGGCATCGGCAAGTCGGGCCATATCGGCCGCAAGGTGGCGGCCACGCTGGCCTCCACGGGTACGCCCTCGTTCTTCGTGCACCCGGCCGAGGCCAGCCATGGCGACCTCGGCATGGTCACGCGCGAGGACGTGCTGATTGCCTTCTCAAATTCCGGCGAGACCGGCGAGCTGCTGTCGATCATCCCGATCGTAAAGCGCATCGGTGCTCGGCTGATCTCGGTCACCGGCAACCCGGAATCGAACCTGGCCAAGCTGGCCGACGCCCATCTGGATGCCGGCGTGGAAAAGGAAGCTTGCCCGCTGAATCTGGCGCCGACGGCCAGCACCACCGCGGCGCTGGCGCTCGGCGATGCGCTGGCGGTGGCGGTGCTGGATGCGCGCGGCTTCGGCGAAGAAGACTTTGCCCGCTCGCACCCAGGCGGCGCGCTCGGCCGAAAGCTGCTGACCCACGTGCGCGACGTCATGCGCAGCGGCAACGCCGTGCCGGAAGTCCGCGAGAACACGCCACTGGCCCAGGCGCTGATGGAAATCACGCGCAAGGGCATGGCCATGACCGCGGTGGTCGACCCGGACGGCATCGCCATCGGCGTGTTCACCGACGGCGACCTGCGCCGCCTGCTGGAAACGCCGCGCGACTGGAAGACCGTGCCGATCGGCGAAGTGATGCACCGGAATCCGCAAGTGGTCCACGAAGACCAGCTCGCCGTCGAAGCCGTGCAGGTCATGGAAGCCAACCGCATCAACCAGTTGCTGGTGGTGGACCATGACGGGCGCCTGGTGGGCGCGCTGCACATCCACGACCTGACCCGCGCCAAGGTCATCTGAAGCGCGGCGCGAACGCAACGAGACCATGCAGGCACTCCTGTCCTCCCTCACCGGGATCGTACTGCGGCTGCTGCCGCTGCTGCTGATGGCCGTGGTGGCCGGCAGCACGTTCTGGCTGGTGCAAGTCAATACGCAGCAGGAAGGCACCAAGGCGCCGACCGTGCGCAAGCACGAGCCCGACTACTACATGGAGCGTTTCTCCGCCACCGAGCTCGCGCAGGACGGCAGCACCAAGATGCGCTTCACCGGCGACAAGATGGTCCACTTCGACGACGACCAGACCTACGAGTTCACCCGTCCCGCCATGCGCGCCTACCAGCCCGAGCGTCCGCCGGTCACCGCCCGCGCCGATCGCGGCCGCATGAATGCCGAAGGCTCGGTGATCGACCTGTATGGCAACGGCTACATCGAGCGGCAAAAGGGCGCCGATGCCGCGAAGGACCCGCTCATGACGGCCGCGTCGGAGTACTTCCAGGTCCTGGTCAATGACGACATCGTCAAGACCGACAAGGCCGTGAAGCTCACGCGCGGCCCGTCGGTCATGACCGCCAACGGGCTGATCTTCAACAACGTTACCCGCGAAGTACAATTGCTGGGCAACGTACGCGGCACCATCATCACCGGTGCGCCCACCCGGACTCCGGGATCCTGACAACAACAGCCGCCCGCGCCCGACCGGGCGGCACCGCGGACCTGAGCATCGCGCCCGACCTTCCGCTTTCCTGCGACCCTTGCCAACATGATTGCTTCCCTGACGACCCTGTCCCGCCGGCGCGCCGCCCCGCTGCTGCTGGCCGTGGCCACCGCGATTGCCGCGCTGGCGCCGCTGGGCGCCCATGCCGAACGCGCGGACCGGGACAAACCGCTGGTCCTGGAAGCCGACAACGCCAGCTACGACGACGTCAAGCAGATCTACACGCTGACCGGCAACGTGGTCCTGACCAAGGGCACCATGGTGCTGAAGTCGGATGCGGCCGAGATCCGCACCGACCCCGAGGGCTACCAGTACGCGGTGGCCACGGCCAAGGGCGGCAAGCAGGCCTATATCCGCCAGAAGCGTGAAGGCGTGGACGAGTACATGGACGGCTGGGGCGACCGCATCGAATACGACGGCAAGCAGGAACTGTCCAAGCTGATCGGCCACGCGCGCATGGCGCGGCTGCAGGGCGCCAAGCTGGTCGACGAGATCCGCGGCGCGGTCCTGACCTATGACAGCCGCAACGAGTTCTACACCGCCGCCGGCGGCGGCGACAACACGTCGGCCGGCAATCCGTCGGGACGCGTGCGCGCCGTGCTCTCGCCGCGCCAGGAGGCCAGCGGTGCGGCCGCCAGCCCGCCCCTCGACTTGAGGTCGGCACCCGCGCCGTCCAGCAAGCCCTGAATCACGCGCCCGAACGCATCACCGCCACCATGACCGATACCGCAATGCTCGCCCCCACGCCCGCTTCCGCCGCTCCCGACGCCCGTGCCGACAGCAGCACGATGGTCGTGCGCCACCTGAAGAAGCGCTACGGGTCTCGCACGGTGGTGAAGGACGTGTCGCTCGAGGTGAAGAGCGGCGAGGTGGTGGGCCTGCTCGGCCCCAATGGCGCGGGCAAGACCACGTCGTTCTACATGATCGTGGGCCTCGTCGCGCTGGACGAGGGCGATATCGTGCTCGACGGCCAGCACATAAGCGGCCTGGCCATCCACGAGCGCGCGCGCATGGGCCTGTCCTACCTGCCGCAGGAAGCGTCGGTGTTCCGCAAGCTCAATGTGGAAGAGAACATCCGCGCGGTGCTGGAGCTGCAGCTGGTCAACGGCAAGCCGCTGCCTAAGGCCGAGATCGACAGCCGCCTCGATACGCTGCTGGACGACCTGCAGATCGCCCACCTGCGCAACAACCCCGCGCTGTCGCTGTCGGGCGGCGAGCGCCGCCGCGTGGAAATCGCCCGCGCGCTGGCGTCCTCGCCGCGCTTCATCCTGCTTGATGAACCGTTCGCCGGCGTGGATCCGATCGCCGTCGGCGAAATCCAGCGCATCGTCAGCTTCCTGAAGGCACGCAACATCGGCGTACTGATCACCGACCACAACGTGCGCGAGACGCTTGGCATCTGCGACCACGCGTACATCATCAGCGAAGGCACCGTACTCGCATCGGGCCAGCCCGACGAAATCATCGCCAACGAGTCGGTGCGCCGCGTCTACCTGGGCGAGAACTTCCGCATGTGAAGCCGGGGGCGGCAGGTGGGCTTGGCAGAGACGATCAGGCAGCATCAGCGATAGCAATTTCCGTTCCAACATCGGTTGGATGCGCATAGAATAGGTCGCATGAAACCGTCGCTACAGCTCCGTCTCTCCCAACATCTGGCACTCACGCCGCAACTGCAGCAGTCGATCCGGCTGCTGCAACTTTCTACGCTTGAGCTGCAGCAGGAAGTCGAGCAGGCCTTGACGGAAAACCCGCTGCTGGAGCGCGAAAACGACTGGATCGACAGCCCGCTGCGCGTGGCGGCCGATGGCTCGGTCAACCTGCAGAGCGCACCCGCGCCCGCACCGGCCGAACCGCAGGGCAACAGCGACGCGAACCCCAGCAGCCCGGGCAGCGAGGATGAGAGCTATAGCGACAGCGGTAGCGAGGATTACGGCAGCGACTGGAGCCTGGACGATTTCGCGCGGCGCCCGCAGGGCGAGGACGACGAGAAGACGCCCATGCAGCTGCGCGACGCCGAACCCACCCTGCGCGAACACCTGATGGAGCAGCTCGCGCCGCTGAAGATCTCGACTCGCGACAAGGGCCTGGCGATCTTCCTGATCGAATCGCTCGACGACGATGGCTACCTGAGCGCGTCGCTCGACGAGATTTGCTCCGAGTTGCCCGAGGAACTCGAATTCGAGGTCGACGAACTGCAGGCGATCCTCACGCTGCTGCAAAGCTTCGACCCGCCCGGCGTGGGCGCGCGCAACGCGGCCGAATGCCTGAGCCTGCAGCTGCGCCGGCTGCAGCATCCGCAGCGCGAACTGGCGCTCTCGATCGTCAACCATCACCTTGAACTGCTTGCCGTACGCGATTACACGCGCCTGAAAAAAGCACTGCAGGTGGATGAAGCGGCGCTCAAGGCCGCGCATGAACTGATCCGCTCGCTCGCGCCCTACCCAGGCCACGCATACAGCCGCCCCGAAGCGGACTTCGTGGTGCCTGACGTATTCGTGCGCAAGAGCGGCGGCGGCTGGATCGCGCAGCTCAATCCGGATGTGATGCCGCGCCTGCGCATCAACGACATGTACGCGCAGATCCTGCGCGGCGCCAAGGGTGAATCCGGTGCCGCGGGGCTGCAGCAAAAGCTGCAGGAAGCGCGCTGGCTGATCAAGAATATCCAGCAAAGGTTCGACACGATCCTGCGAGTTTCGCAGGCGATTGTCGAGCGTCAGAAGAACTTCTTCACGCACGGGGAAATCGCGATGCGCCCCTTGGTTTTGCGGGAGATTGCCGATACACTGGGATTACACGAGTCAACCATATCCCGGGTGACGACCAATAAATACATGGCAACGCCGATGGGTACTTTCGAACTGAAGTACTTTTTTGGCAGCCACGTTTCCACCGAAACCGGTGGGGCGGCTTCTTCAACGGCGATCCGCGCCTTGATCAAGCAACTTATAGGAGCCGAAGACCCGAGGAGTCCTCTTTCCGACAGCCGAATTGCCGAATTGCTGGGTGAACAAGGCTTCGTTGTCGCGCGCCGTACCGTCGCCAAGTATCGCGAAGCCCTGAAGATCCCTGCTGTCAATCTCCGCAAGACTTTGTAGCCGAGTTGCACCGCCTGCCTGGTGCAGCTCTTTCAGAAGGAGAAGCGCTATGAACTTCAAGATCAGTGGACACCACCTGGACATCACGCCTCCGCTGCGTGAGTACGTGGAAACGAAGCTGGAGCGTATCGTCAGGCATTTCGATCAAGTCATTGGCGTCAGCGTGCTACTCTCAGTCGACAATCACAAGGAAAAGGACAGGCGTCAGTACGCGGAAATCAATTTGCACCTTCGGGGCAAGGACATTTTTGTGGAAGCCCATCACGAAGACCTGTATGCGGCCATCGACGCACTCGTCGACAAGCTGGACCGCCAGGTGATTCGCTACAAGGATCGCGTGCAAGGCCACGACCGTGAAGCGGTCAAGTACCAGATGGCCGAGGCTCAACTACAGCAGCAATAATCAAGCCTGCCAGTCGCAAGGCTGGGCACTGAAAACAGGACTGATAAAGCAAGCCGCGCCATGTAGCGCGGCTTTTTTGCATCTGTAGCCCTGGCCTTGCGCGTGTCCTGGACACAAGTGTTCGCAACTGGCGCAGCACGGTGTATGCTCTCCAAGACATAGCGCGTAGCGACTCCGGCGCGAGCACCGTACCCAGGTGTGGCGGCGCCAGCACGGACCAGGCCATACAGGGCGCTGCATTGCACAAGAACAGGGGAGACGCTGCTCTATAATGGCCGAACGCTTGGTAAGCCATGGCGTGGCCGCAACCCGGCCCCACTTCGTTTCCGGGCTGAGCAGTCCGATCTGCCTGCTAACTGAAATCCTCGCATCGCCCATGAATCGTTTGGCCAAACTGCTGCCACCCGGCAACATTAATCTCGACGTCAGCGTCACCAGCAAGAAGCGTGTATTCGAGCAAGCCGGGCTCCTATTCGAGAACAACCATGGCGTGGCGCGGGCGACCGTGACCGACAACCTGTTCGCGCGCGAGTCCCTGGGTTCGACCGGTCTGGGCGCGGGCGTGGCCATTCCGCACGGGCGCATCAAGGGGCTGAAGCAACCGCTGGCTGCCTTCATGCGGCTGGCCGAGCCGATCCCGTTCGAATCGCCGGATGGCAAGCCCGTCTCGCTGCTGATCTTCTTGCTGGTGCCGGAACAGGCTACGCAGCAGCATCTCGAGATTCTTTCCGAAATCGCCCAATTGCTGTCGGATCGCGACATGCGCGAAGGCCTGGCAACCCTGGCCACGCCGGACGCGGTCCATGAACTTCTGACGCAGTGGCATCCCTGACCCCTCCCCTGGGCTGGCAACAGACCGGACAATCGTAAAGTCCGGCACAGTCCCCCGCCCCGAAAGTCATCACGCATGGAACTCACCGGCGTCACCTCCCAGTCGATCTTCGACGACAACGCAGCCGACATCAAACTCTCGTGGGTGGCTGGCCTGGAGGGTGCGGATCGCGCCTTCGACGTGGAGTTTGCCCGCGAGGCCACCTCGGCCGCGGACCTGGTCGGCCACCTGAACCTGATCCACCCGAACCGGATCCAGGTGCTCGGCAAGCCCGAAATCACCTATTACCAGCGCCTCGACGACGAGACCCGCAAGCGCCAGATGGGCGAGCTGATCCTGCTCGAGCCGCCGTTCCTGGTCGTGGCCGACGGCATGGAGCCGCCGCCGGACCTGGAACTGCGCTGCACGCGCTCGTCCACGCCGCTGTTCACCACGCCGGTTTCCTCGGCGGCGGTCATCGACCACCTGCGGCTGTACCTGTCGCGAATCTCCGCGCCGCGCGTGACCATGCACGGCGTGTTCCTCGACATCCTCGGCATGGGCGTGCTGGTCATGGGCGAGTCGGGCCTGGGCAAGAGCGAACTCGGCCTGGAGCTGATCTCGCGCGGCCACGGCCTGGTGGCCGACGACGCGGTGGATTTCGTGCGCCTGGGACCGGATTTCATTGAAGGCCGCTGTCCGCCGCTGCTGCAGAACCTGCTCGAAGTACGTGGCCTGGGCCTGCTCGACATCAAGACCATCTTCGGCGAGACCGCCGTGCGGCGGAAGATGAAGATGAAGCTGGTGGTCCAGTTGGTGCGCCGCAATGATGGCGAGTTCGAACGGCTGCCGCTCGATTCACAGTACCTCGACGTACTGGGCTTGCCGATCCATATGGTCAAGATCCAGGTGGCGGCCGGCCGAAACCTCGCCGTGCTGGTCGAGGCCGCCGTGCGCAACACCATCCTGCGCCTGCGCGGCATCGATACGCTGCGCGATTTCATGGATCGCCAGCGCGCCGCGATGCAGGCCGATGCGGTCTCGCGCGGGCAAGGCCGCCTGCTCTGAGCGGGCATCGCGACACGTTTTCAATTGCTTACATCGGCGTTGACAAATAAGTCAACGCGGTGGGGATATCTTCCGTTTTGTGCTGTAATGGGCATCGAGCCCAGTCCGGAGCCGCAGCGTTCACTGTGAGGGTGGCGAAAAGCGGCCATGAAGTTTTCCACAGCCAGGAGAGCAAGCATGAAGAAACTGATCGCGATGTGTGTGTTGGTAACGCCGCTGCTGGCCACCGGCGCAATGGCACAGCCCGCCACCCAAACCACGCCTGCAGCGCCCGCCATGCCGGCCGCGCCGGGCCCCGGAGACAAGGCCGTACCGGCATCCGCCGCCAAGGCGCCCACCGCGCAGCAGCAGAAGATGAAGGACTGCAACGATCAGGCCGCCGGCAAGAAAGGCGACGATCGCAAGGCCTTCATGAAGCAGTGCCTCTCGGCCAAGGGCGTGCAGCCGACCAAGACCCAGCAGGAAAAGATGTCGGCCTGCAGCAAGGAAGGCAAGGGCAAGAAGGGCGACGAATACAAGTCCTTCATGAAGGAATGCCTGTCGAAGTAATCGGCTGCCGATCCGGACAAAATGGCGAACCGCGCGGTTCGCCATTTTTGTCAGCGCGGCCCCTGTCATGACGTGGCCACTTCCGGATGCTATGCTTCCGATGCTATGCGCATCATCCTCATCACCGGCATCTCCGGCTCCGGCAAATCCGTCGCACTGAACGTGCTTGAAGATGCAGGCTACTACTGCGTCGATAACCTGCCGGCCCAATTCATCCCCGACCTGGCCCGCTATCTTGCGGCCGAGGGCTATACGCACCTCGGCGTCGCCACCGATATCCGCAGCCGCGAATCGCTGGACCACCTGCCCGACACGGTTCGCCAACTGGCGGAGACCCATCAGGTCGAGGTCGTGTTCCTCACGGCCAGTACCGACGCACTGGTGCAGCGCTATTCGGAAACGCGTCGCCGCCATCCGCTGTCGATTCTGACCAACGGCGCGCCCCGCTCCGAGGAAGAACGGGCGGCGTTCAATGACCGCGGGCTGATGGAAGCCATCGAGATGGAGCGCGAACTGCTCAGCCCCCTGGCCGAGTCCGCGCACCGCATCGACACCAGCAACGTGCGCACCAATACGCTTCGCAGCTGGATCAAGGAACTGATCCGCGAGGACAGCCAGCGTCTGACGCTGCTGTTCGAGTCGTTCGGCTTCAAGCACGGCGTGCCCAGCGACGCCGACATGGTCTTCGACGTGCGCTCGCTGCCCAACCCTTACTACGACCTGGCGCTGCGCCCGCTGACCGGCCGCGATGCCCCGGTGATCGACTTCCTCCAGGCCCAGCCGATGGTGCTGGCCATGGCCGAAGACATCCGCGCCTATGTCGAAAAGTGGCTGCCGAGCTTCATTGCGGATAACCGCAGCTATCTGACCGTCGCCATCGGCTGTACCGGCGGACAGCACCGTTCGGTCTATATTGCGGAAAGGCTCGCCAACTATTTCCGCGCGCATGGTAATGTGCTGGTGAGACACCGGGAACTCGCGCCGGCGGCATAGCGACCTGCGTGCGTGGTTTTCCCGTGTCGCCAGGTACGTCAAGCCTGGCAGCATGGCGGTCGCCGCGCCCGATCCGGCGGCCGGTTTCCCCGATCCAGTGGAACACCAGCCATCGCATGTCCTCGACAGACCTTCTCCGCCACACCGCCCCCGTCGACGCGACGCCGCCGACGCTGGACAACCTGCCACTCTTTCCGCTGCACACGGTGCTGTTCCCGGATGGCCGCCTGCCGCTGCGCGTATTCGAGAAGCGCTATGTGGACATGGTGCGCAATTGCCTGCGCGACGCGTCGCCGTTCGGCGTATGCCTGATCGCCAGTGGCGAGGAAGTCGCGCGCTCGGGCAAGCCAACCGTGCCGGAATCGATCGGTTGCCTGGCCGAGATCATCGATTGCAATATGGAGCAGCTTGGCGTGCTGCTGATCGAAACGCGCGGACGGCAGCGCTTCCGCGTGCTCGAGCACCATAAGCGCGACGACGGCCTGATCGTGGCCAGCGCCGAGCTGCTGCCCGCGGACATCATCGACTGCAAGCTGGAACTGCTGGGCGAATGCCTGACGGTGCTGCGCCGGATCGTCACGCGGCTGCATGCCGAGCAGCCCGATCGCATGCCGGTTGCCGAGCCCTACCTGTGGGACGACCCAAGCTGGGTCACCAACCGCCTGTGCGAACTGCTGCCGGTGCCGCTCAAGGCCAAGCAGATGCTGATGGAACTGCCCGACGCGGGCATGCGCATCGAGATCGTGCACCGCTACATGCGGCAGCACCACATGGTGTAGCCAGTCCCGTTCGCCGAGCGCGACTCAGAACAGGCCGCCGCGGGCCTGCAGTTCGAGCAGCTTGCGCACCGGTGCCGGCGTGCCGAGCGCGTCGAGATCATCGAGCGAAAGCCATCTCTGGGCCGGCCCCGAATCGGTTTCACGCAGCGACAGCGCGGCCATGTCGACCCGGATCGCTCGGATCTGCAGCCGGAAATGCGTAAAGACATGGACCAGTTCGCCCGCCAGCGCCGCGCGCGCGGGTTGTCCGAAGGCGCGCGCATAGCCCAGCGCATCGTCCTCCGCGAGTTCCGCATCGAACGGCACCGTTGCCACGGGCATTTCGGGGAGGCTCCACAGGCCGCCCCAGACACCGCTGTCCGGGCGAAGCTGCAGCAGCACGTCGCGGCCATGGCGCACCATGACCATCACGGTACTGCGCTCCGGTATCGCCGCGCGCGGCTTGGGTGTTGGCAACGTCCCGGTCAGGCCATCGCGGCGCGCCACGCAGTCCGCCGACAGCGGGCAAGCCGCGGCATCGGCCAGGCATGCCGGCTTGCCGCGCGAACAGACGGTTGCGCCGAGGTCCATCAGGCCTTGCGTGTAGGCCACCATATCGTCCGCCTGGCACGGCCCGGCCGCGGGCAACGCGGCCTCTGCCAGTTCCCACATGCGTTTTTCGATGGCGCGCTCGCCCGGATGGCCTTGAATGCCGAAGACGCGCGCAAAGACGCGCTTGACGTTGCCGTCGAGGATCGGCGATCGCACGCCCGCGCTGAAGGCCGCCACCGCCGCCGCGGTGGAGCGGCCAATGCCGGGCAGCGTGGCCAGCACGGCGGGATCGGTTGGAAACCGGCCACCATGCTCGCTGACGACCTGCATGGCGCAACGGTGCAGGTTGCGCGCGCGCGAGTAGTAGCCCAGCCCTGCCCACAGCGCCATCACCTGGTCCGCAGGCGCGGCGGCCAGCGCCTGCACGGTCGGAAGCTGCGCGATAAAGCGCTGGAAGTAGTCGATGACCGCGCTCACCTGCGTCTGCTGCAGCATGATCTCCGACAGCCAGATCCGGTACGGGTCGCGCGTGTTCTGCCACGGCAGGTCGTGCCGGCCGTGCACGCGCTGCCAGTCGACCACGCGCGCGCCGAAGTCGGCGGGGACATGGATGTCGGACTGCAACGCGGCATTGGCGTTGACGGTGGCGGACGAGACAGCGGGGGCGGACTTGCGGGGCATCGGGACAATCAGGCGCATGAATCGCACGGCAGGCAAACGGGCCGCGCAATAGAAAAAGCGCCGCTCGAAGGCGGCGCCACATGATATACCGCCCGGCCCGGGATCAGGCGACGGCGAGCTGCGCGCCCTTCGTGTCAGTCCCGCCCGGACGGATGATGCGCTGGATATGTGCCTCGATGCGCCCGCTGCGTTCGTCCAGGCCGTTGAGCACTTCTTCCAGGTCGGCGATCCGGCTTTCCAGCGTGTCGGTGGCCTCGTGGATGCGTTCGATCGAATCGACACGGCGGCGCAGCTGCTTCTGATGCTCGCGTACCTGCGCTTCCAGCGGCGTCATCACGGACTTGAGCCAGACTTCGATATCACGGTTCAGGTCACGGAAATTCTCCAGCACGCGGCTGGCCATGGTGTCGAACGCGCCCTGCACCAGGTTTGGCCTCGAGCGCGTCAGCATGCTGACCGCGCCGAAGTGCGACTGCACGAGCTGCAGGATCTCGCCGAGTTCGGCGACATAGCGCGAGGTCACGAACTGCATCGGCGCCGGCAGCGTGAAGCCATGCTCGGCATTGAAGCGCCGGTACATGCTGTCGATGAGCTGGTGCAGCTGGCCGATCTTGTTATCCGCGTCGGTGATCAGCGTGGTCAGCCGTGCGAACAGCGCGTCCATGTCTTCGCGCAGGCCGCGCGAGAAGAAGCGTTCCTTCATCTGCTCGCGCGCGTCGCGCATGGTGCGGCGCACGTCGCGCAGTTGCAGGCTCTTGATGATGTCCGCGCTGTGGCGGCCAAACACCAGCCGCAACGCCTGGAACTTGCTGATGCTCTGCTCGAACTCTTCCTTCTCGCTCTGCACGCGCATCAGCATGTGCTTGACCATCGCGTGGTTCTTGCCACGCAGGCCGCGCAGTTCGAACAGCTGTTCGACGATGTCGCGTCGGCGGCTCTGCAGCAGTTGCTGCGCGCCGCGCGCCATGTCCTGCACCGAGCGATGGACCTGGTCGGCGACGATCTCGCGCCGGCGCGGAATCAGCTGGTCGGACAGCACGTGCTCGAAATTCGGCAGGCCGCTGCGTGCCAGCAGCGTCTGGTCATGCGTGACCTTGGCCACCAGGCCCTTCTGCGCCGACACCGGATAGACGCGCCCCTGCTCGATGCCGAGCACCTGCGCCGTCGAGGTGACCTGGCCCGAGATCTCCTTCGCGATCTCGCCCTGCGACTTCAGCGGGTCCCACAAGCCGTCGATCTTGTTGAGTACGGCCAGGCAGCCGCGGCGATGGCCGGCGCCCACGTGCCCGCGCCAGAGTTCCAGGTCGCTCTTGGTCACGCCGGCGTCCGCGGCCAGCACGAACACCACCACGTGTGCATCCGGGATCAGGCGCAGCGTCAGCTCAGGCTCGGTGCCGATCGCGTTCAGTCCCGGCGTATCGAGGATCACCAGCCCCTGCCGCAGCAGCGGATGCGGGAAATTGATGACCGCGTGGCGCCAGCGCGAGATCTCGACCATGCCTTCGGCATCCACCGCATAGGCGGCGTCCGGGTCTTCCTCGTGGTACAGGCCCAGCGCTTCGGCCTGGGCCGGCGGCACGCGGATGGTCTCGACCACATGCTGGAAAGCCGCCAGCATGCCCTCGGGCGATGACGGGTCCAGCGGCACCGAGTGCCAGTGCGAGGCCGATGTGCCAGCCTCCAGGAAATCAGCGGTCGAGGCCTCCTGCAGCCGGGTTTCGATCGGCAACAAGCGGATGCTGGGCGGCTCGTGCTCGTCGTAGCGCAGCTCCGTCGGGCACATGGTGGTGCGCCCGGCCGATGACGGCAGGATGCGGCGCCCGTAGTCGGCGAAGAAGATGGCGTTGATCAGTTCGCTCTTGCCGCGGGAGAACTCGGCAATGAAGGCGACCTTGAGCCGGTCGCTGCGCAGCACGCTCTGGATGCGCTGCACGCGCTCTTCGGCGGTCGCGTCGTAGAGGTCGTGCTGCTGCAGCCACGACTGGAATTCGGTCAGCGACTGGAGTACCCCGGTTCTCCAGGCGCCGTATTGTTCAAATTGTTGTGCGAGCGTGGTCATGGCGGCGGTTCGGCTGGGTTCCTGTCCGGCAATCTGGCGCAAGTGCCGACTTTGCAAGCGTGCGGTGTTTTTGTAACTTTTTATGACTGCGCACAAGATACAGGTTTCCGGGGCGCTTTTGTGGCGCTTTTGTGGAATTCGCGCCCCTTGGCCGCAGAGTGTTGCGCCGAGCCATCGACACCCGGCAGGACGCTCCCCTCGGCCGCCAGGGGCGCCGCGATTCAATGCTGGCAGTGCGTACAGTAGAAGGTCGAACGCTGGCCCTGGACGATCTGCCGCACCGGCGTGCCGCAGATCCGGCAAGGCTCTCCGGCGCGGTCGTAGACAAAGCAGTCGAGCTGGAAATAGCCGCTCGCGCCGTCGCTGCCGACAAAGTCGCGCAGCGTGCTGCCACCGCGTTCGATGGCCTGCGCCAGCGTTTCGCGCACCGCCAGCGCCAGCCGTTCGCAGCGCGCCAGGCTCAGCCGGCCGGCCGGCGTGGTCGGGCGGATGCCCGCGCGGAACAGGCTTTCGGAGGCGTAGATATTGCCCACGCCCACCACGATATTGCCGGCCAGCAGCACGGTCTTGATCGCCGCGGAACGCCCGCGCGTATGGCGGTGCAGCCAGCCGCCGTCGAAATGCGGATCGAACGGCTCAATGCCGAGCCCGCGCAGAAGCGGGTGTCCGGGCAGCATGGCCTCGCTCAGCGGGCTCCAGAGCACGGCGCCGAATCGGCGCGGATCGCGAAAACGCAGCACGATGCGGTTCCCGCCGGCATCGTCCAGCGCCAGGTCCAGGTGGTCGTGGGTGCCGGCGGCCGGCGCATCGGGCAGCACGCGCAGCGTCCCGGTCATGCCCAGGTGGACCAGCAACCAGCCGGCATCGCCCGTGGCTTCATCGACGCACTCCAGCAGCAGGTACTTGCCCCGCCGCTCGATACGCTGCACCAGGCGTCCGGCCAGGCGTGCCTCCAGGTCGTCGTCGATCGGCCAGCGCAAGCCGCGATGGCGCACGATCACGTCGGCAATACGCCGCCCCACCACATGCGGCAGCAGGCCGCGCCGGGTCACTTCGACCTCCGGCAATTCAGGCATCGAACCTCTCCGTTGGTTACCGCTCCAAACTCCTGCCGGAAGCGCGCACGCCTTGCTGCGCCGGCAAGCAGCGCATTGTAGCGGCAGGCTACAATGCCCCTATCATTCGAACGCCTGAACGCGCCGGAGCAATCATCACATGTCGGAACTTTTTCCGGATCCCGTTGCGAGACCCGCTGCCATGGACTTCCCCGCGAAGGCCATCACTGTGCGCCCAGGCATGTCCGCTCGGTCGGCGGCCAGTACCGGGCGCCACATCCGGTCCCTGATCGCCGGCGCCTGCCTGGCACTTGGCGCGCTCGGCGCGGTCCAGGCCGCGCCGGCGCAGCCCGACAAGTCGCCCGCCGGCGTCACGCTGCCGAACATATCGCTCACCGGCGACATCATGTACAGCGTGATGGCTGCCGAGATCTCGCTGCAGCGCGGCCTGGTCGGCCCGGCCTATCGGACTTATGTCGAACTGGCCCGCTCCACGCGTGACCCGCGCTTTGCCCAGCGCGCGACGGAGATCGCCTTCAATGCGCGCATCCCGCAGCAGGCGCTCGACGCCGCGCGGCTGTGGAGCGACATCGCGCCCGGCTCGCCGGCGGCGCGCCAGGTGCTCTCGACCCTGCTGGTGCTCAACGGGCGCTGGAGCGACGCACGGCCGCTGCTGCTCCAGCAGTTGGCCGGCGTGCCCGCCAACCATCGTGCCGAGGGCATCCTCCAGCTTCAACAGCAGATGTCGCGCACGAGCGATCCCGCGGGCGCCGCGGCGCTGCTGCAGGAGCTGACCCGTGACGATGCGCGGCTGCCCGAAACGCAGCTTGCCATTGCCCGGGCACAGGAGATCGCGGGCAACATGCCAGCCGCGCTTGCGGCGCTCGATGAAGCGCTGCGGCTGCGCCCCGATTTCGAGCCGGCGGCGCTGATGGCAGCCGAATTGCGCGCCGAGAGCGAGCCCGACAAGGCGATTGCCGGCCTGCGCCGCTTCCTCGACAAGTCGCCGCGCTCGGTCAGCGGCCACATCACGCTGGCGCGCCTGTACCTGATGCGCAATGACATGCCGGCCGCGCGCCAGGAATTCGAGACGCTGCGCAAGGTTGCGCCAAACGACCCGCGCGTGCCGCTCGCACTGGGCCTGACCAGCCTCCAGGCCAAGGAATTTGGCGAAGCCGAGCAATACCTGAAGGAGTACCTGCAGCTCGCCGAGAAGGTGCCGACGGCCAATCCGGATATCGCCTTCCAGTACCTGGCGCAGATTGCCGAAGAGCGCAAGGACTACGCGGGTGCGATCCAGTGGCTGGAACGCATCGAGGACAGCCGCCTCGCTCCGGCCGCCGCGGCCAAGCGCGCGCAGTTGCTCGCGCGCATGGGCAAGCTCGACGATGCCCAGGCCATCTTCGGAGACATGCTCAGCGACGCCGAGGACATCCCCGATCCGGCCCAGCGCTCGCAGCGCATGATGGCTATCCGCCAGGCCGAGGTCGCTACGCTGATGGAGACCAAGTCCTACGACCGCGCCCGCAAGGTGCTCGACGAACGCATCACGGCGGAGCCGGACAATGCGGACTGGATCTACGAGCTGGCCATGCTGGACGAGCGCCAGAAGCGCTACGACAGCATGGAGAAGGGGCTGTTGCGCGTGATCGCGCTGCAGCCGGAGCAGAAGCAGGGGTACAACGCGCTCGGCTATTCGCTGGCGGACCGCAATGTGCGCCTGCCCGAAGCGCGCAAGCTGCTCGAGCGCGCCTCTGAACTCGGGCCGGATGATCCGTACATCATGGATAGCCTGGCCTGGGTGAAATTCCGCATGGGCGAGCTGCAGCCGGCGGCGGAACTGCTCAAGAACGCCTATGCCAAGGCGCCCGAGGCCGAGATCGGCGCGCACCTGGGCGAAGTGCTGTGGCAGCTCGGCGAGCGCGACGAAGCCCGCAAGACATGGACCGAAGCCGCCAAGATCGAGCCGGAAAACGAAATCCTGGTCGATACCCTGCGCCGCTACAACGTCCTGCTGTCCAAGTAAGCCCGGGCCGGTCCATGCGACCGGCCGCGCCATCTGTCGCGGGCCGTCCCACCAGGGCGGCCCCGCTTTCCTGAATGCCGAACATGAACCGATCCCGCCGCCTGGCCCTGCTTTGCCTTGGCGCGCCCATGCTGCTGGCAGCCTGCGCCAGTGTCGCGCCTTCGCGCGGCTTCGATGCCGGCGAAACCGCCGCAAGCCGACACTACACCGGCCGCTTTTCCGCAAACTACGTTCGCTATGGCCGCGACGAAGGGGTGCAGGGCAGCTTCCGCTGGGAGGAACAGGGCCGCAACGTTCGCCTTGACCTGCTCTCGCCGCTGGGCCAGACGCTGGCCGTCGTCACCGCCACGCCTTCGGGCGCGACCCTCGACCTGCCCAACAAGCCGCCGCGCGATGCGCCGGAAGTCGACAGCCTGCTCGAGGACGCGCTCGGCTTTGCGCTGCCGGTGGCCGGCATGCGCGACTGGCTGCACGGGCGCCCTTCGGCCGGACGCCCGGCCAAGGCCACGCGCGATGCCCAGGGGCGCCTCGCCATGCTGGCACAGGACGGCTGGAGCGTGCGCTACGTGGCCTGGCAGGATGCGCCCGACAGCGCGCAGACGACGACGGCGCGACCGCGCCGCATCGACCTGGAGCGCGACGGCGGCCCTACGCCGCTGTCGGTCAAGCTCGTGATTGATCCGGAGGAGACACCTTGACCGGGACCACCAACCTGCCTCCGCCGCAACTGCGCGATTGCCCGGCGCCGGCCAAGCTCAACCTGTTCCTGCACGTCACCGGCCGGCGCCCGGATGGCTACCACACGCTGCAGACGGTGTTCCAGCTCGTGGACTGGTGCGATACGCTGCATTTCCAGCGCCGCGACGACGGTATCGTGACGCGCGCCACGGACATCCCCGGCGTGCCGGCGGAGACCGACCTCGTCGTGCGTGCCGCGCGCGCGCTGCAGCGGGCGACGGGCCCGCACTACGGCGCCGACATCGAGATCGACAAGATCCTGCCGATGGGCGGCGGCATCGGCGGCGGCTCCTCCGACGCGGCCACCACGCTGCTGGCGCTGAACCACCTGTGGGGACTTGGCCTGGCGCGCGCGGAGCTGATGCGCATCGGGCTGACGCTGGGTGCGGACGTGCCCGTCTTCGTGTTCGGGCAGAACGCCTTCGCCGAAGGCATCGGCGAAGAACTGACGCCCGTCGAGCTGCCTGACAGCTGGTTCGTCATCATCCATCCGAAGCAACATGTGCCGACGTCTGAAATTTTTTCGGACGAGTGCTTGACAAGGGACACCCCCCTCTCCATAATTGCGGTCTTCGCTGCTTGCACAAACAAATTCTCTTTCGGTCGCAACGACCTGGAAGCGATAGCAACGGCGAAGTTCGGCGAAGTTGCCAGAGCCCTTGAATGGCTGAAGCAGTTCAATCAGCATGCAAGGATGACCGGTTCCGGAGCCTGCGTGTTTGCGCGTTTTCCAGACGAGCAGACGGCGCAGCAGGTCCTGAAGCGGTTGCCTCCCGAGTGGGATGGCAGGTGTGTGCGCAGTCTGGCACATCACCCGCTCGCAGCGTTCGCATAGCAAGTTATGGTTCGGCGCGGTACAGCAGTCAGGTATCACGACGAGCAGCAAGGTTGTGTAGGGGAGTCGCCAAGTTGGTCAAGGCACCGGATTTTGATTCCGGCATTCGAAGGTTCGAATCCTTCTTCCCCTGCCATTACATTCCTATAGTGTCCTCACGGACCCTCAGTATCAGTCACCGGCCTTGCCGGTGACTACAAGCTCCCCCAGCAGCAAGACAGGTGCCCCGAATGAGCAGCGAAGGCTTGATGGTATTTACCGGCAACGCCAACCCCAAACTCGCGGAGGCTGTCGTACAGCACCTCGGCATTCCTCTGGGCAAGGCGCTCGTTGGCCGTTTCTCAGACGGCGAAGTTCAGGTTGATATCCAGGAAAACGTTCGCGGCAAGCACGTCATCGTGCTGCAGTCCACCTGCGCGCCGACCAACGACAACCTGATGGAACTGATGGTGATGGTCGACGCGCTCAAGCGCGCCTCGGCACGCAGCATCACCGCGGCCATGCCCTACTTCGGCTATGCCCGCCAGGACCGCCGCCCGCGCTCGGCGCGCGTCGCGATCTCGGCCAAGGTCGTGGCCAACATGCTCGAAGTCGCCGGTGTCGAGCGCGTGCTGACAATGGACCTGCACGCCGACCAGATCCAGGGCTTCTTCGATATCCCCGTCGACAACATCTACGCATCCCCGGTACTGCTGGGCGACCTGCGCGAGAAGAACTACGGTGACCTGCTGGTCGTGTCGCCGGACGTCGGCGGCGTGGTCCGCGCCCGTGCGCTGGCCAAGGAACTGAACTGCGACCTGGCGATCATCGACAAGCGTCGTCCGAAGGCCAACGTGGCCGAGGTGATGAACATCATCGGTGAAGTCGACGGCCGCAACTGCGTGATCATGGACGACATGATCGACACCGGCGGCACGCTTTGCAAGGCGGCCCAGGTGCTGAAGGAGCGAGGCGCGCTGAAGGTTTTCGCCTATTGCACGCACCCCGTGCTGTCCGGCGGCGCGGCTGCCCGCATCGCGGACTCGGCACTGGACGAAGTGGTGGTGTGCGACACCATCCCGCTGTCGGAAGAAGCTGCCAAATGCAGCAAGATCCGCCAGCTGTCGACCGCCCCGCTGCTGGCCGAGACCTTCACGCGTATCGTCAAGGGCGACTCGATCATGTCGCTGTTCGCGGGTTCCTGATAGAATTTTCGGCTTTGCCGCGCTGATTGCGGGTTTTTCGGCAATTAGCGCGTGTGACCGGCGCATCAGTTTCGATTGCGCCACAACAGGGCTGTCTGGTCGCGGACAGCCTTCTTTACTTTGGAGTCATCATGAAAGTAGTCGCTTTCGAGCGTAGCGTACAGGGAACGGGTGCGAGCCGCCGCCTGCGCAATTCGGGCAAGACCCCCGGCATCATCTACGGCGGCGCCGCCGACCCGAAGATGATCGAACTGGATCACAACGCGCTGTGGCACGCCCTGAAGAAGGAAGCCTTCCACTCGTCGATCCTGGACCTGGAAGTTGCCGGCAAGTCGGAAAAGGCCCTGCTGCGCGCATTCCAGATGCACCCGTTCAAGCCGATGGTGCTGCACGTCGATTTCCAGCGCGTGTCGGCCAGCGAAAAGATCCACGTCAAGGTGCCCCTGCACTTCATGAACCAGGAAACCGCTCCTGGCGTGAAGCTGGGCCACGGCCTGGTCAACCACATCGTGAACGACCTGGAAGTGTCGTGCCTGCCGGCCGACCTGCCCGAGTTCATCGAAGTGGACGTCGGCACGATGGAGCTGGGCCAGACCCTGCACCTGGCTGACCTGAAGCTGCCGAAGGGCGTGACCGTCGTGACCCACGGCGACGAAAACCCGGCCATCGCCAGCATCTCGCTGCCGGCTGGTGCCGCTTCGGCCGCCGAAGGCGCTGAAGGCGAAGGCGAAACGCCGGCTGCCTAAGCTGCCCACCCGGCATTGCGGCCTGGCCGCAAGACGGAAAAAACCGCCGGTCCTGCCGGCGGTTTTTTTTGGCGTATGCTTGGCGGCTGCGGTTCGACATGAACCCCGCCGCCATCCAATCCAGTTCATCGCATGATCAAGCTCATCGTCGGCCTAGGTAATCCCGGAGCGGAATACGAGGCTACCCGCCACAACGCCGGCTTCTGGCTGGTGGACCAGCTGGCCCGCATGGGCGGCACCACGCTGCGCGTGGAAGGCCGTTTCCACGGCCTGGCCGGACGGGCCCGCCTGTGGGACCAGGACATCTGGCTGCTCAAGCCGTCCACGTTCATGAACCGCTCTGGCCTGGCCGTGGTATCGCTGGCCCGCTTCTACAAGATCCTGCCTGATGAGATCGTGGTCGCGCATGACGAGATGGACCTGCCGCCGGGCGCCGCCAAGCTCAAGCGCGGCGGCGGCGCGGGTGGTCACAACGGCCTGAAGGACATCGCCGCGCATCTGACCACGCAGGAATTCTGGCGCCTGCGCCTGGGCGTGGGGCATCCGCGCAACCTGCCCGGCGGCGCCGGCGCGGGCCGTGAGGATGTCGTCAACTTCGTGCTCAAGCCGCCGCGCAAGGAAGAGCAGCAGGCAATCGACGAAGCCATCGATCGCTGCGTCGACCCGCTCGGCCTGCTGGCCAGGGGAGATGCCGAGCGCGCCATGGCGCAGTTGCATACCGCGCGTTGATCCCGCCGGCGCAGGCATAGCCCTGCGACACCTACGTGAAAACGAATGACAACGGGCCGCCATCAGCGGCCCGTTGTCATTTCGATATCCGTTTCGCATCCGGTCTCTTGTTGCAGACATCTTGTCATCAGAGTTACACGGACAGCACCTACATTGCGGGCTCAGCAAGCGGGCCGGCATTACAGGATGGCGGCCGCACATGACAAACCCCACAGGAGAAAGTCCATGTCGTACCTGACCGACGCAGCGCGCGCCGCCAGCCGTGCCGCCAAGCCCGATGTTGACGTGCCCGGCCAGAGGCTTGAGGACATCGTCGCCGCCAATCCGGCACGCCGCCGGGTGCTGCGCGGCGGCCTCGGCGTGTCGCTTGCTTCCGCCTTTGGCAGCGGCGTGCTGGCCGCGTGCGGCGGCGGCGACGATTCGGTAGCGGCACCTGCAGCGGCACCTGCTCCCGCGCCGGTCGTCACGCCCGACGCTGTCCCAATAAGCTACGAAGTCACCTTTGAACCTGTGGCCAGGTCGATCGCCGATACCGTAGTCGTGCCCAACGGCTACCGCGTCGACGTGCTGTTCTCCGCGGGCGATCCGGTCGAGGCCGGTTCCACGGGCTATGCAGGGGCCTTCCAGTCGTCGGCCGAAACCGAGCGCCAGGCAGGCGGCAATCACGACGGCATGCACTACTTCGCGCTGCCGGGCGTCGATCCGCAGAAAGGCGGCCTGCTGGCGATCAACCACGAGCTGCCCGACTACAACATCCTGTTTGCCGGCGGCATCTACAACGCCAGCACCGCCACGCCCGAGGAAAAGCGCATCGCGCTTTCGGCCGTCGGCATCTCGGTGATCGAGGTGGAGCTGGCCGCAAGCGGCAACTGGCAAGTCAAGCGCGGCTCCGTCTACAACAAGCGCCACACCGGCAACTCGCTGTATCGGGTGAGCGGCCCGGCCGCGTCCGCAGTAGGCTCGACCGTGGTCGGCATGCTCAACAACTGCTCTAGCGGCTACACGCCGTGGGGCACGTACCTGACCTGCGAAGAAAGCACGGACAATTACCTCGACCCGACCCAGGACGAGAAAGGTTACGGATGGGTTGTCGAAATCGATCCGTACGGCACGCTCGGCGCGCCGGCCAAGCGCACCGCCATGGGTCGCTTCGACCATGAGAACGTCGCCTTCCTGGCTGATGCCAGCAACAACGTCGCCTTCTATATGGGCGACGACGGCACGCCAGGCTGCATCTACAAATTCGTGCCGGCCAAGGCGTTCGACCCGGACAACCGCGCCGCCAACGCCAACCTGCTGGACAGCGGCACGCTGTTCGTCGCCAGGTTCAACGCCGATGGCAGCGGCCAGTGGGTGGAGCTGACGCAGGGCAAGAACGGCCTGACCGTCGGCGCCTCCGACCCGGGCAACTGGACCCAGTTCGCCACATCGCCCGCCCCGGCCACGGTCGACTTCACCAGCCAGGCCGACGTGCTGGTCAACACCAAGGCGGCCGCGCGCGTGGCCGGCGGCACGCTGATGGACCGTCCCGAGTGGATCACGGTGGCGCCGGACAAATCCATCTATTGCACGCTGACGAACAACAGCGGACGCAAACAGACCGACGCCGCCAACCCGCGCACAAGCAATCTGCATGGCCACATCATCCAGTGGCAGGAAGCAGGCGGCTCACCGCTGGCCATCACCTTCACCTGGAGCATCCTGCTGCAGGCCGGCGACCCGTCGCTGGCCACGGCCAACCTGAAGGGCAACATCAACGGCGACACGTTCTCGAGCCCGGACGGCCTGCGCGTGGACCCGAAGGGCCGCCTGTGGGTCGAGACCGACTCGAGCACCAGCGCCAGCTACATCAACACCTTCGGCAACAACAGCATGTACTACATTGCGCCGACCGGTCAGTCAAAGCGCTTCCTGACCGGCCCGACCGGCTGCGAGATTACCGGCATTGCGTACACGCCGGACCTCACCACTTGTTTCATCAATATCCAGCATCCCACCGGCAAGTGGCCGGATGCGGCCAAGCCGCCGCGCTCGTCCACCATCGTGGTGCGCCGACCCGACGGCAAGCCGATGGGCGCCTGACCGCGCAGCGTTGTAGGCAGTACCGTAGTAACCGGGGAAAATTAAACCCCCGCCACCTTGCGGTGGCGGGGGCTTTTTTGTGCCGTACCGGCCTGTCGCCCGTAGGGGGCGGCAATTCAGGCCACGTGCTTGGCGGCCGTCAGCAGGCGGTAGCGCTGCATCAGCACCTCATGGGTCTCGATCCGGTTCGGATCCTTGGGGATGCAGGCGACCGGGCAGACCTGCTGGCATTGCGGTTCGTCGAAATGCCCGACGCATTCGGTGCACTTGTTGGGGTCGATTTCATAGATCTCGGGCCCCATCGAAATGGCTTCGTTCGGGCACTCGGGTTCACAAACGTCGCAGTTGATGCAGTCGTCGGTGATCAGTAGCGCCATGGTGTTTCCTTCCAGCTGACGCGCCCGCGCCCGGACTGGCCGCGAATCGACGCGTCTGAAACCGGTATTTTATTCCGGTTTGGCGATTTTCTCTTGCAGCCAGCGCTCCACCGACGGGAACACGAACTTGCTGACATCGCCGCCAAGCACCGCAATCTCGCGCACGAAGGTGCCGGAGATGAACTGGTACTGGTCGGACGGCGTCAGGAACATGGTTTCCACGTCCGGAAGCAGGTAGCGGTTCATGCCCGCCATCTGGAACTCGTACTCGAAATCCGACACGGCGCGCAGGCCGCGCACGATCACGCGTGCGTTGTTCTTGCGGACAAAATCCTTGAGCAGTCCGGCAAAGCCCTCGACACGCACATTGGGATAGTGGCCCAGCACTTCACGAGCGATGCTGATGCGCTCTTCGAGCGAGAAAAACGGGCGCTTGTTGGGGCTGTGCGCCACGCCAACCACCAGCTCGTCGAAAATATTCGACGCACGGCGGACCAGATCCTCGTGCCCCCGGGTCATGGGATCAAACGTGCCGGGGTAGACCGCGATGGCCATACTTCCTCCTTGATCTGCCCGCTGCCGGCCCTTTTCCGGACCGCCCTGACCTACCGGCCGCGCCGGGTGGTTGATGCGTCGCGAGCGTTATAACAGCGGCGTAGTGTAACGCTAATTCCGTGAATTGGAAGTCGTCAACGTGTGCTTTTGCCGCATCGCACCGTGCTCCGCCGCATGCATCAAGCTGCACCGTTCCCGGCGCTGCGGTGCTGTAGCAGGTGGAAATGCACCGCCCCGGCACGGGCCTGGCGGACGATCTCCAGCGCTGCGGGGACCGGCGCATCCGCGCCGGTCAGCGAACGGTCCGTTTCGACGTACACGGCGCCGCCGGGCCTCAGGAGCCGCGCCGCATGCTCGAGTGCCGGCCGCAGCCAATCCTCGGCAAAGGGCGGGTCAAGGAAGATCACGTCGAAGCTCGCGTCCGGCATCTGTGCCGCAATGGCGAATGCGTCGCCTTGCATCACCCGCATCTGGGAAGCATCGAGCCGGTACTGGTTGTCCCGGAGCTGCTTGGCCACGCGCGGGTTGAATTCGACCAGCGTGACGCCCTGCGCACCGCGCGATGCCGCTTCGAAACCGAGCGCACCGGAGCCGGCGAACAGGTCCAGGCAATTCAGGCCGGCAAGGTCCTGTCCGAGCCAGTTGAACAGGGTTTCCCGCACGCGGTCAGGCGTGGGCCGCAGCCCTTGCGCTTCGGGCACGGGCAGCATCGTGCGCTTCCAGCGGCCACCGATGATGCGGACCTGGGACGGCGCCTGGCGCGGCGCCGGAGAAGACGATCGCCCGCTCGCGGCGGGCGATGGAGATCGGGAACGCGAATTCATCCCGTGATTGTAGAGCCTGACGGCGCTTCGGCCACCCCTGGACGTTGCGGATCGCGTGCGAGGGGCGCCAGAGGACTATCGGTCACTCCGGACCCCCGACGATCACCGTGGCCATGGCGTCGGGATGGACATGGCGCCCAAACGCCGCCTTCACCTGCTGGCCGGTGACCTTGCCGATCTGCGTCGTCCAGGTGTCCAGATAGTCGAGCGGCAGTCCGTACCAGCCGATATTCGCCACGTTGGTCAGCAGCTTGCGGTTGCTGTCGATGCGCAGCGGGAAGCCGTTGATGAGGTTGTCCTTCGCTGCCTTTAGCTCGGCATCGGTCGGGCCTTCGGCGACGAAGCGGGCCAGCACCTGCCGGACCAGCGCCAGCGCCTCGTTGGTCTGCTCCTTCTTGGTCTGCAGGCTGATGCCGAACGGCCCCGGCTGCTTCGACGGCGCAAAGTAGCTGTCCACACCGTAGGTGAGTCCGCGCTTCTCTCGCACCTCATCGGTCAGGCGCGAGCTGAAGCCGCCGCCGCCCAGCACGTAGTTGCCGACCAGCAGCGCGAAGTAATCCGGATCGCCGCGTGCGATCGACGGCTGGCCAGTCACCACCGCCGCCTGCTGCGCGGGATGCGGCACGCGCTGCTCGCTGGCCGGAATGGTCATCTGCACCTGCGGCATGGCCGGCGGCGCACTGCCCTGCGGCAGGCCGCTGGTCAGCTTCTCGGCGATCACTTCGGCCTGCTTGCGGTCGACCGCGCCGATCAGCGTGACCACCGCGCGCGACGCGCCGTAGTTGTCGCGCCAGAACTTGACGATGTCGTCGCGCGTGATCGACTCGACCGAGGCCGCAGTGGCCGACACGCCGTACGGGTGGTCCGGATACATCGCCTTGGCCAGCGCCTTGTCGGCGATCACGCCCGGCTTGGCGTCGGCCTCGCGGATCGCGCTGACCAGGCGCTGCTTCTCGCGGCCCACCACGGCATCCGGATAAGTGGGCGCCTGGATCAGTTGCATGGCCAGCGCCACGGACTGGTCGAGCTCCGGCTGCGCGGTCAGCGTGCGCATGCCGATGCCGCCGCGGTCACCGCCGGCGGCGCCGCCGAAGACGGCCCCGGTATCGGCAAAGGCGTCGGCAATCTGCGCCTCGTCGCGCGCGGGCTGGCCGTTGCGCGCGGCCGCGCCCTTGTCGAGCAGCGCCGCCGTGAGCGTGGCCAGGCCAGCCTTGCCCGCGGGGTCATAGCGGCTGCCGGCGTCGAAGTCGACATTGACGTCGAGCATCGGGATCGACGGGCTGTGCACATAGAACACCTGGGCCCCGGTCGAGGCGGTCCAGTGTTCGATCGGAATGGCGGCCAGCGCGCCTTGCGCGACCAGCAGCGCGAGCGCGCCCAGCGCCGCGCCTGCCAGCCGGCGCAGCGCGCGCGGCGAAGGAATAGTCGACTCGCTCATCGCGCTCATCTCGCTCATCTCAGATAAGGACATGCGTGGATTCTCAGTGGCGCAGGCCTTCGGGGGCCTTGGCCTTGGGCTTGTTCGGATCAATCGGCTGCGGCAACAACGTGGCTACGGTCAGGTTGTCGTCGCTGAAGTACTTCGCGGCCACGGCCTGCACCTGGGCCGGGGTGACTTCCTTGATCTTGTCGAGGATGCGATCGATATTGCGCCACGAAATGCCGGAGATCTCCGCGACACCGATTTCCATGCCCTGCCCGAACACTGAATCGCGCTTGTAGATCTGACTGGCGACGACCTGCGCCTTGACGCGCTTGAGTTCCTCCGGCGACACGCCGTTCTTGGCGATGCGCTGGATCTCCTCGCGCAGCGCCGCCTCGATCTGGTCGGTGGTATGGCCATCGGCCGGCGTGCCGTCGAGCACGAACAGGGAATTGCCGCGATTGATGCTGTCGTAGCCGACATTGACGTCGTCGGCCAGGCGCTGCTCGCGCACCAGCTCGCGCGTCAGACGGGCATTGTCGTAGCCGTTGAGCACAGCGGCCAGCACCTCCAGCGCGTAGGGGTCGACATCCTTTTCCACGTCGCGCAGGCGCGGCACCTTGTAGGCCATCACCATGTACGGGTTCTCGGCCGGCGCCTTCACCCAGATGCGCTTGATGCCGATCTGCGGCGGATCGGCCTGCTCCTTGCGCAGCGGCAGCGTGCGCGGCTTGAGCTTGCCGTAATAGCGTTCGGCCATGGCACGCACCTCGGCCGGCTTGACGTCGCCGGTAACGATCACCGTGGCGTTGTTGGGCACGTACCAGCCGCGGTACCAGGCCTGGACATCGTCCAGGCGCATGTTGACCAGGTCGTCCATCCAGCCGATGACCGGGTGCCGGTAAGGCGCGGCGACATAGACGGCGGCGAGCAGCTGCTCGTAGACCGTGCCGCGCGCCGAGTCGTCGGTGCGCAGGCGGCGCTCCTCCATCACGACCTTCATCTCGCGCTCGAACTCGCCCTGGTTGAAGATGAGGTTGGCCATGCGGTCGGCTTCCAGCTCCATCATCCTTGGCAGGTATTGCTTGCTGATCTGCTGGTAATAGAGCGTGAAGTCGCGGTTGGTCATGGCGTTCTCGCGCCCGCCGAGCGCCGCGACCTGCTTGGAGAACTCGCCCACGCCGACCTTGGGCGTGCCCTTGAACATCATGTGCTCGAGCATGTGGGCGACGCCGGTGGTGCCGCTGACCTCGTCGACGCCGCCGACGCGGTACCAGATCTGGTGCGCCACCGTGGGCGCGCGATGGTCTTCCTTGACGATCAGGCGCAGGCCGTTGGACAAGCGGTATTCGGTCGTGCCCTGCGACGTGGCGCCGACCGGGGCCGTCTGTCCGGACGGCATGGGCGAGGCGACCGTGCGCTGCGCCTGGGCGCCGGCCGACCACGGCAACGCGGCCAGCAGCAGGACGGGCAGTGCCCGCCTGGCCAGGCGTTGCAGCGACGCCCGGCCCGCGGCACGGGTGGGGAAGGGTTCAGGGCGGGCGGCGCCCGTTCCGGTCAAGACTGTGCAATGGTCCATGCAACCCCGTCTGCTAGAATTTTGCCGATCGATTCATGGTTCCATGAATCCGCTGTGTTACGAACTATACGCAAAAGCAGGCGCGCACCACAACGAGAGGCTGGTGGGGTGCCGGAATAACGCGTAAGGCCTGATTGATTAATGACGCCGCCGGACGGCGGCCGATCCTGACGGGGTATTGACCCCTTTCCCCAATGTTTAGTTTCTGGAAGAAGCGCAAGGCCGAGCCGGCCCCAGCGCCGGCAGAACAGCCCGCCACGCCGGCTTCCGCTCCGGCGCCCTCCCCTGTCGCCAGCCCGGCACAGTCCTTTGCCCCATCCCCCGCGCCCATTGCACCGGTCGAGCCGGTCGCGCTCGAAGAGCTTGAACTGACCCCCGCGCCGGCGCAGACGGCCGAAGCCCGCCGCGGCTGGGTGCAGCGCCTGCGCACCGGCCTGTCCAAGACCAGCCGCAATATCAGCACGCTGTTTGTCGGCATGAAGGTCGACGAAGCCCTGTTCGAGGAGCTGGAAACCGCCCTGCTGATGGCCGACGCCGGCGTCGAGGCGACCGAATACCTGCTCGGCGAACTGCGCAAGCGCGTACGCAATGACCGCATCGAGACTGCCGAGGGCGTCAAGGCGGCGCTGCGCGACCTGCTGATCCAGCTGCTGCGTCCGCTCGAAAAAACCATGGCGCTGGGCCGCGAGCAGCCGCTGGTGATGATGATCGCGGGCGTCAACGGTGCCGGCAAGACCACCAGCATCGGCAAGCTGTGCAAGCATTTCCAGCACTACGGCCAATCCGTGCTGCTGGCCGCCGGCGATACCTTCCGCGCCGCCGCGCGCGAACAGCTGACCATCTGGGGCGAGCGCAACAACGTGACCGTGGTGGCGCAGGAAAGCGGCGACCCGGCCGCCGTGATCTTCGATGCCGTCAATGCGGCGCGCGCGCGCGGCATCGACATCGTGATGGCCGACACCGCCGGTCGCCTGCCCACGCAGCTGCACCTGATGGAAGAACTCAAGAAGGTCAAGCGCGTGATCAGCAAGGCCATGCCCACGGCCCCGCACGAGGTGCTGCTGGTGATCGACGCCAACACCGGTCAGAACGCCCTGGCGCAGACGCGCGCCTTCGACGATGCGCTCGGCCTGACCGGCCTGATCGTGACCAAGCTCGACGGCACCGCCAAGGGCGGCATCCTGGCCGCCATTGCGCGCCAGCGTCCGGTGCCGGTCTACTTCATCGGCGTCGGCGAGAAGGTGGAGGACCTGCAGCCGTTCAAGGCCGAGGAGTTTGCCGACGCCCTGCTCGGCTGATGGCTTCGCCAGAATGAGAAAACGCCCCGGCATGCCGGGGCGTTATTCATGGCAGGGATGCAGCCAATCACTCGGCGTCCGGCTGTTCCTTGGGCTGTGCTTTCTGGAAAGCGGCCAGCTCCATGCACGCGTCCTGGATCCGCGCGATGGTCGGGTAGCGGCTCACGTCGATATTGAAGCGCCGCGCGTTGAAGACCTGCGGCACCAGGCAGATATCGGCCAGCGTCGGCGTATCGCCGAAGCAAAAGCGGCCGGCCTTGCCCTGGCGCTCCAGGTTGGCCTCGAACGAGGCAAAGCCCAGTTCGATCCAGTGCCGGTACCACGCGTCCTTGGCCTCGTCGGCAACGCCCAGCGTGCGCTTGATGTACTTCAGCACGCGCAGGTTGTTCAGCGGATGGATCTCGCAGGCAACCTCCAGCGCCAGGCCGCGCACGTAGGCGCGGTCCAGTGCGGTGCCGGGCAGCAGCTTCGGCTCGGGATGGATCTCGTCCAGGTACTCGATCATGGCCACCGACTGCTGCAGCACCTGGCCCTCGTCGAGCACCAGAGCCGGCACCAGGCCGTCCGGATTCACCGCGCGGAACTCGGGCAGCAACTGCTGCCCGCCGTCCTTGAGCAGGTGTACCGGCACATAGTCGTACGGCAGCCCCTTCAGCTCCAGCGCGATACGTACTCGATAGGACGCGGAGCTCCGGAAATAGCTGTAGAGCTTCATCGGATCAGACCACCTTGATGGTAAGGTCGCCCACGCCGCCGACGTGGCACTGCATCACGTCGCCCTTGACCACCGGGCCCACGCCCTCGGGCGTGCCGCTGAAGATCACGTCGCCGGGCTGCAGTTCGAACAGCTTCGACAGGTACGACACCATTTCCGGCACCGACCAGATCAGGTCGGCCAGGTCGCCGCGCTGCTTTTCCACGCCGTTGACGGACAGCGTCACCTCGCCCTTCTCCGGATGGCCGATGGCCGATGCCGGCACGATCGGGCCGATCGGCGCCGAATGGTCGAAGGCCTTGCCGGTCTCCCAGGGGCGGCCCGTCTTCTTCGATTCGTTCTGCAGGTCGCGGCGCGTCATGTCGAGGCCCACGGCGTAGCCGAACACGTGGCTGGCGGCCTGCTCGACCGGGATGTCCTTGCCGCCCTTGCCGATTGCCACGACCATTTCCACTTCATAGTGGACGTTGCTGGTGCCCGGCGGGTACGGGAAGGTGCCCTCGGAACCGTCCGCCACGTAGCTGACCGCGTCCGACGGCTTGCAGAAGAAGAACGGCGGCTCGCGGTCCGGGTCCGAGCCCATTTCGCGGGCATGGGCGGCATAGTTGCGGCCGACGCAGTACACGCGGCGTACCGGGAAGCTAGCGTTGCTGCCTCGCACGGGCACGCCAACGGGTGCGGGCGGGGCAAAAACGAATTCGGTCATGCATCTCTCCAGGCTTGTTCTGATATTCCTGCGCACGAGTGCGCGGCGTCGCCAGCAGACACCCCCGCGCGCAGCAGGGCAACAGCATACACCTTGCCCGCGGGGCTGCGTACGACGGCATACAGTGGATGGGGGAAAGCCTCCGATGTGCCGGCGGGCGTGCCGCAATGGGTTCCCGGCGCGGATCTTGCGTAACGCGAGGCAACCCAGAATACCCATGACTCGCCACCCTGCGCCCCCTTCGCCAATTCAGTCCAGCGCGTCCTCGCACGGCAGCGCACCGGCCACGCGGACGTTGCGCATCCTGCTGGTGCGCGACCCGCATGACGTCGACCCGCTCAATGTCGAGACCATCCGTGGAGGACTGATCAGCACGGGATTTACGGACATCGAGACGGTGGACGCCGACCTGCGCCTGCCCGATGTCATCGCGGCCAGGCAACCGGACCTGATCATCATTGCTTCCGAGTCCGCCGCGCGCGACACGGTAGAGCACGTGTGCGTTTCCACGCAGCATGCGCCACGTCCGATCGTGCTGTTCACCGACAACGACGACGCGCAGCGTATCAAGGCCGCGCTGTCGGCCGGCATCACGGCCTATATCGTCGACGGCCTGCGCGCCGAGCGCGTCAAGACCGTGCTGGACGTCGCCTACGCCCGCTTCGAACTCGACCAGCAGTTGCGGGCCGAACTCGACGCCACGCGCCTGAAGCTGGCCGAACGCAAGGTGGTGGAACGCGCCAAGGGCCTGCTGATGCAGGCGCGCGGCATCACCGAGGACGAGGCCTACAAGCGCCTGCGCAGCATGGCCATGGAACGCGGCCTGAAGCTCGTGGAGGCGGCGCAGCGCGTGCTCGACGTGATGGGCTGAGCCTGCGCGTGCGGTGCGGCCGCGGCACGCGGCTGGTGCAATGCACAAAACTGGCGCCGACCCATGACCGTCGCGCCCCCCCGACCCGGCTTGCGCGCAGCTGGCGGGCACGCCTCGTCCCCGAACTCCGCTTTTTGCCCCGCTCTCGGCCGTCGGGCCGCCTCCCGGCCACCGCAATGCCCTGGCACAGCCATTGCGTTATCCGCACATCGGCCAACGAGGGTCGATCACAACTCAGGCGGGCACGGCCAACGCGGGCCGCGCTACGCCACGGACAACGGCGTCCTGAACTGCACCCTGTCTTCTGGCGAACACGGGCTGCGGATCGGGATGCCTTTTCTTCTTGGAGCCCAGCAATGCCCTCTCGCCTCAGGATTAGCAAGCCGCAGCACGCCGCGGTCGACGCCACCCTCGCCACTGCCGACGTGGCACCGGCCAGCAGCGGCCGCCGCCGCGCGCTGGCCACCATGGCTGGGGCCAGCGTGATGACGCTGGTCGATCCGCTGGTGCGCGCCGGCGCCTGGGCGGCGGGTTCGGACGCGCCCGAGAAAGCCGAGGTGCGCATCGGCTTTATTCCGCTGACGGATTGCGCCTCGGTGGTCATGGCTTCGACGCTCGGGCTGGACAAGAAGTACGGCATCAGGATCACGCCGACCAAGGAGGCTTCGTGGGCCGGCGTGCGTGACAAGCTGGTCAACGGCGAACTTGACGCGGCTCACGTGCTGTACGGACTGATCTATGGCGTGCAGCTCGGCATCGGCGGCCCGAAGAAGGACATGGCGGTGCTCATGAGCCTGAACCACAACGGCCAGGCCATCACGCTGTCATCCAAGCTGGCCGAGAAAGGCGTGAAGGACGGCGCCAGCCTGAAGGCGCTGATGAGCAAGGAAAAGCGCGACTACACCTTCGCGCAGACCTTCCCGACCGGCACGCATGCGATGTGGCTCTATTACTGGCTGGCCGCGAACGGCATCAACCCGATGCAGGACGCCAAGGCCATCACCGTGCCGCCGCCGCAGATGGTGGCCAATATGCGCGTGGGCAATATGGATGGCTTCTGCGTGGGCGAGCCTTGGGGCGCGCGCGCCATCGCCGACAAGATCGGCTTCACGGTGGAGACCACGCAGGCGATCTGGAAGGACCACCCCGAGAAGACGCTCGGCACCACCGCCGAATTCGTGCAGAAGTACCCGAACACGGCGCGCGCGATGGTCGCGGCCATCCTCGAAGCCTCCAAATTCATCGACGCATCGGCCTCGAACCGCCGCAAGACGGCCGAGACCATTGCCGCGAAGTCCTACGTCAATACCGACATGGACATCATCCTGGACCGCATGCTGGGCCGCTACAGCAATGGCCTGGGCAAGACCTGGGATGACCCGGACTCGATGAAGTTCTACCAGGACGGCCTGGCCAACTTCCCGTTCCTGTCGGACGGCATGTGGTTCCTCACGCAGCACAAGCGCTGGGGCCTGCTCAAGACCCACCCCGACTATCTCGCGGTGGCGAAGCAGGTCAACCGCATCGACGTCTACAAGCAGGCCGCCACGGCGGCGCAGGTGCCGCTGCCCAAGAGCGACTTCCGCACCGCGAAGCTGATCGACGGCGTGGTATGGGATGCCACCAAGGACCCGAAGGCCTACGCCGACGGCTTCAAGATCGATGCCTGACGTGCAGGCCCATCGACATCGTTTCGGATTGCCCGTGAACCAAGGAGCCAGAAGTGAATGCCATCGCCAGACCCGCGCCGGAAGGCGCCCCCGGCTTGCAGGCCGATCCTGATGCGAGCGAACGCGCGCGGCGCCGCGCGCTGGAAATCGAAGCCCAGGCACGGCGCGCCGAACGCCGCGAGGCGCTGCGCGCCGCCCTGCTCGGATGCATGCCGCCGCTGCTGGGCTTCGCGCTGTTCGTGCTGGCCTGGCACGGCATCGCCACGTTGATCCCCGCGCTGCCAACGCCGGGCGCCACCTGGCATGCCGCCGTGCCGCTGTTCGCCGACCCGTTCTACCGCAATGGCCCCAATGACCAGGGCATCGGCTGGAACGTGCTGGCATCGCTCGCGCGCGTGGGGGCTGGCTTCGGGCTGGCAGCACTGATTGGCATTCCGGCCGGCTTCATCCTCGGACGCTTCGCCTTCCTGAATGCGATGGCGTCGCCTGTGATCAGCCTGCTGCGGCCGGTGTCGCCGCTGGCGTGGCTGCCGATCGGGCTGCTGCTGTTCAAGGCGGCCAACCCGGCCGCGATCTGGGCCATCTTCATCTGCTCGATCTGGCCGATGGTGATCAATACCGCCGTGGGCGTCACGCGGGTGCCGCAGGACTACCTGAATGTGGCGCGCGTGCTGGACTTGTCCGAATGGAAGGTGTTCACGCGCGTGCTGTTCCCGGCGGTGCTGCCATACATGCTGACCGGCGTGCGGCTGTCGATCGGCACCGCGTGGCTCGTCATCGTCGCCGCGGAAATGCTGACCGGCGGCACCGGCATCGGCTTCTGGCTGTGGGACGAGTGGAACAACCTGAAGGTCGAGCACATCGTCATCGCCATCTTCGTCATCGGCGTGATCGGGCTGCTGCTGGAACACGCGCTGCTCGCGCTGGCCCGGCGCTTCAGCTACGGCAACCCCTGACTGCGCCGCGCGCAAACCCAACGGAAATCGCCATGAAAAAGTTCGTCAGCATCGAAAACGTCGGGCAGACCTTCAAGACGCGCAAGGGGCCGTTCGTGGCGCTGCGCGACATCGAACTGCAGATCGCGCAGGGTGAGTTCATCACGCTGATCGGCCACTCCGGCTGCGGCAAGTCCACGCTGCTGAACCTGATCGCGGGCCTGGCCACGCCGACCACCGGGACGCTGATCTGCGCGGGCCGGGAAATCGCCGGCCCCGGGCCCGAGCGCGCGGTGGTATTCCAGAACCACTCGCTGCTGCCGTGGATGACCTGCTTCGACAACGTCCACCTGGGCGTGGAACGCGTGTTCGGCGGCAGCGAGAGCAAGGCGCAGCTCAGGGCGCGTACGCACGACACGCTGGCGCTGGTGGGCCTGGCCCACGCGGAAGGCAAGTTCCCGCACGAGATCTCGGGCGGCATGAAGCAGCGCGTGGGCATTGCGCGCGCGCTCGCCATGGCGCCCAAGGTGTTGCTGATGGACGAGCCGTTCGGCGCGCTCGACGCGCTCACGCGCGCACACCTGCAGGATGCCTTGCTGAAGATCGTGGAGCGGACGCGCAGCACCGTGGTCATGGTCACGCACGACGTGGACGAGGCCGTCCTGCTGGCCGACCGCATCGTGATGATGACCAACGGCCCGGCGGCCACGATCGGCGAAATCCTCAGCGTCGGCCTGCCGCGTCCGCGCGACCGCGTGGCACTGGCCGAGGACAGGGACTACCACGCCTGCCGCACGGCGGTGCTGGATTTCCTCTATCGCAAGCAGCGCAACCCGGCCCTTCAGGAAGCGGCGTGAACGGCCACCGACGCGCCCGCCGCCATGGGCGTGGCGGCGGCGCTCCGCTATCATGAAGCGAAACACCAAACCCCACGCTGCCCGCCCATGACTGCATCCACCGCCACACCCGCCACGGGCCCGTTTTCAGCGGCCCGCTACATCAAGGAAATCGGTCGCGGCGTGAACGGCGCCCGCGCACTGCCGCGCGAAGACGCGCAAACCCTGTTCGACGCCATGCTGGCCGGGCGCGTATCCGACCTGGAACTGGGTGCCGTGCTGATGGCCTATCGCATCAAGGGCGAAGCCCCGCACGAACTGGCCGGCATGCTCGAGGCTGCGCACGCGCACTGCCAGCCGCTGGCCGCGCCGGGCGATCGACAGGTGGTAGTCATCCCCAGCTACAACGGCGCGCGCAAGCAGCCCAACCTGGTACCCTTGCTGGCCCTGCTGCTGGCTCGCGAGAATATTCCAGTGCTGGTGCACGGTTCGCGCGAATTCCAGGGCCGCGTGACTAGTCTGGCCCTGTTCGAGGCGCTGGGCGTACCGCTGTGCGCCACTACCGACGAGGCCACCGCGCGCCTGCGTGATGGCGATGGGGCGAATGGGCCGCTGGCGGTGGTGCCCGTGGATGTGCTCTCGCCGGGCCTGTCGCAGTTGCTGGACCGGCGCACGGTCATCGGCCTGCGCAATTCGTCGCACACCGTGGCCAAGATGCTGCAGCCGGTCGGCTCGCATTCGCCGGCCGAGGCCCTGCGCCTGTACAGCTACACGCACCCCGAGTACCGCGAAACGCTGACGGACTATTTCTCGCATGAGCCCGCCAATGTGCTGCTCGCCCGCGGCACCGAAGGCGAGGTGGTGGCCGACGCGCGCCGCGGCAGCCGCATCGACTGGCTGCATGACGGGCACCAGCAGACCCTGGTCGACCCGACCAGCGGATCGATTGCCGATGTGCCCGAGCTGCCCCAGGGCAGCGACGTGGCCGAGACGGCGGGCTGGACGCGCCAGGTGCTGGACGGCTCGGTGCCGGTGCCCGCGCCGATCGCAACGCAGGTGCGCGCCATCCAGGAATGCCTGCGCCAGGGCACGCGCGTGGCCTGGGCCAGTCCGCTCTGACCCCCCAGGCGCTTCAGGTCTTGCGCGGCGGCAGCGGAATGCGCTCGGTCTCGCCGGGGACATGGGGGAAGCCGTCGTCCTCCCAGCGCTGCGAAGCCGCCTCGATCGCTTCCTTGCTGCTGGCCACGAAGTTCCAGAAGATAAAGCGGTGACCGTCGGTGGGATCTCCGCCCAGCAGCATCACGCGCGCCGGCGCGGTGGCCGTCAGGGTGGCCGCCAGGCCGGGCGTCAGCACGACCATATGCTCGGCCGGCAGCGCTTCGCCGTCGAGCGCCACGCTGCCGTCGACCGGGTAGATGCCCCGCTCGGCATGGTCCGGCGGGATCTCCACGCTCGCGCCGGCATCGAGTTCAATCGCGACGTAGAGCGTGCGGCTGAATACCTTGACCGGCGATGTCTTGCCAAAGGCATCTCCGGCAATCACCGTCATGCGTACACCGGGCTGTTCGATTTTCGGCAGCGTGGCACCGGGATGATGGAAGAACGAGGGCGCCACGGTCTCATGGTCCTTCGGCAATGCCACCCAGGTCTGGATGCCATGCAGGCGCGCGCCGGCTTCGCGCACGGTCTCGGGCGAACGCTCCGAATGGACAATGCCGTTGCCCGCGGTCATCCAGTTGACGTCGCCGGGGCGAATGAGCTGCTCGCTGCCAAGGCTGTCGCGGTGCATGATCTCCCCGTCGAACAGGTAGGTCACCGTGGCCAGGCCGATATGCGGATGCGGCCGCACATCGGCACCGTGGCCAGGCGGCAGCGTCACCGGCCCCATATGGTCGAAGAAGATGAACGGGCCGACGGTCTGGGCGGCAGCGGCCGGCAGCAGGCGACGCACGGTGAAATCGCCCAGGTCTCGTACATGGGGCTTGAGCAGGTGTTCGATGGCAGACATAGCTCCTCCGGATCGTGGGGCAGGCTCTTGCACAAGCCGTGACGGGCTCGCGACGGCACTGTCAGTGTAGCGTCTGGCGCAATACTGTATCCCGCCGGCCGGTGCGAACCCCGAACCCTCACGGGCCTCTAACACAGGATATCGGAGCACCGATATGCCGTCTTAGTACCTTGCCGCGCATAACACTATCCGAATATAGATGACAATCATCAGGAACTATCAAGGCGTTAGGGACTCCAATTAGCACTCACCCGGCTTGAGTGCTAAGATGTGTTGCAATGCTGTGCCGTCCCGTCCGGAGCGGCACACCGGCAACCGAACCGCCGGATGCGAAAGGAGTAATTGAGTGAACGCAGTCTTGCCTGCCGACCAAACCGTGCTGAACAGCCGTCTGCCGACGGCGCCCAAGCTGGCTGGAAGCTTTGCATTGACCTTCCCGGCCACCGTGGGCAACCTGGAAAGCTATATCCAGGCCATCCACCGCATTCCCCTGCTGACCGCCGAGGAAGAGCAGCGTCTCGCGCGCGAACTGCGCGACCATGATTCCGTAGATGCCGCACGCCAGCTGGTGATGTCCCACCTGCGCCTGGTGGTGTCGATCGCACGCCAGTACCTCGGGTATGGCCTGCCGCACGCTGACCTGATCCAGGAAGGCAATATCGGCCTGATGAAGGCAGTGAAGCGCTTCAACCCGGACCAGGGCGTGCGCCTGGTGTCGTACGCGATGCACTGGATCAAGGCCGAGATCCACGAGTACGTGCTGAAGAACTGGCGCATGGTCAAGGTGGCGACCACCAAGGCCCAGCGCAAGCTGTTCTTCAACCTGCGCAGCCACAAGAAGGGTGCCCATACCTTCACGCCGGAGCAGGTCGAAGCCGTTGCGCGCGAGCTCAACGTCAAGCCCGAAGAGGTGATGGAGATGGAAACCCGCCTGTCGGGTGGCGATCTCGCGCTGGAAGGGCAAATCGAAGACGGCGAGGAAGACTTCGCCCCGATCGCCTACCTGGCGGACAACCACAACGAGCCCACGCGGGTGCTGGAAGCCCAGCGTCACGACCGTATGCAGGTCGAGGGCCTGGAAGAAGCGCTGACGCGCCTGGACGACCGCAGCCGCCGCATCATCGAGGCGCGCTGGCTGAACGTCGAGGACGATGGCTCGGGCGGCGCCACGCTGCATGAGCTGGCCGATGAATTCGGCGTGTCGGCCGAACGGATTCGCCAGATCGAGGCGGCGGCCATGAAGAAGATGAAGGGCGCGCTGCAGGCGTTTGCCTGATCGCCGCCGCGCCAGCACAATCGCTGGCGCCATGCAAAAGGCCGGTCCACTGGACCGGCCTTTTTTCATTCCCGCGCCGCGCTCAGGACAGCAGCTGCTTGATATCGTGGGCAATCGGCTCTGGCCCTTGCCCGTGACGGATGAACAGCCGCAGCCGCCCTTCCGGGTCGAACACGTAGCTGCCGGCCGAGTGATCCATGGTGTAGTTGTTCGGCGAAGAACCCGGCACCTTCGCGTAGTACACCTTGAAATCCTTGGCGACCTTCTGCAGCGCCGCCTCGTCGGCCGGCCGCATGCCCAGGAAGCGCGGATCGAACGCCGGCACGTACTGCGCCAGCAGCGCCTGCGTATCGCGCTCCGGATCGACCGTGACGAACAGCACCTGCACCTTGTCGGCGTCCGGGCCGAGCTGCTCCATCACCGCCTTGAGTTCGGCCATGGTGGTCGGGCAGACGTCGGGACAATGCGTGTAGCCGAAGAACATCACCACGACCTTGCCCTTGAAGTCGGCGATCGTGCGCACCTTGCCGTTGTGGTCGGTCAGCGAAAAATCCTTGCCGAAGTCCGCGCCGCCGCTGATGTCGACGTTGCGGAACGAGGCCTTCTGCTGGCCGCAGGCGGCAAGCGCCAGCGCCAGGAAGGCCAGCGCGGCAAAACGGCGGAACGAGGCGAGGAGCCCGGAAGATTGGCTTGGCTTGTTCATGCAAGATTGGAAGTCGGGGCGCCGGCAAGACTGCGGTGGCGCGCGATGGCGAGGGCAGCACACAGTATCGCCCATCCGCGCCGTGCGGCACGGCGGCCGCGACAAGATGCCGCAGGCCGCGAACAAACGTGCCGCTCAGATCTGCGGCACGAACTTGAAGTAGTGATCGACCAGCAAAGCCGCGAACAGGATCGACAGGTACAGGATCGAGAAGCGGAAGGTGCGCTGCGCCAGTTCGTCGGAGTAATTGCGGTACAGCGTCCACGAGTACTTCAGGAACCAGGCGCCCAGCACCAGCGCGCTGACCAGGTAGATATAGCCGCACATGCCGTACACAAAAGGCAGCAGCGTCGCGGCGATCATGACCAGCGTGTACAGCAGGATATTGAGCAGCGTGTACTTTTCGCCGTGCGTAATCGGCAGCATCGGCAGCCCCGACTTGGCGTAGTCGGCACGGCGGTACAAGGCCAGCGCCCAGAAATGCGGCGGGGTCCACGTGAAGATGATCAGCACCAGGAACCAGGCCTCGGCCGGCACGTCGTTGGCCACGGCTGCCCAGCCGAGCGCCGGCGGCATGGCGCCCGACAGGCCGCCGATAACGATGTTCTGCGGCGTGGCCGGCTTGAGCAGGATGGTGTAGACGACGGCATAGCCCAGGAAGGTGGCGAAGGTCAGCCACATCGTCAGGTCGTTCGCGAACACGTGCAGCAGCCACATGCCGGCGCCACCCAGGACGGTCGAGAAGATCAGCGTCTGGGTAGTCGTGATCTCGCCGGTGGCCGACGGGCGCCAGGCTGTGCGGCGCATCAGCGCGTCGATCTTCTGCTCGACCAGGCAATTGATCGCGAACGCGGCCCCGGCCAGCAGCCAGATGCCTGCGCCGCCGCCGATCAGCACGCGCCACGGCACCATGCCCGGCGTGGCGAGGAACATGCCGATGATGGCGCAGAACACCGCGAGCTGCGTCACACGCGGCTTGGTCAGGGCGGCATATTGACGGACCAGGTGACGCACCCGGCCCACGGATTGGGATTGTGTTGCGGTTACCACGGGAGGGAGTTTGTCTTTCATGTGGCGCGAGCGGCAGTCGGCACGCTGGAAGCAGCGCCGGCGCGACGGGTCGCGAGTCCTATATTGTAGTTGAGTCGCACCAGCAGCAGCAGGAGCACCGCCGCGCCGCCATTGTGGGCCACCGCGGCCACCAGCGGCCAGTCCAGCACGATGTTCGAAAGTCCGGTGGCCAGTTGCAGCGCCAGCACGGCCAGCAGCCAGTGCGACGCGCTGCCCAGCCCTTCCAGCCGGCGCGCGCGCAGACCGAACCATGCCAGGTAGGCCAGCACGACCACGGCGAAGCAGCGGTGCACCCAGTGGATCGCCACCAGCGCCGCATGCGGAATGTAGTCGCCGTCAGCCGTCATGCCGAGCTGGCGCCATAGCGTGAAGCCGTGCGTAAAGTCCATCTCCGGCACCAACCGGCCGTTGCACAGCGGGAAATCGGTGCAGGCCATCACCGCGTAATTGGTGCTGACCCAGCCGCCCAGGAAGATCTGGATCACCAGCAGCAGCAGCGCCACGCGCGCGGGCCAGCGCAACGCCCCGGCCTGCGGCGCCACGGGATGCGGCGGATCATTGCGGGAACCGAGCCAGATCAGCGCCGCCAGCAGGCTCATGCCGAGCAGCAGGTGCGTCACGACGATGATTGGCTGCAGCTTCATGGTCACCGTGAAGGCGCCGAACGCGCCCTGCACGCACACCAGCAGCAGCACACTGGTGGCGAACCACGGCGACTGCTTCAGTTCCTTGCGCTTGACCCACGCCAGCACCATCAGCGTGATGATCAGCACGCCCACCGCCATGGCGAAATAGCGGTGGATCATCTCGATCCACGCCTTGGCCAGCGTCACCGGGCCGCTGGGCAGCGCGGTCTGGGCGGCGTGGATCGGCTCCATCGCCGCATGCGGGTTGGAATGGCCGTAGCAGCCCGGCCAGTCCGGGCAGCCGAGGCCGGAATCGGTCAGCCGCGTGAAGCTTCCGAACATGATCAGGTCGAGCGTCAGGAACGCGGTGATCCAGACCAGCTTGCGGTACTTGTTGCGGTCGCCGCGGACCAGCACGTAAGAGACCGGGAACAGCGCGATCAGGATGCCGATGATGGCGAGTTGAAGCAGCATGCCAGTCGTTCCCTCAGCCGATGCGCGAGACCCGGAGCAGCTTCTTGAGATCGCCGCTCATCTTCTTGGGGTCGGGGTCCTTCGGGAAGCGCATCATCAGGTTGCCAAGCGGATCGACCAGGAAGATGGTGTCCTCGATGCGGCCGCCCTCGGTCGCGGGTATCCATTGACGCGCCACGTCAGGCGCAATGCGAAGGAAGCGCACGCCGGCGTAGGGCTCGTTGTAGGCCGCGGACAGGCGTTCGTCGACAGCGCCTTCGTCCGTGATCAGCCATACCGGCACGATCCGTTCGCGGTCCTGGCCCTGACCCGCGCGGATCTGGCGGATGGTGAACAGCTTCTTTGCGCACGCTTCGTCGCAGGCCGACCCATCGGCCGTTACCAGCAGCCACTTGCCGCGGAAACTTTCGAGCGGCACGGCTTCGGCGCGCTCGTTGGCGACGCGAACGGCGGGCATCGGACGCTGGGGATCGATCAGCGCGCCATAGTTGGTGGCGCCGCCCGTCGGCTTGAAGACATAGAAGGTCAGGTAGGACGCGATCACCGGCGATGCGCACACCAGCAGCAGCAGCAGCATCTGGATGCGGCCGCGGCGGGTGCGGGCATCGATGCGCGAATCCGGCGCCGGTGCCGTGCCGGCCGGAGCCGGGGCGGAGTCTTGGTGTGGCATGCGTACGTCTGTCGTTCGTTGGTCGTGGCCAGTTGGCCGTCAATTGGGTCCTGCCCCCGCAAGCCGGCGCGCGCGGCGCCAGCCCAGCGCAATCACCAGCACCAGCGTCAGCGCGGCCAGGCCGAACCACTGGAAGGCGTAGCCGTAGTGCCGGTCGGCGCCCAGATCAGCGGGCGCCCAGTCGCGGGCTAGGCCGTCGCCAGTATCGGTGCGCTGCTCGATCACGATCGGCTGCAACGCCACGCCGGTCTCGGCCGCGTAGGCGGCAAGGTCCACGTTCTGCCGAATCCGATGGCCGGCTTCGGCGCTTGCGTCCTGGCCCAGGCTATAGACCCTGGGCACCGCCGCAAGTGCCGTGCCTTCGACGGTGACTTCACCGGCTGGCGTAGCGAATGGCGCAATGCGCGTGCGGTCCTGGACATCGCGCGGCAGCCAGCCACGCAACACCAGCACGCTGCGGGCGGCGGCGCCATCACTCCGGATCTGCAAGGGCGTCAGCACCAGGAAGCCGGCGCGGCTGTCGGAACCATTGCCGTGGGGGCGATTATCCAACAAGACGGTCCGGTCCGCGTCAAAACGTCCGGTGACGCGCACGGTGCGGTCGGCCAGGCCGCCCGGCGCGGGTGCCGTGGTCAACGTCACCGGCGGCTGTGCGGCCAGTGCCTGCAGCCGTTCGGCACGCGCGATCTTCTCGTGCGCGCGGTTGAGCTGCCAGTTGCCGAGCATGCAGGTCGCCGCGATCACCACCGCGGCCGCAACCGTCGGTACCGGACTCAGGGCGCGCCAAAGCTTCATCGGTCCGCTCCCGTGGCATACGGCGACATGCCGGCGGTGCGATAATGGCCCTTTCCGCCCCCGAGCCCGCGGCACGCATCGTACGTATCGTACGTATCGCGGCCAGCCTGCCCCGCCATGCGCTTTGTCATCATCGTCGCCTTTCTCCTGATCATCGGCAGCCTGGCCTCGGCCCTCTTCTTCATGATGCGCGACCGCGGCAGGACGCCGAACATGATGCGCTCGCTGATGCTGCGCGTGGGCTTCTCGGTGGCGCTGTTCCTGTTCATCCTGTTCTCGAACTGGATGGGCTGGATCCACAGCACCGGCATCCGCATGAATCCCTAGACGCCTCGTCTTCCGAAACCGCAAAAAACAAGCGCCGCAGGCTGGGTTTCCCTCCTGCGGCGCTTCTGTTTTGTGGTCCCGCCGCGGAAGGCGCTTCAGGCCTTCCGCCGGTACGACAAATTGCTGCTTACAGCCAGTACACCACGATGTAGAGGAACAGCCACACCACGTCAACGAAGTGCCAGTACCAGGCGGCGCCTTCGAACGCAAAGTGATGCTCGGGCGTGAAATGGCCCTTGAGCACGCGAATCAGCACGACGGTCAGCATGATCGCGCCCATGGTCACGTGGAAGCCGTGGAAGCCGGTCAGCAGGAAGAACGTGGAACCGTACACACCCGAGGTGAGCTTCAGGTTCAGTTCCGAGTAAGCGTGCATGTACTCGTACGCCTGGAAGCACATGAAGATCGCGCCGAGCAGGATGGTCAGCACCAGCCCCTGGATCAGCTGGCTGCGCTTGCCTGCCAGCAGCGCGTGGTGCGCCCAGGTCAGCGTCACGCCCGACATCAGCAGCAGTGCCGTGTTGATGGTCGGGATCGGCCACGGACCCATGGTCTGGAAGGTCTCGACCACGCCGGCGGGGCCGGTGTTGGGCCATACGGCGGCGAAGTCAGGCCACAGGATCTTGTTGTCGAGGTCGCCCAGCCACGGCATGGCGATGGTGCGGGCATAGAACAGCGCGCCGAAGAAGGCCGCGAAGAACATCACTTCGGAGAAGATGAACCAGCCCATCGACCAGCGGAACGACAGGTCGATGTTCTTGCCGTACATGCCCCCTTCGGATTCACCGATGGCGTCGCCGAACCAGCTCTTGAGCACGAACAGGAACCACAGCAGGCCGAAGCCGCACAGGTACGGCGCCCAGTGCTGTCCGTTCACCCAGCCGGCAGCGCCGGCGCCGGTCATCAGCAGGCCGATGGCTGCCGTGATCGGGTGGCGCGACGGTCCCGGTACGAAGTAGTACGGAGCGTTTGCGCGATTCGCACTCATTCTTTTATCTCCAGCTCAGAGTCTTGGTTCAATCGTTATATCGGCACACCCGGCGGCCTTGTCTCCCTGGCCGCCGGCGGCACTGCTTTTCTGTCTACCCTACCTGCCCTGCTAGGCCGCGGCCGAACTGACCACGACCCGTACGATCGTGACCAGGATCGCGATGAACACAACCGCCGCGATCACCCCGGCAATGACCACATGCACCGGGTTCAGCCTGGCCATGTCGCTCTCGTGCTCCGCGCCCTTGCGCAGGCCGATGAACGACCACAACACCGCACGCATGGTCTGCGCGAACGACATCTTGCGCTTGACCGCGTCTTTCAACTCGTCCACGGCGTTTCCTCCTGCCTCAGCCGCCGCTGCGCGCCGCAGGCGGGCTTTCCAGCGCGCCCTGCGGTGCCTGCGCCACCGGCGTACCCACTTCAAAGAAGGTGTACGACAGCGTGATGTTCTTCACGTCCTTCGGCAGCTTCGGATCGATCACGAATACCACCGGCATCTCGCGTGCTTCCTTGGCCTTGAGCGTCTGCTGCTTGAAGCAGAAGCACTCGAGCTTCTTGAAGTACTCGGTCGCCTGCTTGGGCGCGTAGCTCGGGATCGCCTGCGCCGAGATATCGCGCGACTGCCCGTTGGCCACCTCGTAGACGATCGTCACCATCTCGCCCGGATGCACTTGCATGCTGTTCTTCACCGGACGGAAGGCAAAGGGACCGCGCGCGTTCGAATCGAACTCCACCGTGACGGTGCGGCTCGTGTCGACCTGCGTGTTCTTGAGCGAGCCGCCATACAGCTCGCGCGTGGTCACCACGTTGATCCCGGTGAGGTCGCAGATCTTCTTGTACAGCGGCACCAGCGCGTAGCCAAAGCCGAACATCACGCCAACGATCACGACCAGCCGCAGCATCATGCCGCGGTTGAACCGCTTGTCGGCTTCCCTGCCCTGACCTTGCTGCTGCTCCTGCTGATCGACGCTCATCCCGCTTCCCCGCTACCCCGCAGCTTCAGCCAAGGAACACCATCTTGGCGAAGAACCCCAGAAAGAAAACCACCACGATGGAAAACAGGATCAGTCCCAGGCGCCGGTTGGCGGCTTTCTGGCCTGCTTGCGATGGGTTTTTTTGTGGAGCCTGCATCTTCTGCATCTTGTATTACCTGCCGGCACGGAAGGCGGCTGGCGCCCTCCGTGCCTTGTTGCGTTCAGTGCTTAGCGAACTTGCGGCGGCACTTCAAAGGTGTGGAACGGCGCCGGCGACGGCACGGTCCACTCCAGGCCCTCGGCACCATCCCAGGGCTTGTCCGCGGCCTTCTCGCCGCCACGGTAGGACGGCAGCACCACGAAGAAGAAGAAGTACACCTGCATCAGGCCGAAGCCCAGTGCCCCGATCGACGCGATCGCGTTGAAGTCCGCGAACTGGGTCGGATAATCGGCATAGCGGCGCGGCATGCCGGCCAGGCCCAGGAAGTGCATCGGGAAGAAGGTCACGTTGAAGAAGATCAGCGAACCCCAGAAGTGGATCTGGCCGCGGGTTTCGTTGTACATGAAACCGCTCCACTTCGGACCCCAGTAGTAGAAGCCCGCGAACAGCGCGAACAGCGAGCCGGCCACCAGCACGTAGTGGAAGTGCGCCACGATGAAGTAGGTGTCCTGCAACTGGATGTCGATCGGGGCGACCGCCGGCATCAGGCCGGTGAAGCCGCCGATGGTGAATACGAAGATGAAGCCGATCGCGAACAGCATCGGGGTCTCGAAGGTCATCGAGCCGCGCCACATCGTCGCAATCCAGTTGAAGATCTTCACGGCCGTCGGCACCGCGATCAGCATGGTCGCGTACATGAAGAACAGCTGGCCCGTCACCGGCATGCCTGTCGTGAACATGTGGTGTGCCCACACGATGAACGACAGGATGGCGATCGACGCCGTGGCGTACACCATCGAGCTGTAGCCGAACAGGCGCTTGCGCGCGAAGGCCGGTACCACGTGCGAGATGATGCCGAACGCCGGCAGGATCATGATGTACACCTCGGGATGCCCGAAGAACCAGAAGATATGCTGGTACATCACCGGGTCGCCACCGCCCGCGGCCGAGAAGAAGCTCGTGCCGAAGTGGCGGTCGGTCAGCACCATGGTGATGGCGCCGGCCAGCACGGGCATCACGGCGATCAGCAGGTAGGCGGTGATCAGCCAGGTCCAGCAGAACATCGGCATCCGCATCAGCGTCATGCCCGGGGCGCGCATGTTGAGGATGGTCACGATGATGTTGATCGAGCCCATGATCGACGACGCGCCCATGATGTGCATGGCGAAAATGGCCATGTCCATGCCCGGACCCATCTGCACCGACAGCGGCGCATACAGCGTCCAGCCGGCGGCGGTGGCGCCGCCCGGCGCGAAGAACGAGCCGGCCAGCAGCAGCGCGGCCGGCGGCATCAGCCAGAAGCTGAAGTTGTTCATGCGCGCGAACGCCATGTCGGAGGCGCCGATCTGCAGCGGGATCATCCAGTTGGCGAAGCCGACGAAGGCCGGCATGATCGCGCCGAACACCATGACCAGGCCGTGCATGGTGGTGAACTGGTTGAACAGTTCGGGGCGGAAGAACTGCAGGCCCGGCTCGAACAGCTCCAGGCGGATCAGCAGCGCCAGCACGCCGCCAGACAGCAGCATGGTGAACGAAAACAGCAGGTACAGCGTGCCGATGTCCTTGTGGTTGGTCGCGAACAACCAGCGGCGCCAGCCATGCGGGTGATCGTGCGCGTGATCGTCGTGCGCGTGATCGTGCGGATGGCCGATTGCGTCGTGGGTAGCAGTACTCATCGCAAATGCTCCTCTAATCCTGTCCTGTCTTCAGCCGGTCAGCCCGCGCTGCGGTTGCCCGCGATGCTGGCCTGCTTGCTGCCCTGGTCCTTGACGGGCTTGGCGTCCGCCTTCGGTGCCTCGCCGCCCGCGGCGCCGCCGCCTTCGGGGAACTTGCCGGCGCGGGCATTCACGAAGTCGCTGGGCTGGATCACTTCGCCGGTCTTGTTGCTCCAGCTGTTGCGCACGTAGGTCATGGCCGCGGCCAGTTCGGTATCGGACAGCTGCTTCCACGACGGCATGGCGTTCTTGCCTTCCAGCATGATGTGCATCTGGCCGGCCTTGGGGCCGTTCACGATCTTGGAGCCGTCCAGCGCCGGGAATGCGCCGCCGCCCTTGCCGTTGGGCTGGTGGCAGACCGCGCAGTTGGCGGTGTAGACCTTCTCGCCGCGGACCTTCATCTCGTCCAGCGTCCAGGTCTTGTTCGGATCATCGGCCTTGGCGGCCATTTCCTTCTTCTTGCCGTCGACCCACTTGGTGTAGTCGGCGTCGGACACGACGCGCACGACGATCGGCATGAAGGCGTGTTCCTTGCCGCAGAGTTCGGCGCACTGGCCGCGGTACACGCCGATCTTCTCGGCCTTGAACCAGGTGTCGCGCACGAAGCCGGGGATCGCATCCTGCTTGACGCCGAAGGCCGGGATCATCCAGGCGTGGATCACGTCATTGGCCGTGGTGACGATGCGCACCTTCTTGTTGACGGGCACCACCAGCTCGTTGTCCACCTCCATCAGGTAGGTGTTGGACTTCGGCGCTTCGTTATTGATCTGTTCACGCGGGGTGGTCAGGGTCGACACGAAGGAAATGCCTTCGCCCTCGCCCTTCAGGTAGTCGTAGCCCCACTTCCACTGGTAGCCGGTGGCCTTGATGGTGACGTCGGAATTGGTGGTGTCCTTCATGGCCACGACGGTCTTCGTCGCCGGCAGGGCCATGGCGATCACGATCAGGAACGGGACGATGGTCCAGACCACTTCGACCGTGATGCTTTCGTGGAAGGAGGCGGACTTGGCACCCTTGGCCTTGCGGTGCGTGAAGATGGAATAGAACATCACGCCGAACACGGCGACGAAGATCACCGTGCAGATGATCAGCATCATCCAGTTCAGCCAGTGAATCTGCTCGGCGATCTTGGTGACCGGCTCGGTCAGGTTCAGCTGACGCACGGCGGGACCGCCGGGCATGTCACTGACCGCCAGGGCCGCCTGGCTGGCAAGCAGGGATGCGCTCGCCAGGCAAACTGCGGATGCCTTCTTCCACATTTTCATTTGTTATCTACCCAATTTACAGATTCAAATCTGCCCCCGCCTCCGCCCCTGCCACCTCTCAGAGGCGGCGCAGGGCCGCTGCGAGCTCCTGGGCGAACTTGCGCCGCCTGTGCAGGTCCAGATAGCACCCCACCTGCACATCGCGCCCGCCCGAGCGCAGCGTTACCAGTGCGCGGGGCGATTCCCCCAGTTCGACCCGCACCCAGTGCGGGTTGAATTCCTCGCGCGTCAACCGCTGCGCGCTGGCTGTCTCCACGACCAGCACGCCATCGTTGATGCTGACACGCTCATAGTCCGTCGCATGACGTGCGTACACAAGCAGAGCAATCCCCAGTCCGAGCAGGTCCAGGCCGGCAAACGGCAGCACGAGCCAGGACCCTTGCACCGCGAAAAACAACGCGATGGCAAGCGAGACAGTGAAGATCGAGAGGTAAAACCAGCCGACCTGGCGTGGGGAAAGCGAGCAATTCCGCTTCATCAGCCAGTCGTGGGGCGCGGGAGGAGGTCCGTCGAGATTTCCGCCGGAGTCACCACTTGCCGTCTGGAATGCGATACCCAAGTCTTGCATCGCCAACCACTCTGCATTTGGATGCACACCCGGGACGATTGCGCCAGGAGTGCACCTTGCGAGTGCAACTCCAGGACGTTCTTGTGCCAGGGGACCACTGCGACAAACTGGCGCATTATAGGGCGCTTCGCATACCCGGACAAGGCCGCACATTGACCAAAGCGCTTGCGCGCCGTAAGGATTTATGCTTAGACGCTATCCATTGGATCACCCGTAAAGCCAATGCCGGCGCGGCTTTGCGGGCGATGGGCCCATCGTGCCGCGACACGAAAGTCAATACAGTCGTAACCGCTCGACGCCGCGTTCAGCGACGCGGTCTTGCCCGGCCAATCTTGTCCAGCGGCACCACGGCATGGCCCTGCTCATCGAGCTGCTGCGCACCACGCGAGGGCAGTTTCCACGCGTGGCCATAGACGATCTCGAAGCTCAGCGGGATCACCCCATCGGCGTCGCGCCGGCGCGCCAGGGCCGCGCAGACCGCCTCGTGCCAGCGCCGGCCATGCAGGCCGGCGTGGCTCGCGTCCGGGTGCGCGCGCAAGCCACCGAAGGCCTGGACCTCGCGCAGCAGCGTCTCGGGCGATTCGTAGGTCACGGTCAGCGTTTCCATGTCCATCACCGGCGTGGACCAGCCGCTGTGGACCAGCATGTCGCCGATGTCGTGCATGTCGACAAAGCGCAACGTATGGGGCGCGGCATCGACCTCGGCGAAGGCCGCGCGCAGCTCGCGCAGCGTATCGGGACCGAACAGCGAAAACATCGCCAGGCCTTCGTCCCGCGTCACGCGATGCCATTCGGGAAACACGCGGTGCGGCTCCGGATGCCAGTGCAGCGCCAGGTTGGACCACAGCAGGTCGAAGCTGCCGGGCGCAAAAGGCAATGTGGCAAGATCGCCCTGGACCAGATCGAACAGCGGGCGCTTGCCAAGCAGGCGGCCAACCCAGCCGGGCCTCCGCTGCGGATCGCGTTGCCCCGCTTCGGCCAGCATCGCGCCGGAGATATCGAGGCCGGCGATCTGCGCATCGGGAAAGCGTGCCCGCAGGCCCGCCAGCCCCTGGCCATGCCCGCAGCCAAGATCCAGCGCGCGCTGCGGCGCCAGGCGCACGACTTCCATGCGCTCCTGCATGCGGCGGCCGATCTCGCCGAGCAGGAAGTCGAGCTGGCCGAACGCGGCGCTGCGCCGGTCGAAGGCCAGCCGCGTCAGGCGCGTGGGCGGCAGGAAGGCATCGGGGGAATCGGCGGCATGCAGGGACACGGGAAAACCAGGCAACAGGAAGACGGGGAAGTCGCGGCAGCAGACACCGCGCATGGCGGCCGCGCGCGTTGGCGGGCGGCTGGACGGCAAGTATACGCGCGCATCGCGAAAGCCGCCGGGCATGCGCGCGGGCTGACGCGTGCGCTGTTGCCGTGCGCCTGTGCGCTCTGCGGCGTGGTGCAGGACGAAGTGGTGTGCCGCGACTGCGTCAGCGACCTGCTCTACCCGGTGTCGCGCTGCCCGGTCTGCGCGATGGGCCGGGCGCCCGGCGAGCCGTGCCCGGCCTGCGCCCAGCACCGCCCCGCATTCGACCAGGCCGTCACGCTGGGCGACTACGCGTTCCCTCAGGACTCGCTGGTGTTGGCACTGAAGTACGGCAAGGTGCTGCCACTGGCCAGCTGGCTCGCGACCGCGCTGGCGGAGCGGATGCAGCGCGGGTTACGCACCGGCGCGTTACGGCCGGACGTGATCGCACCGATACCGCTGTCGCCGCAACGGCTGGCCGAACGCGGCTTCAACCAGGCCTGGGAGATCGCCCGGCCGCTCGCGCGCCACCTGGGCGTACCCAGCGACCCCGTGCTGCTCGAGCGACCGCGCGACATCGCCACCCAGCACTTGCTGGATCTGGCGCATCGGCAGTTGAACGTGCGCGGTGCATTCCGCCTGGGCCGCCGGCAGTCGCTGGCGGGCAGGCACATCGGCCTGGTCGATGACGTCATGACCTCGGGCGCTACGCTGGATGAAGCGGCGCGCACGCTCAAAGCGCACGGTGCGGCGCGGGTCAGCGTGATCGTGGCACTGCGCACGCCCTGAGCGGATGACAGCGCGGATGACAGCGCCGCGGTCGCGCGGTAAGCTGCGCACCGTTTTCGATGCCCCCCTTTGCAAGGAAGTCCCCCATGTTCAACGTCGTCCTGGTCGAACCGGAGATCCCGCCCAATACCGGCAATGTGATCCGCCTGTGCGCCAACACCGGTGCGCAATTGCACCTGGTGAAGCCGCTGGGATTTCCGCTGGAAGACGCCCGCATGCGGCGCGCGGGACTCGATTATCACGAGTACGCGACCATGCGCGTGCATGACAACTGGGACGCGCTGATGGCCAGCGAACAGCCCGACCCGACCCGCATGTTCGCGCTCACCACGCATGGCTCCACGCCGTTCGGGCAAGTGAGTTTCCAGCCTGGCGACTGGTTCGTGTTCGGCTCCGAGACGCGCGGGCTGGCGCCGGAACGGCGCGAAGGGTTTCCGGCGTCGCAGCGCATCCGCCTGCCGATGCGGCCCAATAACCGCAGCCTGAACCTGTCGAACACCGTGGCGGTGGTCGTCTTCGAAGCCTGGCGCCAGAACGGCTTTGCCGGCGGCGCCTGAGCGCGAGCTTTGTGACCGTTATTCGGGCTGCACGCCCGCGGCGCGGATCACCTTGTCCCAGCGCACTTTCTCGCTCGCCATGGTCTGGCGCAGCGATGCCGGGGCCGTGCCGGCCGGCACGAAATACTGCGCGCGCATCTTCTCGCGCACGTCGGCGCTGCCAATGATGGCGACCAGCTCGCGGTAGAGCCGGTCGATGATCGCCGGTGGTGTGCCCGCCGGCGCCAGCACCGCCTGCCATGAAATCGCTTCGAATCCCGGATAGCCCGATTCCGCGACGGTCGGCACCGAAGGCAGCACGCCCGTGCGCCCCGTGGTGGTGACCGCCAGGATGCGCAGCTTGCCCGCATTGACCAGCGGCATCGCAATCGCGGGCACCATGAAGCCGGCCTGGATCTGCCCGCCGACCATCGCCGTGGTGACCTGCGGGAAGCCCGGATAGGGCACGTGCTGCAGGTCGATGCCGGCCATGGCCTTGAGCTGCTCCATCGCCAGGTGCGCGGCGCTGCCATTGCCGACCGAGCCGTAGTTCAGCGCGCCGGCCTTCGATTTGGCCAGCGCCACGAATTCGCGCACGTTTTGCACGGGCAGCCTTGCATCGACCACCAGCACATTGGGCGACGTCGCCACCAGCGTGACCGGGGCCAGCTGGCGGAACGGGTCATAGCTGAGGTTGCGCGACAGCGATGGCGCCGTCACCAGCGGCCCGTTGATCGTGAAGAGCAGCGTGTAGCCATCGGGCGGGGCCTTCGCCACCATGCCGGTGCCGATATTGCCGCCGGCGCCGGGACGGTTTTCCACCACCACCGGCTGCCCGAGCGTGGCCGCCAGTTTTTCCGTGAGGATGCGCGCGATCAGGTCCGGCGACGATCCCGCCGGGAACGGCACCACCATGCGCAGCGGCCGCGACGGCCAGGTGTCGGCCCAGGCCGGGGAAACAGCGCTGGCGGCGCAGGCACAGGCAAGCGCGATCAGCGCGTGGCGACGGGAAGTCATGCGATGTCGAGGTCGGAAAGAAACTGGAAGGCGGCTATTCGTCGCGCGCGTCGCGCTGCAGCAGTTGTGCCACGGCATCGGCGGCGCTCAGGCCTTCGAACAGCACGGCGCACACGGCACGCGTGATCGGCATCTCGACCTTTTGTACAGCGGCCAGTGCCGCCACGGCCTGCGCGCAACGCACGCCTTCGGCGACGTGGCCGAGACCGGCCAGGATCTGCTCCAGAGTCTGCCCAGCCGCGAGTTGCTGGCCGACCTTGCGGTTGCGCGACAGGTCGCCGGTGGCGGTCAGGATCAGGTCGCCCACTCCGGCCAGGCCCATGAACGTTTCCACGCGCCCGCCGAGCGCCAGGCCCAGGCGAGTCATTTCCGCCAGGCCGCGCGTCACCAGCGCGGCGCGTGCGTTCAGGCCCAGGCCGAGGCCATCGCTGGCGCCGGTGGCAATCGCCAGCACGTTCTTCACGGCGCCGCCAACCTCGACGCCGGTCAGGTCGTCGCTGCCGTAGATGCGCATGGCGTGGTGATGGAAAGCGGCCTGCGCACAGTCGGCAAGTTCAGGGACGCTGCACGCCACCGTCAGCGCGCACGGCAAACCCATTGCCACTTCGCGGGCAAAGCTGGGCCCGGTCAGCACGCCGTAGTCGAAGCCGCTGCTGCGGCCGGCGACATCGAGTTCCTCGCGCACCATCTGGTGCGGCAGCGCGTGCGTGCCGGCTTCGAAGCCCTTGCACAGCCACAGCATGCGGACATGGCCCTCGCCGCGCGTGGCCAGCCTGCGGGTCATCTCGCGCAGGCCCGAGACCGGCGTGGCGACCACCACGAGACCGTCCGGATCGTCGGCGGCATGAGCGACCGCCCGCTCGAAATCGGCCTCGACACGCAGCCGCTCGGAGAGCCGCACACCAGGCAGATAGGCATCGTTGCTGCCGCTGGCCCCGATCGCGGCAAGCTGGGCAGGATCGCGCCCCCACAGGATCACGTCATGGTTGACGGCGGCATGGCTGGCGAGTGCGGTACCCCAGGCACCCGCACCGAGGAAGGTCAGTTTCATGGCGGCTCGAACGGTGGATCGGCGCAATCGATGGTAATCCGGTGTGCGTGCCCCGGAAAGGCAAAACGGGGCCGCGGCCCCGTTTCGTCAGGCAGTGCGGGACTGCGGGATCAGTGGCGAGCCTGGCTGCCGTCGGGCATCACGATGCCGCTGTTGCTGTTGCCGCCGCCGGCGGCCTGGGCTTCTTCCATGGCGGCCTGCAGGCGCTGCTCGTACAGGGCCTGGAAGTTGATTTCCGACAGGTGGATGGCCTGGAAGCCGGCGCGCGTGATCACGTCGGCGATATTGCCGCGCAGGTACGGATACAGGATCGTCGGGCAGGCAATGCCCAGCAGCGGGTCGAGCTGCTCGACCGGCACGTTGCGGATGTCGAAGATGCCGGCCTGGTGCGCTTCCACGAGGAAGGCGACCTTTTCCTGGACCTTGGTCGTCACGGTGCCCGTCACCACCACTTCGAAGATGCCTTCCTGCAGCTGCGAAGCGGCCACGTTGACCTGCACTTCGACCGACGGCGCTTCCGATTCCAGGAAGATGCCCGGCGAATTCGGCTGCTCGAGCGACATGTCCTTGAGGTACACGCGCTGGATATTGAAGAAGGGTTGGTCTTCCTGCTGGGTGTTTTGCTGGTCGCTCATGAAAGGCTTCCGGGATGGGCGTTGGGCGTGGCGGCCGGTATCGGCACGAGCCTGCGCCCGGTTGGAAAACGCATATGGTACATGACGCGGGTGGCAATATCACCCGCGCCGGAGCGGGCTCAGGCAGCCAGCAGCGGCGACAGGCCGCCCTGGCGGTCCAGCGCTGAGAGATCGTCGAAACCGCCAACATGGGTGTCGTCGATATAGATCTGCGGCACGGTACGGCGGCCGGTGCGCGACATCATTTCTTCGCGCTTGCCGGGTTCGCGGTCGATCAGGATCTTCTCGATCGTCTCTACGCCCTTGGCCTTGAGCAGGCGCTCGGCCATCACGCAATAGGGACACACCACCGTGCTGTACATGACGACGCGGGCCATGCTGAATCTCCTTCGATACTCAAACGCCACGGCCCTGCCAGATGCAGGGTCCGGCGCGATGTGACGGACAGGCCGGCCAGTCGGGCGCGGCTTACTTGATGACCGGAAGACCGGCCTGCTGCCAGGCGGCGAGGCCGCCTTCAAGGGCATAGGTCTCACTGTACCCGGCTTCCTTCAGCGCTGCCTGAGCCTTGCCGAGGCCCTGGCCAGTCTGGGATACCACGATGATGGGGACGGCCTTGTCCTTTGCAAGACCGGCCGCGCGCGAGGCCAGCTCGGCCAGCGGGGCGCTCTTGGCCTGCGGCAGGTGGCCCTTGGCATACTCGGAGGCATCACGGATGTCGACCACCACGGCGCCGCGCTTGTTGATCAGCTGGGTGGCGGTCACCGTATTGACGGCTTTTCCGCCGGTGCCGCGGGCAATCGTGGGCCAGGCGAGCAGTCCGCCGGAGACCACGGCAAGTGCGATCAGGGCAAGGTTGTTATAGTCGGCGAAGAAATTCACGTTGGCGTTCCGTTGGGTTGGGTCGGCGGCATTATAAAATACGCGGTTTGGTGTCCGGGCCTCCGCTGTCAGGCACAGCGGCCATTGTCGCCTCATTGTTGCCTGGCTGGCACATGGCGACGCGCATGGGGCGATACCGGCGCACGCAGGTTACCTACACTCTGGAAGCAGCAGCATGTACAAGCTAGTCCTTATCCGCCATGGCGAGTCGACGTGGAATCTCGAAAACCGCTTTACCGGCTGGGTCGACGTCGACCTGACCGAAACCGGCGCCGCCCAGGCCCGCCTGGCCGGCAAGCTGCTCAAGGATGCCGGCTTCGCCTTCGACGTGGCCTACACCTCGGTGCTCAAGCGGGCCATCCGCACGCTGTGGCACGTGCAGGACGAAATGGACCAGATGTGGATTCCGGTGCGCAACGAGTGGCGCCTGAACGAACGCCACTACGGCGCGCTGGCCGGCCTGAACAAGGCGGAAACCGCCGCCAAGTTCGGCGACGAGCAGGTGCTGGTGTGGCGCCGCAGCTACGACACCCCGCCGCCCGCGCTGGAACCTACCGATCCGCGTGCCTCGTACGACGATCCGCGCTACGCGAGCGTTCCGCGCGAACAAATCCCGCTGACCGAATGTCTGAAGGACACCGTGGCCCGCGTGCTGCCGCTATGGAACGAATCCATCGCGCCCGACATCCAATCGGGCAAGCGCGTGGTCATCGCCGCTCACGGCAACAGCATCCGCGCCCTCGTGAAATACCTGGATCAGATCTCGGATGACGATATCGTCGGCCTCAATATCCCCAACGGCACCCCGCTCGTCTATGAGCTGGACGCCAACCTGCGCCCCCTGCGCCACTACTACCTGGGCGACCAGGAAGCCATCGCCGCCTCCCTGGCGGCTGTGGCCAGCCAGGGCAAGGCGCGCTGAAAGCCCGCCGGGCGACCTGCACCAGCCATGGTGCGGCCGCCCACCGACCGCCGGTACGTGACAGGCCTTTTTCTTCACACCCACTTATACTGTCGGACAAACCGCCCCGCGCCCCACGCGTGGCGGCTGCAGCCGGCATAATCCCCCTACGTACACGTTCAGGCAGCCCTCATGCGTAAGACGCTCAAGAACATCAGTCTCGTTTCGGTCGGACTTGTCGCCGGCGTGCTGGCCACGCTGCAGATTTCGGCAACCGCGCAGAATTCTTCCGGCCCGTTGCCGCTGGACCAGCTGCGGCTGATGGCCGACATCTTCGGGCAGATCAAGCGCGAATATGTTGAGCCGGTCGATGACAAGAAGCTGCTGACCGAAGCCATCAAGGGCATGGTCGCCAGCCTCGACCCGCACTCGGCCTACCTGGACGAAAAGGACTTCAAGGAACTGCAGGAAGGCACGCGCGGCCGCTTCGCCGGCCTGGGCATCGAGATCTCGCAGGAAGAAGGACTGGTCAAGGTCATCAACCCGATCGAGGACACGCCCGCGTTCCGCGCCGGCATCCAGCCCGGCGACCTGATCACCCGTATCGATGACAAGCCCGTGCGCGGCCTGCCGCTGGAGCAGGCGGTCAAGCGCATGCGCGGTGAACCGGGCACCAAGGTCACGCTGACGATCTATCGCAAGAGCGAGGAACGGACCTTCCCGGTTTCGATCACCCGCGCCGAAATCCGCGTCCAGTCGGTCAAGACCAAGATGCTGGACAACAACACCATCGGCTGGGTGCGCCTGACCAGCTTCCAGGAACGCACGGTGGCGGACCTGGGACGCAGGCTGAACGAGATGGCGCAGAAGAACCCGGGCCTGAAGGGCATCGTCCTGGACCTGCGCAACAACGGCGGCGGCGTGCTGCAAGGCGCGGTCGGCGTGGCAGCGGCGTTCCTGCCGGAAGACTCTACCGTGGTCTCCACCAACGGCCAGGTTGCCGACGCCAAGCGCGTGTACAAGGCGACCTTCAACAACTACCGCCTGTCGTCGATCGAGGACGATCCGCTCAAGGACCTGCCGGCGCTGTACAAGAAGATCCCGATGGTCGTGCTGACCAACGCCTATTCGGCGTCGGCGTCCGAGATCGTGGCCGGCGCGCTGCAGGATCACCACCGCGCGCTGATCATGGGCAAGACCACGTTCGGCAAGGGTTCGGTGCAGACCGTGCGGCCGCTGACCAATGACACCGGCATCAAGCTGACCATCGCGTACTACTACACGCCGACGGGCAAGTCGATCCAGGCCAAGGGCATCCGCCCGGACATCCCGGTCGACCAGAACGCGGACGGCGATCCGGACGACGCGCTGATCACCCGCGAGATCGACACCGAGCGCCACCTGCACAACAAGCAGGAATCGGAAGAGCCGGAAATGAACGAGCGCGAACAGCGCCGCGTGGAAGAACTGCGCCGCCTGGAAGAGGAAAACGCGAAGAAGACGCCGGAAGAGCGCGAGAAGGATCGCCGCAAGAAGCCGATCGAATTCGGCTCGGCCGACGACTTCATGCTGCAGCAGGCCATCGCCCAGCTCGACGGCCAGCCGGTCAAGCGTTCCAAGTCGAAGCTCGAAACCAACCCGCCCGCCGACAAGCCGGCCAAGGCCGCACCGGCGAAGAAGAGCCCCAGCGCCCCGGCGGCCAAGCCTGCGCCGGCGCCGGCCAAGCAGCCCCCGGCGAGCGCGCCGATGGGCGCGCCGCTGGGCACGCCGACCGGCAAGGCGCCCTCGCCCTGAGCGGCACCCTGACCAGAAGCGGCCCCGCGGGGCCGCTTTTTACATTGCACGCCCGGCCCTAAGTTGCCTCCGGGCCCTGTCCTGAGCCTGATGCCATGAACGACGATCAACTGCTGCGCTACTCGCGCCATATCCTGCTCGATGAACTGGGCATCGAAGGCCAGGAACGCCTGCTGGGCGCCCGCGCGCTGGTGATCGGCGCCGGCGGCCTGGGCGCCGCGGCCCTGCCCTACCTGGCGTCGGCCGGCGTCGGGCGGATCAGCGTGGTCGACAACGACCACGTGGACCTGACCAACCTGCAGCGCCAGATCATCCACACCACGGAAAACGTCGGCCGCCTGAAGGTGGAATCGGCGCGCGAAGGGATGCTGCGCATCAACCCGGGCGTGCAGGTGGAAATCATCGCAACCCGCGTCGGCGATGCGGAGCTGGACCAGCTCGTGGCGCAGGCTGACGTGGTGCTCGATTGCTGCGACAACTTCGCCACACGCCAGGCCGTCAACCGTGCCTGCGTACGGCACCGCGTGCCGCTGGTGTCTGGCGCGGCGCTGCGCTTCGACGGCCAGATCAGCGTGTTCGACCGGCGCCGCGACGACGCGCCGTGCTACGCCTGCCTGTTCCCGCCGTCAGAGCCAGCGCCCGAAGTCGCCTGCGCCACCATGGGCGTGTTCGCGCCGCTGGTGGGCATGGTCGGCACCGTGCAGGCGGCCGAAGCGCTCAAGCTGCTCAGCGGCGTGGGCCAAAGCCTGGCCGGCCGGCTGCTGATGGTCAATGCCATGACGATGGAGTGGACCACGATGCAGCTCGCGCGGACGCCGGACTGCCCGATCTGCGCGGGACACTAGCGCAACGCCGGCCAAGCTCAACGCGCGGAGCGCTCGCGCAGCCACTCGGTCACCGCGGCGCGGTCGCCGCGGAACACGATGCGCTCCGCTCGGTTCTGCTTCTGGTAGGCGTACATCGGGTCGTAGTAGTCGCGCAGCAGCACTTCGATCCAGCCACGATGCAAGCCGGTTTCGCCTTGCTCCGACTGGCGGACCAGCGCCTGCTCGAGCAGTGTCGACAGCCGCGCGTAGCGCTCGCCGCCCAGGCGCGGGGAGATTGCCGCCATGGCATCACGCAGACGCGCCGCATACGCCTCGAAACCGGCCTCCGGACCGAGCTGGTCGATGTGCTCGGCTGCCAGGCCCAGCACATAGTCGCGCAACACGCGTTCGACGCGCTCGTCGAATGGCGCCTCCAGCCACACCAGCGGGCTCGCCTGCATGCGCTGCCACAGCACCTTGGGCAGGTCCCGGCCGCCGATGAAGCGGCCCTCGTCCTCGACCACCAGCGCGCGGTAGCCGGCATCGGCCCGCCGCAGCAGGTCGATGGCCAGCGCATTCTCGAAATCGACCTGCGGCGGTTGCGCCTGCGCGCGGCGGCCAAACGCGGAGCCGCGGTGACGGGCCAGCCCCTCCAGGTCCACGGCCGCCGGCACCTCGTCGATGACGTCGGTCTTGCCGGTCCCGGTCATGCCGCCAAGCACGAGAATATCCCGCGTGGCCGCGGCTTGCTCCGTCACGTCGATCAGGAAGCTGCGCATGGCCTTGTAGCCGCCGGTCACGCGCGGGTATTCGATGCCCGCCTCGTCGCGCAGCCACCGCTGCACGATCTGCGAGCGCAGGCCGCCACGGAAGCAGTACAGGTAGCCGTCCGGATGCGCGCGGGCAAACGCCGCCCATTGCGCTAGCCGCGCGGCCTTGATATCGCCCGACACCAGGCGATGACCCAGTTCGATCGCCGCGTCCTGCCCCGCCTGCGCATAGCAAAGGCCGACCTGATGCCGCTCCTCGTCATCCATCAGCGGCAAGCTGACGGTGCCCGGGAACGCGCCGCGCGCAAACTCCAGTGGCGCCCGCACATCCATCATCGGCGCGCCGCTCAGAAACAGCTGCCGGAAGTCGCCGGTGTCCTCACGCATCAGACCACCTCCGGCGCACGACGCGTTCAACGACAGTGGCTAGTTCCACACCGGCGCGGATCACGTCGGGCATATTGGGGAAAATGGTGCAGCCACAGCCGGCCCCGTGGCTGCCCTGCGTCAGGCGAATGGATTTGGCCATGGTCATGGCTCCTGTACGGCGGTCTGGATGAAGAAAAGAATTGGAATGAGAAGGGTTACTGCAGGTGGGCAAACAAGGCGGTGGCGCCCGGATGCGCCACGCGGGGATGCCGGCCACCCGAAAAGGCAGCCCGGCAGGAACTGGCGGCTTACTGCTCGCCCGGCTCCATCTGCGACTGCAGGTAGTTCTGCAGGCCGACCTTGTCGATCAGGTCCAGCTGCGTCTCCAGGTATTCGATGTGCTCCTCGGTGTCGGTGAGGATATCTACCAGGATCTCACGGCTGACATAGTCGCCAACGGATTCACAGTATGCAATCCCTTCCTTCACGGTGGCATGCGCGCCCTGCTCGAGCTTCAGGTCGCACTTGAGCATCTCCGGCGTGTCTTCGCCGAGCAGCAGCTTGTGCAGGTCCTGCAGGTTGGGCAGGCCGTCGAGCATCAGGATGCGGTCGATCAGCCGGTCGGCGTGCTTCATTTCGCCGATCGATTCCTTGTACTCCACCTCGCCGAGCTTCTTCAGGCCCCAATGGCGATACATGCGCGCGTGCAGGAAATACTGGTTGATCGCGGTCAGCTCGTTCTTGAGCTGGGCATTCAGATGCTGGATGACCTTTTTGTCACCTTTCATGGGTGGCTCCTGTTGCATCGGGCCCGCGCCAAAACACGAACGGCGCCAGAGGCGCCGTTTGCAGTCGAAGCAAGAATGCGCGAAAACGCGCCGTGAACCCCGTTTCAGTTCATGGGCGCGTTCAAGCCACCAGCGCCTGACGCTGGTCGTTCGCGACTGCCGGGTCCCGAGTGTCCATTATGGTACATGTGGTGGACACCGAACAGGTAGAAATCTCCACAACCTGGATGCTCCCGATCGTGGCTGCAGTCACGTTTCGCACGGCGGCTATGCCTTCCTGCAGCACCTCGTGGGCGCACTCGCGGCACCGGCCGCAGCAGGTCCCGACGCCAAGCGTCTCGGCCAGTTCGTCGAGGGTCTCGACGCCCAGAAGAGCGGCTCCATGGATTTCGCGATCGGTAATCTGGTTGCAGATGCAGACGTACACAACTCCCTCCTTGGGGGCTGGCGGCACCGGCTTGCCGCTCGAATGAACGTCAGAATACCAAAGATCGAAAATGATAACAATTCCCATTAAGCCACATGTGCAAAGGTGGGATCTGCATCACGTCAGGAAGCGTGGCAAGCCATTTTTGGCGCACATTCACCATGCAAAAGTGACGATTATGCGCAAACTTGCAGAAAAACCCTTTGCGCCCTAGGGCTTAGCGAGTTGCCGCAGCGCGGCTTCCTGCTCCTCGGGTTCGTAGGCGCTGAGCACCTGGTCGACGAGCGGCTCGAGACGGGTGCAATCGGCGTGCAGGACTTCCTGCTTGACCCGCAACAGCTGCGCCGGATGCATCGAGAATTCGCGCAGGCCCATGCCCAGCAGCAGGCGCGTCATGCCCGGATCACCGGCCATCTCGCCGCAGACCGCCACCGGCACGCCGGCCCGGTTGGCTTCGCGGATGGTCCGGGCAATCAGTTGCAGCACGGCCGGGTGCATCGGATCGAACAGGTGTGCCACGGCATTGTCGGCACGGTCGATGGCGAGCGTGTATTGCGTCAGGTCGTTGGTGCCGATCGACAGGAAATCCATGCGCTTCAGGAACAGCGGCAACAGCAGCACCGCGGCCGGGATCTCGATCATGGCGCCGACCTTCAGGCCGGGATCATAGGGCACGCCGCACTCGTCGAGCTGGCGCTTGGCCTGCGCGAGCAATTCGAGGGTCTGGTCGATCTCGCGCGCATGCGACAGCATCGGCACCAGCAGCCGCACCGGCCCGAAGGCCGAGGCCCGCAGCAAGGCGCGCAGTTGCGTCAGGAACATGGTCGGCTCCGACAGCGACCAGCGGATCGCACGCAGCCCGAGCGCCGGATTGAGCGCGGTCTCGAAATCGTCGCCGCGTCCGTCCAGCGGCTTGTCGGCACCGACGTCGATGGTACGGATGGTCACCGGCAGGCCATGCATGGCCTCGACCGCGCGACGGTAGGCGGCAAACTGCTCGTCCTCGTCGGGCAACTCGCCGCGCCGGTTCATGAACAGGAATTCCGAGCGGAACAGGCCAACGCCCACGGCGCCCGCCGCCAGCGCGGCGCCGGCGTCCTCGGCCATTTCGATATTGGCCAGCAGGTCAACCTCCTGGCCGTCCAGGGTGACCGCCGGCGTGTGCCGCAAGCGCTGCAGGCGCTTCTTTTCCAGCGCGCGCTCGCTCTGGCGGTGGCGGTATTCCTCGAGAATGATGGCCGAGGGATCGACGATCACCAGCCCGGCGTCACCATCGATGATGATCCAGTCGTCCTGCCGGATCAGCTCGCTGGCGCTCTGCACGCCGACCGCCGCGGGGATGTCCAGGCTGCGCGCGACGATGGCCGTGTGCGAGGTGCGGCCGCCCATGTCGGTCACAAAGCCGTGGAAGACGGTGTGGCGGAACTGCAGCATGTCGGCCGGCGCGATATCGTGGGCCACCACGATCACGCCCGGCGCCGGCTCGCCGTCGGCGGCCAGTGCGGGCACAGGCGCGGGCGCCAGCACCGGCGCGCCGGCCAGCACCTTCAGGATCCGTTCCACCACCTGCTGGATGTCGGCCTTGCGCTCGCGCAGGTATTCGTCTTCGATCTCGTCGAACTGGCGCATCAGCTCTTCAAGCCGCGTGGTCAGCGCCCACTCCGCGTTGTATCGGCGCCCGCGGATCAGGGCTTCCGGCTCGCGCGACAAGGCCTCGTCATCGAGGATCATCGCGTGCACGTCCAGGAACGCCCCCATTTCCTCGGGGGCTTCGCGCGGCAGGTCGCGCTTGAGTGCGGACAGTTCGGCCCGCACGGCGGCGCGGGCCGAACGCAGGCGCTCGACCTCGTCGTCGAGCCGGTCTTCATCTACCAGGTAGTGCGAGACGTCCAGCGCCGCGGGCGCCAGCAAATGGGCGCGGCCGATGGCGACGCCGCGGGAGACCGGGATGCCGTGCAGGGCAAATGACATGTGCCGCTCCGTCAGGAACGTTCAGGGAAGCATCGTGGCGCGGCGGACCTCACTCGCCCTCGCCAAAGCGATTGGCGATCAGCGCCAGCAGCGCGTCCATCGCCGCCTGCTCGTCCGGCCCGTCGGTCTCGATGGTCACCGTGGACCCGATGCCCGCCGCGAGCATCATCACGCCCATGATGCTCTTGGCATCGACCTGGCGCCCGTTGCGGGACATCTTGACCTGACTGGCAAAGCTGCCGGCCAGCTGGGTCAGCTTGGCCGATGCGCGGGCATGCAGCCCGAGCTTATTGATTATGGTGGTGTCCCTCTGCAGCATATCGGTCGGGATGGTTGGCTGTTTGGTTTTGTACGGTTGTTGTGCCGACCTGCAGCACGCCCTGCGATCCCCCGGCAAGCGCCTTGGCCACCAGCTGGTCGAGCTTTTCCCCGCGATAGCAGATGGCGCGCACCAGCATCGGCAAGTTGACGCCGGCCAGCACCCGGACACGCCCCGGTTCCGCCAGCCGCGCCGCAATATTGGCTGGCGTGGCCCCGAAGATGTCGGTCAGCACCAGCGCGCCGTTTTCGTCGCAGACGGCATCGAGCCGTTGCCGGGCTTCCGCAAGGACGGTGGCGGGATCCGCGTCAGGAAGGACGTCGATGGCCTCCAGCCGCTGCGGCTGGCCACAGTAGACGTGGGTGGCGCAATCGCGCAAGGCCGAAGCCAGTGGGGTGTGCGCGATGATCAGAATTCCTGCCATGTTGTGAATCCGTTGGACTGGCCCGATTGTAGCAGGCGCCTTCCCCGGTTTTTTCGCCCTCCTGGCCGCCTTACGCCCGCTTTCGGACTCCTCCTACCGGCGAGCTTTGCTCAGGCCCCTGGTGCCTCTACCGCATGTTCGAGCGCGTCAATGAACATCGCGGCCACCTGGAACCCGGTCTGCTGGGTGATCTCCTGGAAACAGGTCGGGCTCGTCACATTGACTTCCGTGAGGTAATCGCCGATCACATCGAGCCCCACCAGCAGCAAGCCTTTCTCCCACAGCCCCGGCGCCAGCGCCTCGGCGATCTCGCGGTCGCGCACGCTCAGCTCCTGGGCGCGGCCCGTGCCGCCCGCGGCCAGGTTGCCGCGCACTTCGCCGGCCATCGGCACCCGCGCCAGCGAATACGGCACGGGCACCCCGCCGATCAGCAGGATGCGCTTGTCGCCGTCCTTGATCGCCGGGATATAGCGCTGGATCATCAGCGTGCGGCGGCCGTCCTCGCCCAGCGTCTCGACGATGGCACCGAGGTTCATGCCGTCCGGGCCCACCCGGAACACGCCCATGCCACCCATGCCGTCCAGCGGCTTGATGATGATGTCGCGGTGTTCGGCGTGGAAGTCGCGGATGCGCGCGATGTCGCGCGTCACCAGCGTCGGCGTGATGAATTCCGGAAACTGGTTGATCGCCAGCTTCTCTGAATGGTCGCGGATGGCGGCCGGCTTGTTGAACACGCGCGCGCCCTGGGACTCGGCCAGCTCCAGCAGCCAGGTGCTGGTGACGTACTCCATGTCGAACGGCGGATCCTTGCGCATCAGCACCGCGTCGAAGTCCTTCAGCGACGTGAGCGCCGGCGTGCCTTCGCGGAACCAGTCATGGCTGTCGCCCGTTAGCTGCAGCGGCGTGGCCACGGTCTCGACCTGGTCGCCGAACAGCGACAGCTGCGACTGGAGGCTCCAGAACAGCTGGTGGCCGCGCGCGGCGGCCTCCGTCATCATGGCGTAGGTGGAGTCCTTGTAGGTCTTGAAGGTCTCCAGCGGATCGGTGATGAAGAGGATGCGCATGGCGGCTCGTCAGAGAATCGGATTCGGGTCGGTCTTTTCGAGTTCGAGCGAAGCCGCCAGCAGGGCGAGCCGCGCCACCACGCCGTACATGTAGAAGCGGTTCGGCACCGCCGCGCCCGGCTTGGCGTGGCTGTCCGGGATGCCGTTGGGCGCGAACGCCAGCGGCACGAAGTGCATGCCCGGGGCGTTCAGGTTCTCGTCGTTGCCGCGGCCGGTGTGCACGCGGTAGAAGCCGCCGACCACGTAGCGGTCGATCATGTAGACCACCGGCTCGGCCACGGCCTCGTTGACCTTCTCGAAGGTATGGACGCCTTCCTGGATGATGACGTCGCTGACCTCCAGGCCTTCCTTCACGACGCTCATCTTGTTGCGTTCCTTGCGGTTCAGGCCCTTGACCTCGGACGGGTCGCGCACGGTCATGATGCCCATGCCGTAAGTGCCCGCATCGGCCTTGACCACCACGTAAGGCGTTTCCTTGATGCCGTATTCGCGATACTTCTTGGCCACCTTCTTAAGCACGGCCTCCACCGAGTCGGCCAGCGCTTCCTCGCCGATGCGCTCGTGGAAATTCACGCCCGAACAGCGCGCAAAGTACGGGTTGACCATCCACTGGTCGATGTCGATCAGCTTGGCGAACTTCTTGGCGACCTCGTCATAGGCGGCGAAGTGGTTGGTCTTGCGGCGCGTCGACCAGCCGGCGTGCAACGGCGGCAGCAGGTACTGTTCGTTGATGTTCTCCAGGATCGGCGGAATGCCGGCCGAGAGGTCGTTGTTCAGCAGGATCGAGCAGGGATCGAAATCCTTCAGCCCGAGGCGGCGGTCCTTGGTGCCGAGGCGTGCCAGCGGCTCCACCACCAAGCTCTGTCCGTCGGGCAGTTCGATCGGCGTCGGCTCCGTGATTTCCTCGGACAGCGACCCGAGGCGCACATTGAGGCCCGCCTGGCGCATGATCAGCGACAGCCGCGCCACGTTCTGCAGGTAGAACATGTTGCGGGTATGGCGCTCGGGGATCAGTAGCAGGTTCTTGGCGTCCGGGCAGATCTTCTCGATCGCGGCCATGGCCGCCTGGACCGCCAGCGGCAGCATTTCCGGCGCCAGGTTGTTGAACCCGCCCGGGAACAGGTTGGTGTCGACCGGCGCCAGCTTGAAGCCGGCATTGCGCAGGTCCACCGAACAATAGAACGGAGGCGTATGTTCCTGCCATTCCAGCCTGAACCAGCGCTCGATGGACGGCGTGGCGTCCAGGATTTTCTTCTCCAGTTCGAGCAGCGGACCGTTCAGCGCGGTGATGAGATGCGGGACCATATCCATCCTGTTGATCTATTGGTCGTCTTAATCGTTCGCCCAGATTGTAGAGGAACGGCCAATTGGCTGCTGGCACGCCCTTTATAAGGATATGCCCGGCGCAGCATAAGGGATGTGGATATGGGGACGTCCGCGCAGATGTAAACCCCGGCGGCGGCACAAAAAAAGAAGCGCGGCATTGCCGCGCCTTCAAATGGCCTGACAGATACGGGGAGCGTTCTGCAGGTGGAGGAAACTGCCTCACTGGCAATTTATGTGCGCTACCCCCTAAATACAATTGAAGCTTTTTAAGATCGGATTTAAGCACCCGGCGAAGAACCGCTCTGCCGCGCCAGGCCTGCCCTTGCGGCGCGACAGAAAAAAGCCCGGCACGCGGCCGGGCAAAACTCCTGAGAGTCGATTCCCAATCAGCTCTCCAGCACAACACCTTTACGATCAGACCTCGTAAGCAGTTTCACCGTGCGAGGTGATATCCAGGCCCTCGCGCTCTTCTTCTTCCGGCACCCGCAGGCCGATCAGCATGTCCACCAGCTTGTAGGCCACGAAGGCCACCACGCCGGACCACACGATGGTGGTGAGCACGCCCTGGAACTGAATCCAGACCTGGCCGGCGATCGAGTAGTCGTCCGCCACCTTGTTGGCCACGTAGTCGTAGATGCCGGTGCCGCCGAGGCTCGGCGCGGCAAATACGCCGGTCAGCAGCGCACCCAGGATGCCGCCAACGCCGTGCACGCCGAACACGTCGAGCGAGTCGTCCATGCCCAGCATGCGCTTCAGGCCGGTCACGCCCCACAGGCACAGCAGGCCAGCCAGCAGGCCGATTGCGATCGAACCCATCGGGCCGACGAAGCCGGCTGCCGGGGTGATGGCGACCAGGCCTGCCACAGCACCCGAGGCACCACCCAGCATCGAGGGCTTGCCCTTGCCGATCCACTCGCCGAAGGTCCACGCCAGCACCGCGGCGCAGGTGGCCAGCAGCGTGTTGACGAAGGCCAGCGCGGCCGAGCCGTTGGCTTCCAGCGCCGAGCCGGCGTTGAAGCCGAACCAGCCGAACCACAGCAGCGAGGCACCGACCATGGTGAAGGTCAGGCTATGCGGACGGATCGCCTCGCGGCCGAAGCCGATGCGCTTGCCGAACATGAAGGCACCCACCAGGCCAGCCACGGCGGCGTTGATGTGCACCACGGTGCCGCCGGCGAAGTCGAGCGCACCCTTCTGGAACAGCCAGCCGGACTTGGCCGTTGCTGCCGTACCCGCGGCGGCGTCGGTGAACGAGTCCGGACCCGGCCAGAACCAGACCATGTGGGAGATCGGGATGTACGAGAAGGTGAACCACAGCACCACGAACACCAGCACGGCCGAGAACTTGGCGCGCTCGGCAAAGGCACCGATGATCAGGCCACAGGTGATGCAGGCAAACGCGCACTGGAAGGCGAAGTAAGCCAGTTCCGGCACGGCCACACCCTTGCTGAAGGTGGCCGCCACGGCGTCGACCGTGAGCCCCTTCATGAACAGCCGGTCGGTGCCGCCGAAGAAGGCATTGCCCTCGGTGAAGGCGAAGCTGTAGCCATAGACGGCCCACAACAACGCGACCAGCGAGAAGATCACCAGGCACTGCATCAGCACCGACAGCATGTTCTTGGAGCGCACCAGGCCGCCGTAGAACAGTGCCAGTCCAGGCAGCGTCATCAGGATCACGAAGGCCGTGCTGACCAGCAGCCAGGCGGTATCGCCCTTGTTGGGCACGGGCGCGGCCGGCGCGGCAGCCGCTTCGGCCGGGGCAGCGGCGGCGGCGGGGGCGGCCGCTGCTGCCGCAGGCGCCGCGGCTGGCGCGGCGGCGGCGGCCGGCGCGGAGGCCTCTGCCGCCGGCTTGTCCTGCGCGACGGCATGGGTGGAAAGGCCGACGCCGGCCGTGCCGATGGCCAGGGCCATCGCGCCCGCCGTCAGGATTCGCTTGAACCAGGTTTTCATTTGTCTAGCCTCTTGTCGTTGTGCTGTCACAGGGCATCGCTGCCGGTCTCGCCGGTGCGGATGCGGATGACCTGCTCGATCGGCGCCACGAAGATCTTGCCGTCGCCGATCTTCCCGGTGCGGGCCGACTTTTCGACGGCCTCGATAGCACGGTCCACCACATCGTCGGGCACTGCCACCTCGATCTTCACCTTGGGCAGGAAGTCGACGATGTACTCGGCGCCGCGGTACAGCTCGGTGTGGCCCTTCTGGCGGCCAAAGCCCTTGACTTCGGTCACGGTAATGCCCGACACGCCGACGTCGGACAGTGCTTCACGCACCTCGTCTAGCTTGAAGGGCTTGATGACTGCGATGATCAGTTTCATCGATTTCTCCTGTGGGCACGCCGCTGCGGCCTGCCCTGGCTGACGCTCAATTAGAAAGTCTTGGAAAGGGACACCCACCCCGTGTTGTTGCCGACGTTGTGGTTATAGCTGTTGGTGTAGAACGAGTCCTTCGCGTTGGTGCCGATATAGGCCACCGCCACGGAGAAGCCCTTGCCCAGGTCCTTGGTCAGGCCGAGCTTCCAGTCCAGGTAGGAAGCCGCGCTGATGTGCTGGACGTTCTGGTAGCCGACATGCGCGTTCAGCGTCAGGTCCCACACATTGAGCGGGTAATTGAAGCTCAGGTCGATGTAGCTGCTGTACTGGCTGTTGGCGATGCCGAACAGGTTGGTGAGCGCCTGGGAGTACTTCAGGAATACCGGACCGTAGCCGATGCCGGCGTAGAGCTCGGTGGTGTAAGGACGCGGCTGGCTGTAGCCGCCCGGATAGAAGTACTGCAGCACGCCGACGTCATAGTTGAACTCCAGGTCGCTGGCCTTGAAGGTGTTCTTGAAGCCGCCGTAGAAGTCCATCTCGATCGGTGCCGACACCGACTTGTCGGCGTCCGAGATCCAGCTGATGCTGGAGTTCCAGTTGCCGATGTAGAAGCCGCTCTCATGCGCGTAGTCGAAGCCGCCCTGGATGGCCGGACGGCGGTTGGACTGGCTGAGGCCGCGATAGCGGTAGTCCGACACCAGCGCGACGTTCGCCGTGAACGTATGCGGCGACGCGGGCTCCGCGGCAGCGGCGGCCGGGGCTGGCGCCGCAGCATCCGTGGCGCTTTGGGCGAATGCGGTGGCAGCGGAACTACAGAGAACTACCGCGCTGACTGCAAGGGCCAACTTCTTCATGGGTTCCTTCTCCTTTTCCTTTTGGCTCGGATTTCGTTTTTGGGGTTTCGGTGATGCGGGCGAACTCATTACTGCAACTGCCGTGCCAGCTCTGCGGAAACCAGGCATCCGGAAATACCGGAAGGACGAAGGGTGATCAGAACCCGGCTTCAATTTGCCTTGCAGCAAAGCCAGATCGCGTCAAAAGGTGTGAACGGCCGCACGGCGGAGCTTTCATGCACGTGCCTGAAGGGCGATAATCGAAGCCTGAAGATGACCGGCCAGCACGTCGGCGGACGGGCCGCCCGCAATATGGGCGCCCAATTCCTGTGCGAAAGCGAGGCATGCGGCAGGTCATTCCCAGGACTGGCACCACCAAGGTGCGCGAAGGAGAAACCATGAAACCGACCGATCTCTTCAACGACCTGCAGAACAAGGTCAACGAGGCACTGCGCAACTCGCCGGCAAGGGATATCGAAAAGAATGTGCGCAGCATGATGACCCAGGGCTTCGCCAAGCTTGACCTGGTCACGCGCGAGGAATTCGATGTGCAGTCGCAGGTGCTGGCCCGCACGCGCGCGCGCCTGGAGGAACTGGAAGAACGCGTAGCCGAGCTGGAGCGCCGCGCCGGCATTCCGCCCGGACCTGGTGCCGTGGACAGCACCGGGGGCGCATGACGCCCAGGCCGCTGCCTGACCCGTTGCCGAAAGGCCGCCGTTTCACGGCGGCCTTTTTCGTTAACGCTTCCAACAAGCTTCCATCACAACCGCGTCACAACGACGTTCGAGACACATGAGCCTTGCCGTCCTGCACAGCCGCGCGCTCACCGGTATCGAGGCGCCGCCCGTGCGTGTCGAAGCCCACCTGGCCAATGGCCTGCCTGTCTTCACCATCGTCGGCCTGGCTGACACCGGCGTGCGCGAAAGCCGCGAGCGCGTGCGCGCCGCCATCCTGAACAGCGGCTTCGAGTTCCCGAGCCGCCGGATCACCGTCAACCTGGCGCCGGCGGACCTGCCAAAGGAGTCGGGCCGCTTCGACCTGGCCATCGCACTAGGCATCCTGGCGGCCAGCGGGCAGATACCGTCGGCGGAGTTCGACCAATACGAGTTCGCCGCCGAGCTGTCGCTGTCGGGCGACCTGCGGCCGGTGCGCGGCGCGCTGGCGATGGCCATGCGCCTGGCGCGCGAGAACGCCGTGCGGCAGGCCTGCGGCGACACCCCGCGCGCGTTCCTGGTGGCAGCGGGCAACGGTGCCGAGGCGGCACTGATCGAAGACCTGGCCGTCCACGGCGCCGCCACGCTGCGAGAGGTCTGTGGCCACTTCGCGCCGCCGTTCAACCAGCGCATTGCCCGCGCGGTCCCGGCCGCGCTCGCGCTGGTGCCGGAGCCTGGACCGGACCTGCGCGACGTGCGCGGCCAGGCGCAGGCGCGGCGGGCGCTGGAAGTGGCCGCCGCTGGCCAGCATTCCGCCCTGCTGGTGGGGCCACCCGGCACGGGCAAGTCGATGCTGGCCCAGCGCCTGCCCGGACTGCTGCCGCCGATGTCGCTCGACGAGGCACTGGAATCGGCCGCCGTGCTGAGCCTGACGCCCGGCGGCTTCAAGCCCTCGCGATGGGGCGTGCGGCCGTGCCGGTCGCCTCATCACACCGCGTCCGGGCCGGCCATGGTCGGCGGAGGCGGCAATCCACGCCCCGGAGAAATCTCGCTGGCGCACCATGGCGTTCTGTTCCTGGACGAACTACCCGAGTTCGACCGCAAGGTGCTCGAGGTGTTGCGCGAGCCGCTGGAATCGGGCCGCATCACCATCGCGCGCGCGGCGGGCCATGCCGACTTCCCGGCCTGCTTCCAGTTCGTGGCCGCCATGAACCCGTGCCCCTGCGGCTACCTTGGCCATCCGGAGCGCGCATGCCGCTGCACGCCCGATCAGGTCCGGCGCTACCAGTCGAAGATTTCAGGGCCGCTGCTCGACCGGATCGACCTGCAGATCGAAGTTCCGGCGCAGGATCAGGGCGAGATGCTGGACGGCCCCGCCGGAGAACCCAGCGAGGTCGTGCGCGCCCGCGTGCTGGCCGCGCGCGAGCGCCAGCTGGCGCGGCAGGGCAAGCCCAACAGCGGCCTGGCCGGGCGCGAGATCGAGCACCACTGCCCGCTCGAGCCGACCGCCCAGGCCTTGCTGCGCGGCGCCATGGCACGGCTGGCGTGGTCGGCAAGATCGTACTTCCGGGTGCTCAAGGTAGCGCGCACGATCGCCGACCTCGAGGGCGCGGGGAACCTGACCACGGCGCACATCGGCGAGGCGATCCAGTATCGGCGTGCATTGCGCACACCGGGTTGATACCGCACGATGGATTCAGCGCCGCGGCGGTACGCCTACAGGCGGTTCCACGGGTGGCGGGAGCGGATCGTCTTCCGGCGGCAGGGGCAGGTCGGGCGGGACCCCCGGGGGCGTGGGATCGTCGAGGGGCGGGACGGTATGCGCCGGGCGCGCGGTCGTACCGGCGGGCGAAAGGAAAGTCGGCATCAGGGGATCTCCGCGACGAAGGTCTCCCCTCATTGAAGCAAACCGGACCGCTTATCGCCAGCAGCGACCGGCAAGCCGCCCTCAGGCGTGCTGGCGGCGCACGAAGAACAGCGCCGCGCCGACGGCCATCAGCACGCTGCCGAAGAAGCGGTTCTGCCAGCGCACGGCGCGCGCATTGCGGAACAGGCCCTGCATGCGCGAGGCCAGCAGCGCATAGCCATGCATGACGACCAGATCGACGCCGCACATCGTCACCGCGAGGATGGCCAGCTGCGGCCCGAGCGGATGCGCGGGATCGATGAACTGCGGCAGCACCGCGACCATGAAGATGATCCCCTTCGGGTTGGTCACGTTGGTCAGCAGGCCGGTGGCAAAACGCCGGCGCGGGCTCATTGGCGTCACGCGTACGGCATCGCTGCCATTCGCTGCCGTGCCTTCCTCAACCCGCGCCCGCCATTGCTGCAGGCCCAGGTAGATCAGGTACATGGCGCCCACGGTCTTGACCGCGGCGAACGCATGCTCCGACGCCAGCAGCAGCGCCCCCAGCCCGCCACCGGCAATCAGCAGGATGATGACCAGCCCGGCCTGCAGGCCGAAGATGGTGGTCGACGTCCTGCGCACGCCGTACGACAGGCCATGGCTCATCGACAGTACCGCGCCTGAACCGGGCGACACGGCAATGACCCAGCACGCGGCGAAATAGGCCAGCCAGACTTCCCAACGCATCACTTCTCTCCTTCAGACAAACCTTGAGACAAAACGTGGGGGCGGATCAATACGGATGGAACCCGCCCAGGAACTGTTCCACCTGCTCGGCATGGCGCTGGTCGCGCGCGCCCTCGCCCGACTCCAGCACCACCGCCTGGTAAGCGCGTGGGCCCACGGCCACGAGCCGCGCGGTCAGGCGGCGCGGCAACTTGTCCTGCGGAGACACGCCGCTTGCCTCGACTTCGATGCCGTCGAGCGGCCGCGCCGGCTGGTCGGCGGACTGGATCGTCACCGCGCGCGCGCGCACGGGCTCGCCGGCATGTACGCCAAGGTTGGCCAGCAGGCCGGATTGCATGGCAGCCAGCGCCTCGCGGCGCAGGGCGGCATCGTCGGCCGGCAGCGTGACGACGCCGACAGCGAACAGCATCTCGTCGACGCGCGCCGCCTCCATGGTCATCGGCAGCTTGTGCCCGGCAATGGCCACGTCGCGCGCGGCGCTGGTCGGCTTGCCCGGATAGAGCGCGGCATAGCCGCCCTCGCCCGACTGGATCGTGCGCCAGTCATAGCGCGGCGAACACGCGCCGAGCCAGGCCACGGCAAGCATGGCCGGCAACACCAGGCGAAGCCGGGAGAACCACTGACAGACCTGAGGAGGGGGCATCGGGGGCGTGGCCGCTACGTTGCGGCGCAGATTGTCGGGGCCGGGACGGCGGCGGGCTGGCGCCTCGCCGCCGGGCGGAAACCGGTATTATCCTGGAAGCCGCCGGCCCGTGCTTGCTGCGCTTTACACCATGCCCCCGCTGATCCCGATCCGTCGACCCTCCGTTCGTCTTGCGGCCGCAGCGCTGCTCGGACTTGCCGCCCTGGCCGGCTCCGCCAGCGCCGGCACGCCACATCTGCCGCGCGCGACTGACCTGGCCGCCCATGCCGCCGAAGCGGCGCGCCGCGGCGAGCCGCTCGTGGTGCTGGTCTCGCTGCCCGATTGCGGCTACTGCGACACCGTGCGCAAGAGCTATCTCGGCCCGCAGGCAGCAGCCGGCGAAATCGCCGTTCGCGAAGTCGACATGACCGCCGACACCCCGTTGCGCGACACCGATGGCTCGATGACCACGGCACGCGCGTGGGCCAAGGCACATCAGGTGCGCGTGGCGCCGACCGTACTGTTCCTCGATCGCGAAGGACGGCAGGCCGCAACCCCGCTGCGCGGCCTCCAGCCCGATTTCTACGGCGCCTACCTGGAACAGGCCCTGGGCCAGGCGCGTGCTGCTGTCGCCACCGCACGCTGACCACCGCCACTGCGGCGGATTGACGCACGCGGCGGAATGCAGCAGCGCGCCGCGCCCGGGTTTAGAATGGCCTGTTGCCAGTTGAACGGGGCCGGCCCCTGCCGGACCGCATTGCCATGACAAACGCCGCCTCCGCCACTTCCCGACCCCGCAAGCTTTGGCCCATCGCCGTAGTCGTCGTAGTCCTCGCCGCGCTGGGCTGGTTCGGCTACCGCGCGCTGTCGCCATCGAGCCAGGTGCCCGCCGCCACCTTCACGCTGCTCTCGGGCGAGAAAGTCAGCACGGGCGACCTCAAGGGCAAGGTCTACCTGATCAATTTCTGGGCCACGAGTTGCGCCACCTGCGTCAAGGAAATGCCGGACATGGTCCGCACCTATGAGCAGTACAAGGGCAAGGGGCTGGAATTCGTAGCCGTGGCCATGAACTACGATCCCCCGATGTACGTGATGAACTACGCCAAGACGCGCGGCCTGCCGTTCAAGGTCGCGATGGACTCGGACGGCGCCGCGTCCAAGGCCTTCGGCAATGTGCAGCTCACGCCCACCACCTTCGTCGTGGACAAGGACGGCCGCATCCTCAAGCGCTATGTCGGCGAGCCTGAATGGGACGCGCTGCACAAGCTGCTCGACGGCGCGCTAGCCAAGGCGGCCTGACGAATTTTCCGGCAACGGCTGCAAAACGGGGATAAAAGGTGCTCATCGGGCACCTTTTTTGTTGGGCTGGTGCCGCGCCCGCTGCGACTGGCTTGCGCCCGGGGCCTGTATGGATATACAGTTTGCGACAGTCTTCCTGCCCGCCCTGACGGCGGCCACACCCGAACCGCCCGTGTCACTGGATCTTGCCCCTCTCGCGGAATTGCCTTCCGCCCTTGCCGAACATGCCACACCGGACGCTGACGTCCCCGCCTACCTGGCGCGGCTCAATCCGGAACAGCGGACGGCGGTCGAGCACACCAGCGAAGGTCCGCTGCTGATCATCGCGGGTGCGGGCTCGGGCAAGACCAATACGCTCGCCCATCGTGTCGCGCACCTGGTGCTCAAGGGCGCCGATCCGCGCCGCATCCTGCTCCTGACGTTTTCACGCCGCGCGGCGGCGGAAATGGGCCGGCGCGTGGAGCGCATCGTCGACCAGGCGCTCGGCATCAGTACCGGCGCCGGCCGGGCCGCGCTGCAGTGGTCGGGCACCTTCCACGCGATCGGCGCACGGCTGCTGCGCGAATACGCGGAAACGCTGGGCTTATCGCCGGCCTTCACCATCTGCGACCGGGGCGACTCCGCCGACCTGATGCACGTGGTGCGGCATGACCTGGGCCTGTCCGAGCAGGCCAGCCGCTTCCCGAAAAAGGAAACCTGCCTGTCGATCTATTCGCGCGTGGTCAACACGCAGGCGCCGCTTGAAGACGTGCTCAAGCGCTGGTTCCCGCGCTACACCATGTGGATCGATGCGCTGCGCGCGCTGTTCGCGGGCTATGTCGAAGCCAAGCAGAAGCAGCAGGTGCTCGACTATGACGACCTGCTGCTGTACTGGGCGCAGGCACTGACCGAGCCCGCCATCGCACAGGACATGGGTGCGCGCTTCGACCATGTGCTGGTCGACGAATACCAGGACACCAACGCGCTGCAGGCGTCGATCCTGCTGGCGCTGCGGCCCGATGGCCACGGCCTCACGGTGGTCGGCGACGACGCGCAGTCGATCTACGCGTTCCGTGGCGCCACCGTGCGCAATATCCTCGATTTCCCCGCGCAGTTCGCGCCGCCCGCGCGGCAGGTCACGCTGTCGCAGAACTACCGTTCGACGCAGCCGATCCTGCAAGCCGCCAACGCGGTGATCGGGCTTGCGTCCGAGCGTTACACCAAGGATCTATGGTCCGAGCGCACCTCGGCCGAGAAGCCGGGCGTGGTCGTGGTCAACGATGAAGCCGACCAGGCCCGCTTCGTGGTCGAGCGCGTGCTGGAGCGGCGCGAGGCAGGCCTGGCGCTGATGGCGCAGGCGGTGCTGTTCCGCGCGGCCGACCACAGCGCGCAACTGGAGATCGAACTGGCCCGGCGCAATATCCCGTTCGTGAAATTCGGCGGCCTCAAGTTCCTCGAATCCACGCACGTGAAGGACGCGATGGCCGTGGTGCGCTGGCTGCAGAATCCGCTCGACCGCATCGCGGGTTTCCGCACGCTGCAGTTGCTGCCCGGCATCGGGCCCAAGACTGCCGCGCGCGTGCTCGACGCACTGGCGGTGGCCACCGAGCCGCTGTTCGCACTGGAATCGTTCGAGGCGCCGCCCGCCGCCGCGCCAGCCTGGAGCGACCTGCTGGCGCTGGCGCGCACGCTGCTCGGACCGGCCTCGCCGTGGCCGTCGGAGTTCGAGCAGGTCATCGCCTGGTACCAGCCGCACCTGGATCGCATCCACGACGATGCCGCCGCGCGCATGGCGGACTTGCAGCAGCTGGAGCGCATTGCCGCGAGCTATGCCTCGCGCGAGCGCTTCCTGACGGAACTGACGCTGGACCCGCCCAGTGCATCGAGCGATGAATCGGGCGTGCCGCTTCGCGACGAGGATTTCCTGATCCTGTCGACGATCCACTCGGCCAAGGGCCAGGAGTGGAAGGCGGTGTACGTGCTCAATGCCGTGGACGGCTGCATGCCGTCGGACCTCGCGACGGGCACGACAGAAGAGATCGAAGAGGAAAGGCGGCTGCTGTACGTGGCGATGACGCGCGCCAAGGACCATCTGGATGTCGTGGTGCCGCAGCGTTTTTATGTGCACCAGCAGCCGGGGTTCGGCGATCGCCATGTCTATGCGTCACGCACGCGTTTCCTGCCGAACCGGGTGATGCCGAACTTCTACAGCCGGTCCTGGCCGCCTCCGCCGATGCCGGGAGAAACGACGTCGAAGGCAACGCTGGCGCCGGTGGATCTGGCCAGCAGGATGCGGAATATGTGGCGGTGAGCCGCGGACGCTGACTCGCCTCAGCAAACCCGCCGGTTTGCTCCCTCCTTCCACGCAGTGGGACAGGGGAGAAACACCGCGGTCGATGGAACGCCGCAGTCAATTCCCCTTACTCAACCTTCTCCAGCAACAAACCCTTCAGATACTCCCCTTCCGGGAAGGCCGACAGCATCGGATGATCCGTGCCCGCCGACAACCGGCGCAGGATGCGCGCATCGGCACGCGCATCGGTCACCGCGCCGGCCACGATCTTCTGGAACAGCTCCATGCTGATCGCACCCGAGCACGAGTACGTGAACAGCAGCCCGCCCGGACGCAGCAGCTGCGTGCCGACGAGGTTGATTTCCTTGTATGCGCGCGCGGCACGATCGATATGCTGCGCCGACGGCGCGAACTTCGGCGGGTCGAGGACGATCAGGTCGAACTGGCGGCCTTCCGCGCGGAATTCGCGCAGCGTCTTGAACACGTCGGCATCGAGCCACGTCGCACGATTCTCGTCGAAGCCATTGAGCGCAACATTGCCCGCGGCAATCTTCAGCGCCTCGCCCGAGGAATCAATCGAAGTCACCGATGTGGCGCCGCCGCGCAGCGCCGCCAGCGAAAAACCACCGGTGTAGCAGAAGCAGTTCAGCACCTCGCGCCCGGCGGCGAGGTCGCCGACCAGCTTGCGGTTGTCGCGCTGGTCGACATAGAAGCCGGTCTTGTGGCCGTTGCGCACGTCAACGTAGTAGCGCACGCCATGCTCGGTCACCGACAGCGCCGGATCGGGCTCGGCGCCGGCCAGCACGCCGGTCACCAGTTCCAGCCCCTCGCGCTGGCGCACGGCGGCGTCGGAGCGCTCGTACACGTTGGGGCATCCGGTCTCCTTGACCAGCGCCTGCACGATGGCGGTCTTCCAGTGTTCCACGCCGGCGGAATTGAACTGGCACACCAGTTGGCCATTCGCGCCGTTGCCGTAGTAATCGACGATCAGGCCCGGCAGGCGGTCGGATTCGCCGAAGATCAGGCGCACCGCATCGCTGTCCTTCACCCACTGGCGGCGATAGGCGATCGCCGCGGCCACGCGGCGCTTGAACAGCGCGTGGTCGACCGGCTCGTTCTCGTCGAAGGTCCACGCGCGCGCGCGGATCTGCGATTCGGGGCTGTAGGCGGCCTTGGCCAGGAAACGGCCATCGGCGGCGCGCACGATGACGGTCGCGCCCGGTTCGCAGCGGCCTTCCGTGGTGGCGATGCCGGTGGCGTAGATCCACGGATGGCGGCGCAGCAGGGACTTTTCCTTGCCCGGCTTGAGGGTGATGGTGTTCATGTTGGTATGGAAATACAGCAGAGTCCGGGGCGTCAAAACCGCGGATATGCAAGCCGAGGGCACCCCTCTCCCGCCTGCGGGAGAGGGGTGGGGGAGAGGGCGGGAGCGTCAACGAAGTGACGGGCGTCGATATCGCCAGCGCCTGCCCTCTCCCCCGGCCCCTCTCCCGCGAGCGGGAGAGGGGGAAAACAAACGGTGTTCTGTGAGTCGATGCCTTACAGCACCACCTTCACCATCGGATGCGCCGTCAGCGCGCGATATAGATCGTCAAGCTGTTCGCGGCTGGTGACCCACACCGTGACCGTCAGGCCCAGATAGTTGCCCTTGCTCGACGGACGCATTTCCATCTTCCCGGCGTGAAAGCCCGGGTCGAACTCCTGCACCAGCGTCACGATGGCTTCGGCAAAGCCGTCCTGCATCGCACCCATCACCTTGATGGGAAAATCACTGGGGTACTCGATCAGCGACTGCTCGGGCGGGATATCGCCAGGCTTGCCGCCGCCATGGTTGTCGGTTGCCATTTCAGTTTCTCCAGCAACCCGGCGCGCGCATGGCGTGCCTGGCCGCTCCATCACATTACTTGCGCTTGAACCACAGGCGGATGGTGTCCCACAAGCGGCCGAAGAAGCCTGCCTCGGGCACTTCTTCCAGCGCCACCACGGGGAACTCCGCCACCTTAGTGGTGCCGTCCATCAGCTTCACCGTGCCCACCTGCTGGCCCGCGGCGATCGGGGCGATCATCAGTTCCTGGCGCTCGAGCACCGGCTTCAGGCGACCGCCCGTGCCCTTGGGCACGGTGACGAAGGTCTCGTTCTGCACGCCGATCTTGACCGTGCCGGCCTTGCCCTTGTAGATGTCGGGCGTGGCCAGCACCTGGCCCTTGTCGTACAGGCGCAGCGTGTCGAAGAACTGGAAGCCGTAGTTCAGGATCTTCAGGCTTTCCTGCGTGCGGATCTGCTCGGTGGCCGTGCCGATCACGATCGACACCAGGCGGCGCGAGCCATTCGGCACGTTGGCCAGCGGGCGCTGGGCCGACGAGATCAGGCAGTAGCCGGCGGACTTGGTATGGCCGGTCTTCAGGCCGTCCACGGTCGGGTCGATGTACAGCAGGCGGTTGCGGTTGGGCTGCCTGATCTTGTTATAGGTGAACTCCTTCTGCGAGTACATTCCGTAGTACTCGGGGAAGTCCTTGATCAGGCGCGTGGACAGCGTGGCCAGATCCACGGCCGTGGTGTAGTGGTTCGGATCGGGCACGCCATCGGTGTTGGTGAAGTGCGTGCCCTTCATGCCCATGCGCTGGGCTTCGCGGTTCATCATCGCGACGAAGCCTTCCTCCGAGCCGCCCACGGCTTCGGCCAGCGCCAGCGAGGCGTCGTTGCCGGACTGCACGATCAGGCCCATCAGCAGGTCGTTCACGCTGACCGGCTTGCCGGCTTCGATGAACATGCGCGATTCATCGCTTTTGACCTTGCGCACGATCTCGGTCGGCGTAATGGTCTGGTCCAGCGTCAGGCGCTTTTCCTTGAGCGCCTCGAACACCAGGTAGGCGGTCATCAGCTTGGTGAGCGAAGCGGGCTCGATGCGCAGATCGGCATTCTGCGACGCCAGGGCCTGGCCGCTGGTCACGTCGTACAGCATCCAGGACTTGGCCGCCACCTGCGGCATCGGCACACCCTGTGCCAGCACGGCGGCGGGCGCGGCGGCCAGCGTGACGGCCGCGACGAGCGCGGCGGGGGCAAAGACGGACGCAAGGCGCGGCGTGGCTCTGTTCAGCATGTTTCAGTTTCCGACAAGATAAGTTTCGCGAAGAACGGTTGCGGGCGCCGGCATGGCACCCGGGACGGCGTGCCGACTGGCCTCACCGGTCCCACGCATTGACGACGAGCTGCTTGATCAGGTGCAGCTTGCGGTGAAAGAAATGATCGGCGCCGGGGATGACAATGACCGGCAGCTCCTGCGGGCGGGCCCAGTCGAACACGCTTTGCAGCGGCACGGTGTCGTCCTGCTCGCCATGGATGACGATGGTATCGGCCGGCACTTCGGCCACCTCCCAGCGGCTCGCGGCGGTACCGACCAGCGCCAGGCGCTGCGCGGGCGTGCCGGCATCGGCCAGGCGCTTCGCGACGTGCGTGGTCACGAAGCTGCCGAACGAGAAGCCGCCCATGGCAAGCGGCAGCGTGGCGGCATCGGGCGACCACGCGGTCTGTTCGCGCATCCACGCGACCACGGCCAGCAGGTCGTCCTGCTCGCCCACGCCGTTGTCATGCACGCCGGCGCTGTTGCCGACGCCGCGGAAGTTCGGGCGCACCGTGGCGTAGCCGAGCTGCACGAAGCAGCGCGCCAGGGTCTGCGCCACCTTGTTGTCCTTGGTGCCGCCGAACAGTGGATGCGGGTGCGCCACCAGCGCCAGGCCGCGCGGCGCCGCTTGCGGCAGGTCGACCGAGAGGTCGATCGCGCCGGCCGGGCCGGCGATGGTCAGTACCTGGGTATGCGCGTTCATGATGGCAATGGACGATGCAAAGCAACTGGGGGCAATGGAAACGCTGCCGCTACGCTCGCGCTGGAGCGGCACTGCTACGGGAACAACCGGAAAACCTGGGGACATCCTCGACACCGGCGCTGCCGCGCCGGCAGGCGTCGCCGTCAGTGGTCCACCATCAGCCGAGTTACCGGCTTGCCGTGCAGCAGATGGCTGTCGATGATCTCGTCGATATCGTGCTCGTCGACGTAGGTGTACCAGACGGCCTCGGGGTAGACCACCAGCACCGGTCCAAGTTCACACCGGTTCAGGCAGCCGGCCTTGTTGATGCGCACGCGGCCTTCCCCGCCGGCGATGCCCAGCTCCTTGCAGCGCTTCTTGGCGTATTCCTGCATGGCCTTGGCGTTGTGCTGGGCGCAGCAGTTCTCGCCGTCCTCGCGCTGGTTGAGGCAGAAAAAAACGTGGTGCTGGTAGTAGCTGCTCATGCGTGCTGGGGGAAAGGCGAAAAACGCGGTGGCACCGGCTCGGGTCCGACGCGTCCGGCATTGATGGAAGCTCGGAATTATACGGTGTGTCGGCGGCCGGACTAAGGCAATCCGGCGCTCCATCGGCATCGCCGGCACGCCCCGCGCGCAAACCGGGCCGCGGATGTGCCATATCGGGCACCCCACGCATCGCCACCGTTCCGGATCCCCGGAGCCGGCGATTCCGGAATTCCGGAATTCCGGAGTGCCGGACCCTGCGCGCGATGCCACGCCTCGTTTCAAATCAATGACTTAGCGTCTTTCCGCACGCTGGCATATCGATTGCAATTCCTGAATCCGAGACGCGCTGCATTCCGTGACGGCGTGCGCCCGCCACGCCGGTGGGTATGGTCAAAAAACCGAGGACGACATCATGAGGAAACCCTTCTACAAGATCCTGTACGTGCAGGTGCTGTTCGCCATCTTCGTCGGCATCCTGCTGGGCCATTTCTGGCCCGACACAGGCGTGGCCATGAAGCCGCTGGGCGATGGCTTCATCAAGCTGATCAAGATGATCATCGGCCCGATCATCTTCTGTACCGTGGTGACCGGCATTGCCGGCATGAGCGACATGAAGAAGGTCGGCCGCGTCGGCGGCAAGGCGCTGCTGTACTTCGAGATCGTCTCGACCTTCGCGCTGCTGATCGGCCTGGGCGCCGCGCACCTGCTCAAGCCGGGCGTGGGCTTCAACATCGACCCGTCGACGCTCGACACCGCGTCGATCGCCCAGTATGTGTCCAAGGCGCACGGCCAGAGCACGGTCGAGTTCCTGATGCACATCATCCCGGAAACGGTCTTCAGCGCGTTCGCCAACGGCGACATCCTGCAGATCCTGCTGGTCTCGCTGTTCTTCGGCGCGGCCCTGGCGGCCATTGGCGAGCGCGCGCGTATCGTCGTGCAGCTGATCGACCAGGTGTCGAAGGTGTTCTTCCACATCGTGCACGTCATCACCAAGGTGGCCCCGATCGGCGCGTTCGGCGCGATGGCCTTTACCATCGGCAAGTACGGCCTGGGCTCGCTTGTGCCCCTGCTCAAGCTGATCGGCACGTTCTACTTCACGGCCATCGTTTTCGTGGTGTTCGTGCTTGGCACGATCGCGCGCCTGACCGGCTTCAACATCCTGCGCTTCATCTCGTTCATCAAGGAAGAGCTGCTGATCGTGCTCGGTACCAGTTCGTCTGAAGCCGCGCTGCCGCACCTGATGGAAAAGCTGGAGAAGCTGGGCTGCTCCAAGTCCGTGGTGGGCCTGGTGGTTCCGACCGGCTACTCGTTCAACCTGGACGGCACCAACATCTACATGACCATGGCGGTGATCTTCATCGCGCAGGCCACCGGCATCGAACTGACGCTGATGCAGCAGCTCACCATCCTGGGCGTCGCAATGCTCACGTCCAAGGGTGCCAGCGGCGTGACCGGCGCGGGCTTCATCACGCTGGCGGCGACGCTGGCGGTGGTACCCACCATTCCGGTGGCCGGCATGGTGCTGATCCTCGGCATCGACCGCTTCATGAGCGAGTGCCGCGCGCTGACCAACATCATCGGCAATGGCGTGGCCACCGTGGTGGTCTCGGCCTGGGAGCGCGAGCTTGACCGCGCCAAGCTGCGCCGTGCGCTGAAGCAGAGCACCGACGATGAGGCAGAACTCGCCGACGCCGGCCAGAACGTCTGAGGCCGCGCGCGGTGCTGGCCGGCCCGGTGGGCCGGCCGCGCCGCAGCGGGTATCATCGGCGCGACAGCCTCCGCGCGCGCCGATGCCCCATTCCGACGACTTCCTCGCCGTACATGACCCCGCCGCCATCCAGGCGGCGCACGAGCCCGGCAGCGAGAACCGCCGCTGGTGGGGCTTTGCCGTGGCGCTGGGCGCCGGCCTGGTGCTGCTGTGCGCACTGACCTGGCTGGTATCGGTGCAGCGCGGCCTGGCGGCCTTGCAGGAGTCCACGGCCACGCGCGCCGACCGCTACGCCGCCACGCTCGAAAGCACGCTCGACCGCTACGAATTCCTGCCCGCGCTGGTATCGCTGCACCCGTTCGTGCGCGGCCTGCTGCAGGCCCCCGGCGACCCGGCCCGCGTGGCCGCCGCCAACCACTACCTGGCCGAAGCCAACCGGCGCTCGCACGCCTCGGCCACCTACGTGATCGCCACCAACGGCATCGCGCTGGCCGCCAGCAACGCCGGCGAGCCCGGCAGCTTCGTCGGCACCGACTATCGCTTCCGCCCCTATTTCCAGATTGCCGCACGCGGCGAGATGGGACGCTTCTACGCCATCGGCATCACCAGCGACGAACCTGGCTACTACATCGCCCAGCCCGTGGAGTCGGGCGGCAAGGTGATCGGCGTGACCGTGGTCAAGCTCAACCTGGAGTGGTTCCAGCGCGCCGGCGGCGGCAGCGCCGAGCCGCTCATGGTCAGCGACGCCCACGGGGTGATCTTCCTGTCTTCCGTGCCGGGCTGGCAGTACCGCACGCTGGGCCCGCTGCCCCCCGAACTGCACGAAGAACTCGGCAAGACGCGCCAGTACCACGACCGCGACGTGACGCCGCTGCCGCTGGAGCCGCTGACCTCGCCGGTGACGGCGTGGCTGGCCGCCACCGCGCTGGACCCGGGCGCGCGCCTGGTGCGCGTGCGGGCCAACGACACCAATCCGGACGGCACCGAGCGTGCCGACCGCTACCTCGAACTCGGCCGCAAGGTGGGTCCGGCGAACTGGACCATGCAGGTGATGGCGCCGCTCGACCCCGTGCTGGCCAATGCGCGCAACGCCACCGTGGCCGCGGCGTTGGCCTATGCCTGCATCTGCCTGCTGCTGGTCAACTGGCGCCAGCGCCGCCAGCGCGCGCGCGACATGCAGTACAGCCGCCGCCTGCTCGAAGCTGCCTATGACGAGCTGGAGCGGCGCGTGGAGGCGCGCACCGCCGACCTGATGGCCATCAACGAGAAGCTCGAGGAAGAAGTCGCCGAGCGCACCCGCGCCGAGGGCGAATTGCGCGCGGCGCAGGATGAACTCGTGCAGGCCAGCAAGCTGGCCGCGCTCGGGCAGATGGCCGCGGGCATCACGCATGAGCTGAACCAGCCGCTGGCCGCGCTGCGCACGTTCTCGGACAACACGCGGGTGCTGCTGGAGCGCGGGCAGCTCGGCGCGGCCGAAGGCAACCTCTCGGCGATTGCCGACCTGACCGAACGCATGGGCAAGATCACCGGCCAGCTGAAGCTGTTTGCCGGCAAGGCGCGGCCGCCGCGCCGCTCGGTGCTGGTGCGGGCCGCGCTCGAACATGTGCTGGCCCTGCTGGCGCCGCGGCTGTCCGCCGTGGCCTTGCATGTGGACGGCCTGGACGCGCTGCCCGGCATAGCCGTGCGCGCCGACGAACTCAAGCTCGAGCAGGTGCTGCTCAACCTGATCGGCAACGCGCTCGACGCCATCGCTAGCGCCGCGCCCGTGCAAGGCCGCATCGACGTGTCCGTGCGCGCCGAGGCGGGCGCCGTGACGATCGAGGTGCGTGACAATGGCACCGGCATCCGGCCCGAAGACCTGCCGCGCCTGTTCGAGCCGTTCTTCACGACCAAGGAAACCGGCCAGGGGCTGGGCCTGGGCCTGGCCATCACGTCATCGATCGTGCGCGAATTCGGCGGACAGCTGAGCGCCGCCAATGCCGATGGCGGCGGCGCGGTATTCACCATCGTGCTGACGCGCGCCCCGGCGGAAGCCGGCGCGCCGGTCAGCCAGACACATTGAGGCCCCCGATGCAAGACGGTTTGCGCGTCCTGTTCGTCGAAGATGAACCACTGGTGCGCCAGGCCACGGCACAGAGCCTGGAGCTGGCCGGGTTCTCCGTGCTGGCGCTGCCCTCGGCCGAGGCTGCCCTGCCCCACCTGAGCGCCGACTTCCCCGGTGTGCTGGTCACCGACGTGCGCCTGCCCGGTGCGAGCGGGCTGGACCTGTTGCACCATTGCCGCAACGCCGCGCCCGGCATCCCGGTGATCCTGGTGACCGGGCACGGCGACATCACCATGGCCGTGCAGGCGATGCGCGAAGGCGCCTATGACTTCATCGAAAAGCCCTTTGGTGCCGACCGCCTGACCGACACGGTGCGGCGCGCCATTGAACGGCGCGGCCTTGAGCTTGAAAACCAGGCCTTGCGGCGGGAGCTGGCTGGCTCCGCCGCCGGCACGCGCATCATCGGCCGCTCGCATGCGATCGACCAGGTGCGTGGGCTGGTGGCCAACGTCGCGGCCACCGACGTGCCGGTGATGATCAATGGCGAGACCGGCACCGGCAAGGAGCTGGTGGCGCGCAGCCTGCATGCGCTGTCCAACCGCGCCGACGGGCCTTTCATCGCGCTCAACTGCGGCGCGGTGCCGGAGTCGATCTTCGAAAGCGAGATGTTCGGCCACGAAGCCGGCGCGTTCACTGGAGCCGGCAAGCGGCGCATCGGCAAGCTCGAGCACGCCTCTGGCGGCACACTGTTCCTTGATGAGATCGAAAGCATGCCGCTGGCGCTGCAGGTCAAGCTGCTGCGCGTCTTGCAGGAAGGGATGCTGGAACGGCTCGGGTCCAACGCATCGGTGAAGATCGACGTGCGCATCGTGGCGGCCGCCAAGGGCGACATGGATGCGCTGGTTGCACAGGGCGTGTTCCGGCAGGACCTGTACTACCGCCTCAACGTGGTCACCATTGCGCTGCCGCCGCTGCGCGAGCGGCGCGAGGACATCGTGCCGCTGTTCGAGCATTTCATGCTGATTTCGGCGGTGCGGTACCAGCGGCCTGCGCCGATCCTGTCCGAGTCGCAGCGCCAGGCCCTGGCGCAGCGCCCGTGGCCCGGCAATGTGCGCGAGCTGCGCAATGCCGCGGATCGGCTGGTACTGGGCGTGCCTGAAGGCGGCCAGGCCGGCGCGGCGTCGGCACCCGACGAAACCGCGCCGCTGCGCGAACGGATGGAGCATTTCGAGCGCGCCGTAATTGCCGATGCGCTGGCGCGCACCGGCGGCGCCGTCAGCCAGGCGGCCGACCTGCTGCAGGTGGGAAAAGCGACCTTGTATGACAAGATCAAGCGATATGGGTTATAGGCGCTTCATTTCGCCTTAGGCAATGCGTGCCCCAGAGTTTTCACTACGCTGCCATGGCAACGTCACAATCGACGACTATATTTCGTGTGCGGTTGCGGCATTGGCAGGTGCCCTGGCTGCTTGCTTCTTTTATCAGTCTTCGTGGTAATTGGTGCCCCGCTTGTGCGGGGCGTTTTTTTTGGCTCTTCGCTGAATTGCGGGGACGTAGCTCTTGGGAAGCGCCGCTGTTTCGCCGGCGTAGCCGGCGACTTACTTTCTTGTCCAAGCGACAAGAAAGTAAGCAAAGAAGCGCGTTTACTTGTCCTAGCGGACGAATATTGATCGTAGTGTGCGAAGAATTTCGTACGGGTATGAACTTCAGAGACTGCCCGGCTGCCTGCCGCGGGGAGCGCGTCCGAATGCAGGCTCTCACACAATGATTGAACGAGCCCCGAAACTGTCCGTGGCCCGATACTGCCCGCGATATCGCATCATCGCCTTCGGCTGCTGCGCGGCTCAGTAGTCGGCAGGCGGGACGACATCGACGGCGCGGATTCTGGAGCTTCCGTTTCTTCTCTTCCCTTCCCTTGGTTTTTCAGTGAGTGCGCGCAGCTCAGCCGTAGGCGTCCTACCGATGGCGTGGTTAGGATAAGCCACCAAGTAATCCGGGCTCGCTCATCTGAGGTGTCTGTCCTGATCGTCATTGCCCCCCCGGCCAATGTGACAGGCTCCGACGATTCCCCCAATTGGCGTAGATTGACGCTTCTAGCCTCCCCAATTCGAAACTCCCTATAATCGAACGACCGTTCATTTCAGGGTGCCACCCGGCGCCCTCACGTGGTTCAGGAGACTCCATGCCCGCCGCCCGACAACTGCCTCAGGTACTGCAAAACCTGGCTCTTCCCGTCATCGCCTCGCCGATGTTCATCGTCAGTTATCCGGAACTGGTGCTGGCGCAGTGCAAGGCCGGCATCGTCGGCTCGTTCCCGGCGCTGAATGCCCGCCCGGCGGAACTGCTCGACGAATGGCTGACGCAGATGCAGGAAGAGCTGGCCAGTTTCCAGGCGGCCAATCCCGGCAAGCCGGTCGGCCCGATCGCCGTGAACCAGATCGTGCATGCATCGAACGCACGGCTCGAACACGACATCAAGGTCTGCGTGGACCATAAGGTGCCTATCTTCATCACCTCGCTGCGTGCGCCGATGAAGGAGATGATCGATGCCGTGCACAGCTACGGCGGCATCGTGCTGCACGACGTCATCAGCCTGCGCCATGCCGAAAAGGCGCTGGAAGCCGGCGTGGACGGCCTGATCCTGGTAGCCGCCGGCGCCGGCGGACATGCCGGCATGCTGTCGCCGTTCGCGCTGGTCGGCGAAGTCCGCAAGATTTTCGACGGTCCGATCGCACTGTCGGGTTCGATCGCCACCGGCGATGCGGTGCTGGCCGCCCAGGCCTTGGGCGCCGACTTCGCCTACGTGGGCACGCGCTTCATCGCCTCGCAGGAAGCGCACGCGAACGAGTCGTACAAGCAGTCGATCACCGGCTCGGCCGCCGCCGACATCATCTACACCAACCTGTTCACCGGCGTGCACGGCAACTACATCCGCGAGAGCATCGTAGGGGCCGGCCTCGACCCGGAGAACCTGCCCGTGGCAGACAAGAGCAAGATGGATTTTTCCAGCGGCAGCTCCAAGGCCAAGGCCTGGAAGGACATCTGGGGCGCCGGCCAGGGCGTGGGCCAGATCCACGATATCCCGCCCGCCGGCGAGATCATCGCGCGCATGAAGGCGGAGTACGACGCGGCCAAGGCGCGTCTCGGTATTGCGCGCTAAGCACGCCAAGCCCGCTTGCCTCCTTTGACGTCCCTGCACCGCGACACTTCGAAGCCTGCCGTCACGGCCGGACTAAGCCGGCGGCAGCGGCTGCTGCGCGCGATGTGGGTGACATTGGGGGCGATCAGTCTCTTGCTTGGCATCATCGGCATCTTCTTGCCGGTGCTGCCGACCACGCCGTTCGTGCTGCTCGCCGCAGGCTGCTTCGCGCGCGGCTCCGAACGCTTCCACGGCTGGCTGCTCGAACATCCGCGCTTCGGCCCCCTGGTCAGCGACTGGCAGCGCCACCACAGCATTCCGCTGCGCGCCAAGTGCCTGGCCTTGGTGATGATGTGGTCGTCGATGGGTGCGACGGCCTGGTTGATGCGCGAACGGCCGCTGGCGTCCGCCGCGCTGATTGCATGTGCGGCGGCGGTGAGTATTTGGATGCTGCGCCTGCCGACCCGGCCACAGGGCGGGCACGATAGCTAACGGTCGTTCAATTGGCTGCATGCCGGGGCGCGTAGGGCCGCACAGGGTGATGCTATTACGAGCGCCGGCCCTCACCCCGGCCCCTCTTCCGCGAGCGGGAGGGGAGCAAACCGTCGGTCAATTGGATTGCACTGGTTAATCGTAACGACGCGCGTCCTCGATCACCCTGCCGTCCTGCGGCAACGATCCCGACGGCACGAAGGCCACTTCGCCGCGCAGCCGCATCACTTCACGCAGCGACTCCGCCACGGCCAGGCGCAAGCCCTCGTCGCCGTGCGCGGCATCGCAATGCAGCGTCATCACGTCGGCGCCCATGGTGCCGGTCACGACGAGCCGCGCGGCGCGGATCTCCGGATGGCGGCGCAGTACATCGGCCACCTGCCCCGGATGCACGAACATGCCCTTGACCTTGGTGGTCTGGTCCGCACGGCCAAGCCAGCCCTTGAGGCGGATATTGGTGCGCCCGCACGGACTGGCACGGCGCGAGGAATCCGTGACGACGGCCGACAGGTCGCCGGTGCCGAAGCGGATCAGCGGATAGTCGCCGTTGCCGAGCACCGTGATCACCACCTCGCCCGTCTCGCCCTCCGGCATCGGCCGCGTGCCGCCCGGCTCGACGATCTCGACCAGCACGCCCTCGTCCACCACCCAGCCATCGCCGCCTTCGGTCTCATAGGCGATCAGGCCGACATCGGCCGTGCCATACATCTGCCGCACGCGGATCCCGCGCTCCTGGAACCAGCCGCGCAGCGAAGGCGGCAGCGCCTCGCCCGAGACCAGCGCCTTGGTCAGGCTGTGGCACGGCGCACCCATTTCCTCGCCGCGTTCGAGCAGCAGTTTGAGGAACGACGGCGTGCCCGCGTAGGCGGAAGGGTGCAGGCTCGCCAGCGCCTGGACCTGCGACTCGGTTTGGCCGACACCCGCGGGGAACACGCAACAGCCCAGCTTGTGCGCGCCGGTTTCCATCATCATGCCGGCGGGCGTGAAGTGGTAGGAGAAGGTGTTGTAGACCAGCTCGCCCGAGCGGAATCCCGCTGCGAACATGGCGCGCGCGATGCGCCACCAGTCGGCGCCGTGGCCGTCCGGTTCGTGGATCGGGCCCGGTGACTGGAAGATGTGGCGCAGGCCGCCGACTGGCGTGGCATTGAGTCCGCCCAGCGGTGGCATGGCCTTCTGCCGTGCGCTCAAGTCCGATTTGCGCGTCACCGGCAACGCGGCGAGTGCGTCGCGCGAGGTCAGCGCGGACGGATCTACATCGCGCAGCGTTTCGGTGAAGTAAGGCGCGTGCGCTTTGGCATGGGCGATCTGGCGCGAGAGCGCGGCGAGCAGCGCCTGCTCGCGAACTTCCGGCGCGCGCGTTTCCAGCGAATCGAAGTATTCGGGCATGGTTAATTACGACGAATAAGGTCGTTGAATAGGCAGCGTGTTGCTCTTCCCTCTCCCGCTGAGGGGGCAGGGGAAACCATCGGCGTGCGTTACGCCAGCCAGCGCTTTCTTCGCCGGTAGCTCTTTACGTCCCGGAACGACTTGCGCTGCGCGCCGTCGGCATCATTGGCGGCCACGCCGAGGTAGAACTCCTTGACGTCCTCGTTGGTGCGCAGCGACTCGGCGTCGCCATCCATCACCACGCGGCCGTTCTCGAGGATGTAGCCATAGTCGGCATAGCGCAGCGCCACCATGGTGTTCTGCTCGGCCAGCAGGAAGCTGACCTTCTCGCGCGTGTTCAGATCGCGCACGATCTCGAAGATCTCTTCGACGATCTGCGGCGCCAGGCCCATCGACGGTTCGTCGAGCAGGATCATCGCGGGCTTGGCCATCATGGCCCGGCCGATCGCACACATCTGCTGCTCGCCGCCCGAGGTGTAGCCGGCCTGCGACTTGCGGCGCGTCTTCAGGCGCGGGAAGTAGTTGTAGATCTTCTCCAGCTCGTCGCGCGTCTCGCCGCGCGACAGGCCGCGCGTGTAGGCGCCGGTCAGCAGGTTTTCCTCGATGGTGAGGTGGGCAAAGCAGTGCCGGCCCTCCATCACCTGGATCACGCCGCGCCGGACGAGATCGTTCGGCGTGAGCTGGTCGACGCGGTCGCCGCGGTATTCGACCGAGCCCTTGGTGACATCGCCACGCTCCGCGTGCAGCAGATTGGAGATGGCCTTGAGCGTGGTGGTCTTGCCCGCGCCGTTGGCCCCCAGCAGGGCGACGATCTTGCCCTCCGGCACTTCGAGCGACACGCCCTTGAGCACCAGGATCACGTGATCGTAGATGACTTCGATGTTGTTGACGCAGAGAAGGGTCATGGTACGGCTCGTATTGGTGTTGCGATAACTCCGGGCTTCGCGTTCGACCCGGTTGTCTCGCCTCCCCCTCAGGGAAAGGCGAGACAACCGTCAGGACGCGTTCAGCATCACGACTTCATGCACCCCGGCGTGATTCCCTTCTCCTTCGCGTACTGCGCCGCGGTCGCCTTGAACAGCGGGTGGATCAGGTTCTTGTTGCCTTCGATCCAGTCGGACACCACGACCCACTTGGTGCCGTCCCACTGCTGGATCTTCACCTTGCCCGAGCCCTCGTGGTTGTCGCAGCTGGTCTTGATTTCCGGCAGCAGGCCGGTCGCGCCAAGCTGCTGCAGGCGCGCGTTGGTCAGGTTCAGGTTCTCGAAGGCCCAGCGCATCTGGTCGCCGGTCATCGGCTTGCCCTTGCCGAACTTCGCCTGCGCCACGCGGATGGCTTCCACGGTCACCACGGCCGCAGAAACACCGCGGTTGTAGAGCACCGAGCCAACCTTGTTCTTGTCCTGCATATTGCCCTTGCCCGCGCCGTAGACCACCTTGTCGATGTCGGCGATCAGCGGCACGCTGCGGCCCGCCACGTTCCAGGTGGCGCTCATATAGCCCTTCGCGGCTTCGCCGGCCGGCACGGTGTCCTCTTCCGAGCCTGCCCACCACGAGCCGATCATCTTGTCACGCGAGAAGCCCACCTTCTGCGCGGCCTTCAGCGCGGTCTGGTTCATCACGCCCCAGCCCCAGAAGATCACGTAGTCGGGGTTTTCCTGGCGGATCTTCAGCCACTGCGCGCCCTGCTCGTTGCCCGGGTGCGCCACCGGTATCTCGACCAGGTTGAACTTGCCGAGCTTCGCTTCCGCCTGCAGCGCCACAATCGGCTCCTTGCCATAGGCCGAGTCGTGGTACAGGTAGACGATCTTCTTGCCGGCGAGCGAGCCGCCATTCTTGGTCGCCAGGTATTTCACGATGGCCGAGACCTGCATCTGGTAGGTCGTCACCAGCGGGAAGGCATAGGGGAACACCGAGCCATCGACCGCATCGGTGCGGCCGTAGCCCATCATCACCAGCGGCACCTTGTCGGCGGCGGTCTTGTCGACCAGCGCGTACGAAATGCCCGTCGACATCGAGTGATACGCGGTCCCCCTGGTGGTGGCGTTCTTCGCCTTCAGGCGTTCATAGCACTCCACGCCCTTGGCGTTGTTGTACTCGGTCTCGCACTCTTCCCAGCTCAGCTTGACGCCATTGACGCCACCATCCTTCAGGTTGACGTAGTTCAGGTAGTCGACGAAGCCGCCATACCAGGACTGCCCATTGGCGCCATACGGGCCCACGCGGTAGCTTGGCAGTGCCACGAACTGTTCGTTGGTCTGCGCCAGTGCCGTTGCGGCCGGCACCATCAGCGCCGCTGCGGCGCTCGCGGCCAGCACGGCACGCCGCACATTGCGAATCAGGGTTGTCATGACAGTCTCCTTCACCTTGGCAGGTGCGTTTGTTATGGGGTACCCGTTTGATCGAAAGCTACGTCGGAAAGCGATTGATGCGATTAATGCGGGAACGGCCACAGCCTCAGCTTCTCCTTGGCGATCTGCCACAGCCGCGCAAGGCCGTGCGGCTCGACGATCAGGAAGAAGATGATGAGCCCGCCGAACACCATCAGCTGGATGTGCGATACCGTGGCATTCGTGAACGGCAGGTGCAGCAGCGACGCCAGCGGCGGCAGTACGTTGTCCAGGAAGATTGGCAGCAGCAGGATGAACGCCGCGCCCAGGAACGAGCCCAGGATGCTGCCCACCCCGCCAATGATGATCATGAACAGCACGCGGAACGACAGGTCCAGCGAAAAGCCGTCGGGCTCCACCGAGCCCAGGTAGCAGAACGCGTACAGCGCGCCGGCCACGCCGCAGTAGAACGAGCTGACGGCAAAGGCCAGCAGCTTGGTGCGCATCAGCGGAATGCCGATCACCTCGGCCGCCACGTCCATGTCGCGCACCGACATCCACGCGCGGCCCGTGGCCGAGCGCACCAGGTTCTTGGCGATGAACGCCAGCACCGTGACGATGGCCAGCACGAACAGGTACTTCTTCACCGGCGTGTCGATGGCCATGCCGAACAGGTCCAGCCGCTGCGCGGTAATCACGCCCGACGAACTGTTGTTGGAGAACCAGGGGAACTTGGTCAGCGCCCACACCACGAAGAACTGCGCGGCGAGCGTAGCCACCGCCAGGTAGAAGCCCTTGATGCGCAGCGACGGCAGGCCGAACGCCACACCGACCAGTGCCGCGGACAGGCCCGCAAGGATGAACGTCAGCAGCACCGGCAGGCCTTCCACGCGCAGCTGGAAGTTGTAGGCCGCGTAAGCACCCACCGCCATGAACGCCGCCGTGCCCAGCGACAACTGCCCGGCATAGCCGGTGAGGATGTTCAGGCCGAGCGCCGCGAGCGCGAAGATCAGGAACGGGATCAGGATGGCCGAGAACCAGTATTCCGAGCCAATGAACGGAATCACCAGGAAGGCCATCGCCATCAGCACGGCAAAGCCGATGCGGTCCTGGCGGATGGGGAAGATCTGGCTGTCGGCGACGTAGCTCGTCTTGAACTGGCCGGCTTCACGATAGAACATGGAAAGTCTCCTGGAGCGAAGTCGGTTCAGACGCGGTCGATATGCTTCTCGCCGAACAGGCCTTCGGGCCTGACCAGCAGGAACAGCAGCGCGAACACATACGGGAACCAGCCCTCGATGCCACCGAAGTTGCCGCCGAACGCCGACTGGAACACGGGCGGGATGTAGATCTCGGCGAGCTTCTCCGAGGCACCGATGATCAGGCCGCCGACAATGGCGCCCGGCACCGAGGTAAAGCCGCCGAGGATCAGCACCGGCAACGCCTTCAGCGCCGTCAGCGTCAGCGCGAACTGCACGCCATTGCGCGAGCCCCACAGCATGCCGGCCACCAGCGCGACAAAGCCCGCCACGCCCCACACGATGGCCCAGATGTGCTGCAGCGGAATGCCCAGCGACAGCGCGGCCTGGTGGTCGTCGGCCACCGCGCGCAGCGCGCGGCCCACCTTGGTGTACTGGAAGAACAGCGCAAGCGAGCCGACCAGCACGCCGGCAATCGCCGCCGCCGCGATGTCGAACTTGGAAAGGACGATGTTGAAGTTGGTCAGGATCGACTCGATTGGCTCGTCGACGATGCCCAGGTTGATCGGGCGCACTTCGTTGCCGAACAGCAGCGGCCCCAGCCCTTCCAGGAAGAACGACAGGCCGATGGTGGCCATGAACAGCGTGATGGGCGGCTGGTTGACCAGCTTGCGCAGCACGAAGCGCTCGGTGCTCATGCCGACAATGATCATCACGACAAAGGCGCCGATCACGGCGGCCCACATCGGCAGACCCTTGTCCATCAGGCCGACCACGGCCAGCGCGGCGAAGTAGACCATCGCGCCCTGCGCGAAGTTGAACACGCCCGAGGCCTTGTAGATCAGCACGAAGCCCAGCGCTACCAGCGAGTACATCAGGCCCGACAGCAGGCCGCCGAGCAGGATTTCAATGAAGAACGTCATGGCTGCGTTCCGGTGGAATCGGTTGAATGGAGAGCCGTTCGCGGGCTCAGTGCGACGTGCCCAGGTAGGCCCTGATCACATCCGGATTAGCCTTCACCTCATCCGGTGTCCCGTCGCCGATCTTCTTGCCATAGTCCAGCACCACCACGCGGTCCGAGATATCCATCACCACGCCCATGTCGTGCTCGATCAGCACGATGGTGGTGCCGAACTGCCGGTTCACGTCCAGGATGAAGCGGCACATGTCCTGCTTCTCTTCCACGTTCATGCCGGCCATCGGTTCATCGAGCAGCAGCATCGACGGCTCGGCCGCGAGCGCGCGCGCCAGCTCCACCCGCTTCTGCAGGCCGTAGGGGAGGCGCCCCACCGGGGTCTTGCGGATCGACTGGATTTCCAGGAAGTCGATCACCTCCTCGACCTTCTGCCGGTGCCGCATCTCTTCATTGCGCGCGGACCCCCACCAAAGTGCATGCGCGAGAATGCCGGTGCGGAACTGCGTGTTGCGGCCGGTCATGATGTTGTCGAGCACCGTCATGCCCTTGAACAGCGCGATGTTCTGGAACGTGCGCGCAATACCCTGGCGCGCCGCTTCGGTCGGATGCATCTGGCGGCGCTCTTCGCCGCGGAACACGATGCGACCCTGCTGCGGGTGGTACACGCCGTTGATCACGTTCAGCATCGAACTCTTGCCCGCGCCGTTGGGGCCGATGATGGCGCGGATCTCGTGCTCGCACACATCGAACGAGATATCGGTCAGCGCCTTCACGCCGCCGAACGACAGCGAGATATGCTGCAGGTCCAGGATCACCTCGCCACCGGTACGCGCTTGCTCATGTGTCTGCTGCGAACGCTGCACGCCGGCTTGCAGGCCGATGTCGGCGAGCGGCGCGCCGGGCGCCATCGGGCCGGCCGGCGCGATGGCGCCGCCGCCGGGGATGGCGCCCGATGCATCCGTGCGCGCCATGCCGTTCCATTCCGGTTGTCCGCCGCGCTGCCCTGCGCTCGCGCGGTCCGATCCTTGCCAGGCCACTTGCGTCATGCTCTTGCTCCCCCTGCTCACGCCGCGCGTGCCGACGGCGGCAGGCGTTTGGCATCCACCAGCTTCAGCGTGGCCGACACGCTGCCCTCGCGCCCGTCCTCGAACTTCACGCGCGTCTCGATGAACTGCTCGCTCTTGCCGGCGTACAGCCCTTCGATCAGCACCGCGTATTTCTCGGCGATAAAGCCGCGCCGCACCTTGCGCGTGCGGGTCAGCTCGTCGTCGTCCGGGTCCAGTTCCTTGTGCAGGATCAGGAAGCGAGAGATCTGCGACCCGGCCAGCATGGCATCGCTGGCCAGGTCGGCATTCACCTGGTCCACGCATTCGCCGATCATCGCGATCACATCCGGCTGGGCAGCCAGGTCGACGTAGCCGGCATACGGCAGGTGGCGGCGCTCGGCCCAGTTGCCCACCGCATCGAAGTCGATATTGATGAAGGCGCAGACCTGGTCGCGGCCAGTGCCGAAGGCCACCGCTTCCTTGATGTACGGGAAGAACTTCAGCTTGTTCTCGATGTACTTGGGTGCGAACATCGAGCCATCGGCCAGCTTTCCCACATCCTTGGCGCGGTCGATGATCTTGAGGTGCCCGTCGGCATCGATTACACCGGCGTCGCCGGTCATGAAATAGCCCTCGTCGTTGATGGCCTCGCGCGTGGCGTCGTCGCGCTTGTAGTAGGACTTGAGCAGGCCCACGCCGCGCACCAGCACCTCGCCGTTGTCGGCGATGCGGATTTCCATGCCCGGTGCCGCCGGGCCGACGGAATCGAACTTGACCTGCCCGTCCGGCTGCAGGCAGACATAGGCGCAGGTTTCGGTCTGGCCATAGAACTGCTTGAGGTTTACGCCGATCGAGCGGTAGAAGCGGAACAGGTCGGGGCCGATCGCCTCGCCCGCGGTATAGCCGACGCGGATGCGGCTCATGCCGAGCACATTGCGCAGCGGACCGTAGACCAGAAACTCGCCGGCGGCATAGCGCATGCGGTCGGCCAGTCCGACGGGCTTGCCGTCGAGGATGTCGGCACCACAGCGGCGCGCGACATCCATGGCCCAGTGGAACAGCTTGCGCTTGATCCAGCCCGCGTCTTCCATGCGGATCATCACTTGCGTGAGCAGGCCTTCATAGATGCGCGGCGGTGCGAAGTAATAGGTCGGCCCGATCTCGCGCAGGTCCGTCATGACGGTCTCGCGCGATTCCGGACAGTTCACGGTGAATCCCGCCACCATGGCCTGTGCGTAAGAGAAGAGGTTGTCGCCGACCCATGCCATCGGCAGGTAGGACAGTACGTCGTCCTTCTCCGTGAGGCCGTCGAAGCCGCAGCCGTTCTGCGCCGAGCCGATCAGGCCGCGATGCGCGTGGCACACGCCCTTGGGCTTGCCGGTAGTGCCGGACGTATAGAGAATGATCGCCGTATCTTCGGGCTCGCCTGCGGCAATCGCCTCATCGTAGAAGCCCGGATGTGCCTGGTCATATTCGCGGCCGATTTCCTGCAGGCGCGCGTACGACATCAGCGAAGGATGATCGTAGTCGCGCAGCCCGCGCGGGTCTTCGTAGATGACGTGGCGCACGCTGCGGCCAGAGGCAGCCAGTTGCTCTTCGACTTCGAGCAGCTTGTCCACCTGCTCCTGGTCTTCGACGATGGCGAAGTCGATCTCCGCATCGTTGAGGACGTACACCATTTCATTGGCAATGGCGTCCTGGTACAGCGGCACCGGCACGCCTCCCAGCGCCTGGGCTGCGGTCATGGCCCAGTACAGGCGCGGACGGTTGTCGCCCACCACCGCCAGGTTCATGCCGCGCGTGAAGCCCAGTGCCGCGAGGCCGCATGCCAGCGCGCGGACTTCGTGCGCGGCCTGTGCCCAGCTGTATGTCTGCCAGATGCCGAGATCCTTTTCGCGATACGCCGGATGCGCAGGCCGTTGCCGGGCGTGCTCCAGCAGCAATCGCGGAAAGGTCGTCGCCGACGATTCCTGCATCGCTGTCTCCTGTCCCTCCGTCGTGGGGATCCACGCGCGGTGTCAAGCGCCGGTCCGGGTCGTTATACTTGGCCTGTTTTGCCCGGCGGCCATCATGCCGCAGCGCATCAAGCCCGTCGTGCCTTGTGTTGTGGCACTTGCCGGCTCCGTAGTGATCGTAAGATAGCCGATGCCTTTCCCCCCGGTTGTCACGCCGGTGACAATTCCGGGTTAATCCCTACAGGACCTTTCCAGGCCATGCTGAACGATTTCGTCGACCGCTGCGTATGGGCCGCGGACCTCAGTCCGGAGCAGCGCGAACGCGTGCGCCGCGCGATGTTCGTGCGCGAGTACACGCAAGGCGACTACGTCTGCCACAAGGGTGAAATCGCCGAGCACTGGCTCGGCGTGCTCGAGGGCATCGTCAAGATCACTACCGTGTCGCCATCGGGAAAGTCGGTCACCTTCACCGGCGTGCCGACCGGCGGCTGGTTTGGCGAAGGCGCGGTGCTCAAGTCGGAGATCCGCAAGTACGACGTGATGGCACTGCGCCGCTCGTCCATCGCCTTCCTGCCGCGCGAGACTTTTCAGTGGCTGCTGGATACCAGCCTGCCGTTCACGCGCTTTCTGCTCACACAGTTCAACGAGCGCCTTGGCCAGTTCATCGCCGCGGTGGAATACGAGCGCCTGCTCGACATCGACTCGCGCGTGGCGCGCGCGGTGTCGTCGCTGTTCAATGAACATCTTTATCCGGGCATCGGCACCACGCTTGAGATCTCGCAGGAAGAGATCGGCCTGCTCGCCGGCATTTCACGCCAGCGCGCCAACCAGGCGCTCAAGGTGCTCGAACAGCAGGGCCTGGTGCGCGTGGATTACGGCGTGATCGAAGTGCTCGACCTGGACGGGCTGCGCCAGTACGGCGAGTGACGGCATGCCGGCGCGCACCGCGATCGACGAGGCCACGCTGCAGGCTTATCGCGAGACCGAATATCGCGTGCATGGCGATGCGCCGCTGATACTGAAGATCGACCAGCCAAGCGCACCGCTGGCCGCCTTGCATGCGCGGCTGCGGGTGGCGTCGAGCGCGTTCATCACGGCAGCGAATCCATTCAGCCAGCAGCCATGCGATCCATTGCGCAACGACGCGCGGCAGCATGCGCTGGCCGACGAACTCGCGCGACTCGGCTTTGCCGTCATCGCCGGCATCGGTCAGCATCCGGACAACGGCTGGCCAGGCGAGCCCAGCTTCCTGGTTCCCGGGATATCGCTCGACACCGCCAGCGCGCTCGGCACGAAGCACGGCCAGAACGCCATCGTCTGGAGCGGGGCCGATGCCGTGCCGCGGCTGATCCTGCTGCGCTGAACGTGCGCCGCGCCTTTTCCTCCCGGCGCCTGCTGGCTGGCGCGGCCGCCTTGGCGGCCGCCGCCTGCGCGCCGCTGCCTCCGGCGTCATCCATCACGCCTGCCGTACCCGCCGCTGCCATGATCGACGTGGTGGTGCGCGGCTGGCACACCGACGTCTGCCTGCGCAGCGAGGATGCGGACCCCGCCGTGCGTAGCCTTGCCGCCGGATTCGAGGAGGTGCGCTACCTCTGCTTCGGCTTCGGCGACCGTTCCTACGTGGTACGGGGCAACCATGGGGTAGTGACCATGCTGCTGGCACTCGTGCCGGCGCGAGGGGTGGTGCTGATGACCGCGCTGCGCGCGCCGCCGGCCGAAGCGTTCGGCGCGGGGAATATCGTTGGCCTGGCGGTCAGCCAGCCCGGACTGGAGGGATTGCGCACCTTCCTGCGCCACGCGGTGCAAAGGGATCCGGACGGCTACCCCATCAGGCTTGGTGCCGGCCCATATGAAGGCGGTGCCTACCTGTCGGCGACTGCTGCCTATAGCTTGCTCTATACGTGCAACACGTGGACGGCAGACGCGCTGCGCCACGCCGGGTTGCCACTGGCCCCCGTCGCAGTGTTCGCGGACGACATCATGATGCAGGTCAGGCGGATCGCCTCGGAACAGTCAGGCGCAGGGCTGGCGCCCTGAAAGCTGCCAGGGCGGCTAATAGCACGGCAACTGTGTACACGTGACCGTGGTGCCGGAGGACGGCCTTGCTGCTGCATTGTTGGCCGGAGGATTGGGGTCGCTGCTGCTGACCGAGATACAGCCGGTCAGCGACAAGGCGAGGAGCAGGACAGCCAGACAGGTTCTTTGCATTGCCGTCTCCGTTGGTGGGCTGGGGCGATTTCAGTTATAGGCGAAATCCAGGCCCTGCCCCCGGAGGCGGGCTACCAGCGGTCGCGGTCGTGGCCACGACCGTGGCCGTGGCCATGGTCACGGTCGTCGTCCCAATCGCGGTCACGATGGCCGCGGTGGCCGTACCACTGCTCGCGTCCCCACCAGCGGCGGCCGTCCCAATAGCGGTCCCCATGCCAGCCCATCACGATGGCCGGAGCAACGACGACCGGCGCCGGGCCATACGCAGCCACCGGCGGCGGGCCGTAGACAACGGGAGGAGGAGGCGCCACATAGACCGGCGGCGGCGGCGCTACATAAACGGGGGCAGGTTCGACGTAAACCGGTGCGGGCACGCCGATGCTGACGCCGACATCGACACGTGCCATCGCCGGGCTGGCTGCCAGCGACAACGCGCCAAGCGTGAAGGCGGCTAGAAGGGGTCGGATCATCTGGTTCCTTTTCTGTCTTGATTCCATGATTCACTCTAACGCGGCGGTCACGTAACGGGTGGCGTGGAATTGTTTCTGCATGTGAAGCTATGTAAGCGTCGTTCGCGGCGCGCGGCGAAGGCTTGGATTCACGTCGAAAGCAAACCGGCCGCCTCAATGGCGGCCGGCGATTACTGCACATGCGTTGCGTCATTGCAACGCCCGTGAGTTGCAGGGATTACTTGCTATACACGTACACACCACGGCCCGTCTTGCGGCCCAGATAGCCTGCGGCCACCATCTCGCGCATCAGCATGGCGGGGCGGTACTTCGGATCGGCAAACTCCGTGTACAGCACTTCCATCACTGCCAGCATGGTATCCAGGCCGATCATATCGGCCAGCGCCAGCGGGCCGATCGGGTGGTTGCAACCGAGCTTCATGCCTTCGTCGATTTCTTCCGGCGACGCCAGGCCTTCGCCCAGCACGCAGAAGGCCTCATTGATCATCGGGCACAGGATGCGGTTGACCACGAAACCGGGGCTGTTCTTCACCGTGATCGGGTACTTGCCCAGTTCCTTCGCCAGCGCCTCGACGTCGGCGTGCGTAGCGTCGCTGGTCTGCAGGCCGCGGATCAGCTCGACCAGCGCCATCACCGGCACCGGGTTGAAGAAGTGCATGCCGATGAAGCGGTCGGCGCGGCTGGTCACGGCGGCAAGCTTGGTGATCGAGATCGACGAGGTGTTCGACGCGATGATCACTTCCGGGCCGACGATCCCGTCGATCTGCTTGATGATCTTGACCTTCAGGTCGAAGTTCTCGGTGGCGGCCTCGATCACGATGTCGGCCTTCTTCAGGTCTTCATACGCGGTGGAGCCGTGAATGTGCGCGAGCGCGGCGGCCTTGTCGGCTTCGCTGATCTTGTCCTTCTTGATCAGGCGGTCCAGGCTGCCGGCGACGGTGGCAATGCCCTTCTGCACCGCTGCGTCGCTGATATCCACCATCACCACGTCCAGGCCTACTACCGCGCAGGCCTGTGCGATGCCGTTGCCCATGGTGCCGGCACCGACGATGCCCACTGTCCTGATTGCCATCTCTCTGTTCCTCGTTGCTGGTTATGTATTCGTTGTCCGCTAGCGCTCGGGCAGCCGCTCAGGCAGCCTGTTCGCGCAGCGCGGCGATGACGCGCTGCGCGTGGGCCTCGAGCACGTCCGGGGTCTGCGTGTCGCGCGCGTGGCCGCGCAAGGCCTGGTCCGAATAGCGCGGCACGATATGGAAATGCACGTGCGGCACGGTCTGGCCGGCAGCTGCGCCATTGAACTGCCCGATCGACAATCCGTCCGGATTGAAGGCCTGGCGCACCGCGCGCGCGACGCGCTGCGTGGTGCGGATCGCGGCCTCGGCGCCGGCTTTCGACAGGTCGAACAGGTTGACCGCGGCTTCCTTCGGCACCACCAGGGTATGGCCGTCGGATTGCGGCATGATATCCATGAAGGCGATGGTCTCGGCATCTTCATAGACCTTGATGCACGGCAGTTCGCCACGCAGGATCTTCGCAAAAATATTGTTCGTGTCGTACTGGCTGTTCATGGTCGGGGGGCGGCGTGGTTCCGGGGTCCGGCGAGCTGTCGAGTTTAACGCACAGGGGCGGCCATGGCCGTGATAGCCCCCCGCCGCCCCTCGATTTCCGTGCAATTTTCTGCCTTTTATTTCACATATTGCGGCGGTACTGCCCTCCGACCTCGAACAGCGCGTGCGAAATCTGCCCCAGCGAGCACACGCGCACCGCGTCCATCAATACCGCAAACACATTCTGGTTGTCGATCACGGCCTGGCGCAGGCGCTGCAGCATGGCAGGCGCCGCGTCGGCATGCGCCTGCTGGAATGCGGCCAGACGGTCGAGCTGACTCTGCTTCTCGGCTTCGCTGGAGCGCGCCAGTTCCAGCTTTCGCGGGATCGGGTCGCCGTCCGGATTGCGGAACGTGTTCACGCCGATGATCGGCAGCGTGCCGTCATGCTTGAGCTGTTCATAGTACAGCGACTCCTCCTGGATCTTGCCGCGCTGGTAGCCGGTCTCCATCGCTCCAAGCACGCCGCCGCGCTCGGCAATGCGCTCGAACTCCTGCAGCACGGCCTCTTCGACCAGGTCGGTCAGCGCTTCGATCAGGAAGCTGCCCTGGTTCGGGTTCTCGCACTTGGCCACGCCCCATTCGCGATTGATGATCAGCTGGATCGCCAGCGCGCGGCGCACCGATTCGCCGGTGGGCGTGGTGATGGCCTCGTCATAGGCGTTGGTGTGCAGCGAATTGCAGTTGTCGTAGATCGCGATCAGCGCCTGCAGCGTGGTGCGGATATCGTTGAAGTCGATCTCCTGCGCATGCAGCGAGCGGCCCGAAGTCTGGATGTGGTACTTGAGCTTCTGGCTACGCTCGTTGGCACCATACTTGTCGCGCATCGTCACCGCCCAGATGCGGCGCGCCACGCGGCCGAGCACGCTGTACTCGGGGTCCATGCCGTTCGAGAAGAAGAATGACAAGTTGGGCGCGAAGTCGTCGATGTGCATGCCGCGCGCCAGATACGCCTCGACATAGGTGAAGCCGTTGGCGAGCGTGAAGGCGAGCTGCGAGATCGGGTTCGCGCCGGCCTCGGCGATGTGGTAGCCCGAGATCGACACCGAATAGAAGTTGCGCACCTGGTGGTGCACGAAATACTCGGCAATATCGCCCATCACCTTGAGCGAGAACTCGGTCGAGAAGATGCAGGTGTTCTGGCCCTGGTCTTCCTTGAGGATGTCGGCCTGCACCGTGCCGCGCACGTTCTGCAGCACCCACGCGCGGATCTTGGCCTCTTCGTCGGCGCTCGGCTCGCGGGCGTTGTCGGCGCGGAATTTATCGAGGTTCTGGTCGATGGCGGTGTTCATGAACATCGCCAGGATGGTCGGCGCCGGCCCGTTGATCGTCATCGACACCGACGTGCTCGGGCTGGTCAGGTCAAAGCCGTCATAGAGCACCTTCATGTCGTCGAGCGTGGCGATCGACACGCCGGAATTGCCGACCTTGCCGTAGATGTCAGGACGCACGTGCGGGTCTTCGCCGTACAGCGTGACCGAGTCGAATGCGGTGGAAAGCCGCTTGGCCTCCATGCCTTCCGACACCAGCTTGAAGCGCCGGTTGGTGCGGAAGGCATCGCCCTCGCCGGCAAACATGCGCGTGGGATCTTCGTTCTCGCGCTTGAATGCGAACACGCCGGCGGTGTACGGGAAGCTGCCGGGCACGTTCTCGCGCATCAGCCACTTCAACACTTCGCCATCGTCTTCGAAGCGCGGCAGCACGACCTTGCTTATCTTCGTGCCAGACAGCGTGGTGCTTACGAGCCGCGTACGCAGTTCCTTGTCGCGAATCCTCACCACGTAGTCGTCACCGCTGTAGGCCTGCTGCATTTGCGGCCACATGTCCAGCAGCTTGCGTTCGAGCGCGCCAAGCGCTGCGTCGCGCTGCGCGCAGAGGTTGTCCAGTGCAGCAACGCCTTCGCCCTGCGCTTGCGCGAGCATGCGGCTGGACGCACGCAATTGCTGGCGCTCACGCGCGATGCGGCTCTGCTCCGCCACGCGCCGGTGATAGCCACGCAATGTATCGGCCAGTTCCGCCAGGTAGCGGTTGCGCTGCGGCGGAACGATGACGTTCTGTCCGGTCGAAACGCGGCCGGTCAGCGCCGGCAGCGTGCCCGGCTGCAACTTCAGTCCCTTCGCGGCCAGCGCCTCGCGCAGGCCCTGGTAGAGCATGGTCACGCCGTCGTCATTGAAGCGCGACGCCTGCGTGCCGTACACGGGCATGTCCTCGGGCTTGCCATGCCATTGTTCGCGGTTGCGCTGCACTTGCTTGGCCACATCGCGCCAGGCATCCTGCGCGCCTCTGCGGTCGAACTTGTTGATCGCGACGAAATCGGCGAAGTCGAGCATGTCGATCTTCTCGAGCTGGCTCGCGGCGCCGAACTCCGGCGTCATCACGTAGAGCGAGAGGTCGACGTGCGGGACGATGGCCGCATCTCCCTGGCCAATGCCCGAGGTTTCGACTACGACCAGATCGAACCCGGCCACCTTGCACGCGGCGATGACATCGGGCAGTGCCTGCGATATCTCGCTGCCTGCCTCGCGCGTGGCCAGCGAGCGCATGAAGATGTTCGGATGGTTGATCGCATTCATGCGGATGCGGTCACCGAGCAGCGCGCCGCCGGACTTGCGCCGCGACGGGTCGATCGAGACCATCGCGATGCGCAGCGTGTCCTGCTGGTCCAGACGGATACGGCGGATCAGTTCGTCCGTCAACGACGACTTCCCAGCGCCGCCAGTTCCGGTAATGCCCAGCACTGGCACCGTGGCCTGGTCCGCCTGCGCGCGCAGATCCGCCACCAGCGCCGGATCCGCTTTGCCGTTCTCCAGCGCGGTAATGAGCTGCGCCAGCTCGCGACGGTCGCCTGCGACCACCGCGTCGAGCGTTGTCGGCGCATAGCAGCTCAGGTCGATATCGCAGCGCTGCACCATGTCGGCAATCATGCCGGCCAGGCCCATGCGCTGGCCATCCTCGGGACTGTAGATGCGCGCCACGCCGTAGGACTGCAGTTCGCGGATCTCGTCCGGCACGATCACGCCGCCACCACCGCCGAACACTTGCACATGCTCGCCGCCCTTCTCGCGCAGCAGATCCACCATGTACTTGAAGTACTCGACGTGGCCGCCCTGGTAGCTGGAGATGGCAATGCCCTGCGCGTCTTCCTGCAGCGCTGCGGTCACCACTTCATCGACGGAGCGATTGTGGCCGAGGTGGATCACCTCGCAGCCGTAGGACTGCAGGATGCGCCGCATGATGTTGATCGATGCGTCGTGGCCGTCGAACAGCGAAGCCGCCGTGACGAAACGCACCTTGTTGACGGGGCCGCGCGCCTGCGCCCGGGGCGCGTCGCGACGGGCATCGCGCACATCGGAAAGATCGGTCATGGTCTCCACCGCTGGCTGGATTGGCTCGCGGCCGCCTGCAGCCTGGTGCGCCGGTCTGGTGCCGGCTTGGCCGTGCTTGCGGCGGGCGTGGTCCCCGGCGGCTACGACGGGGGCCAATCGATTATATGGCGTTGACGTTTACGTAACCCAAGTCAGCTATTGTGCGGCGAATCAATCACATCGCTACGCGTAGTAACGTCTTGCGTTATTAACGCCATGCGTTATCATAACCATGATTACGTCGTTCAACTGCCGCGACACCGCGCTGCTTTTCGGTGGTACCCGCGTTGCCCGATTTACCAACATCGAACAAGTCGCCATCCGAAAGCTGCAGCAAATTCATGCGGCGGACAGCCTTGGCTTCCTGCGGGTCCCGCCAAACAACCGCCTGGAAGCACTCAAGGGAGACCGTGACGGGCAATTGAGCATACGGATCAACGACCAGTGGCGCATCTGCTTCCGGTTCGCCGATGGCTACGCAGCCGACGTCGAAATCGTCGACTACCACTAAACACGCAAAGGAGCAGGCAATGTCTCGTGAAGTCCCGCTCGCCCCCCCAGGCGAGATCCTGCAGGCGGATTGGCTCGAGCCGCTAGGCCTGTCCCAGTACGCCCTGGCAAAGGCCATCGACGTGCCGCCGCGCCGCATCAACGAAATCGTCAAGGGTGAACGCGCGATCACCGCAGACACGGCGGTGCGCCTGGCGGCCTTCTTCGGCACCGACGCGCAAAGCTGGATGAATCTGCAGACCTACTACGACACCGAAATGGCGAAAGAAAAGATCGGTGCCGCCAAGCTGGCGGAGATCAAACGGCATTCGGTCTCCGCCTGAGTGGCGGAATGAAGAGGGCCGCGCATGGCGGCCCTGGCAGCGGCTGACGACGCCATCACCGCACGCCCAACCGCGGGCACTCCCCAAACGCATCCGTCTTCCACTCGCCCCAGCGGTGCGCCAGCACGCGCAGCCAGCCGGCAAGTCGCGCCCACGACAACGGCGCGGATACTGCTGCCAGCGCGATACGCGCCGGGCCGCTCTCGCCCGACAGCCAGAAGCGCTCGCCCTCGGCCAGCGCAAAAACGTCGCCAGGCCGCAGCCAGAAGTCGGCCACGCAGCCTTCCACCGTGACCCATACCCGGCCCTCGATCACCTTCACGCTTTGCCCGTAGCGCGCGCGCAGGCTCACCGGCTGCCCCGGTTCATCCAGTTCAAATACCCTCAGTTCACGCATGTCGCACTCCTTGCCAGCGCGGCGGCACCGATCTCCGCCATGCTTCCATTATTCGCATGCCCGACTAGAATCCCATGTACAGTTGTGAACAGTTTTCCATGAACTGTTCAGTAGTTTTTCCTGACAGTTCGACTGATAGGTCGACGCCACCATGAAGCTGATCATTGACCCCACCACGGGCGTTCCCCTGACCGAGCAGATCATCCAGGGCGTGAAGGCCTGGATCAGCTCCAGCGAGGCGCGCCCCGGCGCACGGCTGCCTTCGATCCGGCAGCTTGCGGCCAACAGTGGCATCAGCCGCTTCCCGGTGATCGAGGCCTACGACCGGCTGGTGTCGCAAGGACTGCTGGATTCGCGCCATGGATCGGGCTTCTATGTGGCGGAGAGCCCGCTGGCCACCCGGTCGGCGCGCGGCTGGTCGGACCCGAGCCTGGCCGAGGACCTGTCCGGCCACATCATGGAGCAGTTCAACCATCCCAGCGGCGCGCTCAAGCTGGCCGGCGGCTTCGTACCCGAGACCTGGCGCGATGTGGAAGGGCTGACCCAGGCCATCCGTGCGGTGTCGCGCAACGACATCGACAGCGTGATTCACTACGCGACACCGCTTGGCCACCCTGAACTGCGCCGGCAGGTGCTGCTGCGCGTGCGCCAGCTCGGCATTGCCGCGGAGCTGCCCCAGGTGCTGATCACCACCGGGGCCAGCCAGGCACTGGACCTGGTGGTGCGCCACCTGCTCAAGCCGGGCGACACGGTGTTTGTCGAAGATCCCGGCTACTACAACCTGTTCGGCCTGCTGCGCCTGCACGGCGTGCAGCTCGTAGGCGTGCCGCACACGCCGTCCGGCCCAGACCCCGAGGCCACCGAGGCACTGCTGCGCGAGCACAAGCCCAAGCTGTTCTTCACCAACAGCGTGCTGCAGAACCCCACGGGCTCGACCCTTGCGCCGCCAGTCGCGTTCCGACTGCTGGAACTGGCGCGCCGCCATGGCTTCCGCTTTGTCGAGGACGATATCTTCTCGGACTTCCAGACGCACTTCACCGACCGGCTCGCCACGCTGGACCAGCTGGAGCACGTGATCTACATCGGCGGCTTCTCGAAGACCGTGTCGGCCTCGCTGCGCACCGGCTACCTGGTGGCGGACAAGGCGCTGGTGAAGGACCTCGTCGATGTGAAAGTGCTCACCAGCGTGGCCGGCTCGCACTTCGCGGAGGCGGTCACCGCCTCGCTGCTGGAACGCGGCGCCTATCGCAAGTACGTGGAACGGCTGCGCCTGCGCGTGCGTGAGTCTTCGGCCAACGCGGTGCGCCAGCTTTCGGCATGCGGCTGGGAAGTGTTCTGCGAGCCCGCGGGCGGCAACTTCCTGTGGGCCCGTCCGCCGGGCATCGAGGACTCGCGCGAGCTGGTCGCGCTGGGCGAAAAATACGGCGTGATGCTCGCGCCCGGCAACTACTTCCGGCCGGGCGGCGAGACCTCGGCGTGGATCCGCGTCAATACCGCGTATGCCAACGAACCGCGCTCGGTGGCGTTCATGCGCGAGGCCGCCGCCATGGGCCAGGAGAGCGCAAGGGGCTGAGCCTCAGCCGCCGTGGTTGTGCAGCACGGCGTTGCGCCGCGCGTAGAGGAAATACACCGCCAGGCCGATCGCCAGCCACACCAGGAATGCGATCCAGGTGAGCGCCTGCAGGTGGGCCATCAGGAACAGGCAGAAGCCCGCGGACAGCAGCGGCACCACCGGCACGCCCGGGCAGCGGAACGCGCGCGGCAGGTCGGGCCGGGTGCGGCGCAACACCAGCACGGCAACCGAGATCAGCGTGAAGGCAGCGAGCGTGCCGATATTGATCAGCTCGGCCAGCACATTGAGCGGCACGAAGCCGGCAATGATGGCGAACACGATGCCCACTGTCCACGTGGCGAAGTACGGCGTGGCATGCACGGGATGCACCGACGAGAGCCGCTCGGGCAGCAGGCCATCGCGCGACATGGCAAAGATGATGCGGGTCTGGCCGTAGGTCATGACCAGGATCACCGTGGTCATGCCCAGAATGGCGCCGAGGTCGACAAAGCCAGCCACCCAGTTCTGTCCGGCGAACTGCAGCGCCAGCGACACGGGATGATCCACGCCCTCGAATTTCGCGAAGGGCACGATGCCGGTCATGATCGCGGCCACCACCACGTACAGCACGGTGCAGACCGCCAGCGAGCCGACAATGCCGACGGGCAGGTCTCGGCTCGGGTTGCGCACCTCCTCCGCGGCCGAGGTCACGGCGTCGAAACCGATGAAGGCAAAGAAAACCAGCGCCGCAGCATTGAACACGCCGGTCATGCCGAACGGCGCGAACGGCTGCCAATTCGCCGGTTTCACGTGCCACACGCCCACGGCGATGAACAGCAGCACCACGCTGATCTTGATCGCCACCATCACATTGTTCAGCCGCGTCGATTCCTTCACGCCGTACGACACCACCCAGGTGATCGCCAGCATGATCAGCATGGCCGGCAGGTTGACCATGGTCGCCACGCCGGGCACGGCGCCCGGCGCCGCCGTGAGCGCCGCCGGCAGCTTCAGCCCGAAGCCGGCGACGAGCGACTGGAAATAGCCCGACCAGCCCACCGACACCGCCGAGGTGGCCAGGCCGTATTCGAGCAGAAGGTCCCAGCCGATCATCCAGGCGATGATCTCGCCCAGCGTGGCATAGCTGTAGGTATAGATCGATCCCGACACCGGGATGGCGGAAGCAAACTCGGCATAGCAAAGCGCGGCGAAGCCGCAGGCCATGGCCGCGATGACGAAAGACACCGTCAGCGCCGGGCCGGCGGTCAGCGCGCCGGTGCCGGTCAGCACGAAGATGCCGGTGCCGATGATGGCGCCGATGCCCATCATCACGAGGTCGATCGGCCCGAGCACTTTCTTCAGGCCGTCGTGATCGGCCACGGCGAGCATGGCGTCAATATTCTTGGTGCGGAACAGACTCATCAGAATTACCCCCGCGAATGCCGTCTTGTGGATGGCTTCGCCTTTTCCTGGAAAGGACGGGAGTTTACTCTTGTGAGCGTGCGCCAAAAGCCACTAGGCGCCGGGCGGGATGATCCACGTCACGCGTCACGCAGATCATCCCTGCGGGGGGACGCTACTTCGCCACCGGCATCGTGAACTCGGCGCCCTTCGCGATCGAGTCTGGCCAGCGCTGCATCACGCTCTTGTAGCGCGTGTAGAAGCGCACGCCCTCTTCGCCGTAGGCGTGATGGTCGCCGAACAGCGAGCGCTTCCAGCCACCGAACGAATGCCACGCCATCGGCACGGGAATTGGCACGTTGATGCCCACCATGCCGACCTGGATCTGCCGCGCGAACGCGCGCGCAATGCCGCCGTCGCTGGTGTAGCAGGACACACCGTTGCCGTACTCATGCGCGTTGATCAGCGCCACCGCTTCGGCAAAGTCATGCACGCGCACCACCGACAGCACCGGGCCGAAGATCTCTTCCTTGTAGATCGTCATGTCGGGCGTGACGTTGTCGAACAGCGTGCCGCCGACATAGAAGCCGTTCTCGTGGCCATCGACCTTGTGGCCCCGGCCATCGGTCACGAGCTTTGCGCCTTCCTGCACGCCCTTCTCGATATAGCCTTCGACTTTCGCCTTGTGCGCACCGGTCACGAGCGGCCCCATTTCGGCGTCGGCTTCCATGCCGTTGCGGATCTTCAGCGTCGAGGCGCGATCGGCCAGGCGCGGAACAAGCTTGTCGGCCACATCGCCCACGGCCACCGCGACGGAGATCGCCATGCAACGCTCGCCAGCCGAGCCGTAGGCCGCGCCGACCAGCGCATCGACGGCCTGGTCAAGGTCCGCGTCGGGCATCACCACCAGATGGTTCTTCGCGCCGCCCAGCGCCTGCACGCGCTTGCCGTGCTTCGTGCCTTCGGTGTAGATGTATTCGGCGATCGGCGTCGAGCCGACGAACGACAGCGCCTGCACGTCCGGATGCGCAAGCAGCGCATCGACGGCCGCCTTGTCGCCCTGCACGACGTTGAACACGCCGTCGGGCAAGCCAGCCTGCTTGAGCAGGTCGGCAATCAGCAGGCTCGGCGACGGATCGCGCTCGGATGGCTTGAGCACGAAGGTATTGCCGCACGCGAGCGCCACCGGGAACATCCACATCGGCACCATCACCGGGAAGTTGAACGGCGTGATGCCGGCCACCACGCCCAGCGGCTGGCGCAGGTTCCAGTTGTCGATGCCGCCGCCCACGTTGTCGGTGAAATCGGTCTTGAGCAGGTTCGGAATGCCGCAGGCAAACTCGACCACCTCGATGCCCCGCGTGACTTCGCCCTTGGCGTCGCTGAACACCTTGCCGTGCTCGCGCGTGATCAGCGCGGCCAGGTCGTCATGGTGCTTGTCCAGCAACTCCTTGAACTTGAACAGGATGCGCGCGCGGCGCAGCGGCGGTGTGTCGGCCCACGCCGGGAACGCGGCCTTGGCGGCCGCGACGGCATCGGACACGTCCTGCGCGGTGCCAAGCGTCACGTGCGCGGCCACCTCGCCGGTGGCCGGGTTGAAGACATCGGCAAAGCGCGCGGATGCGCCTTGCCGGACCGTGCCACCGATGTAATGGTGGATTTCGGCGATCTGCCGGTTCTCTGCAATATTCACTTCGGCGTCCCTCGTTACTGCACTTCCCGCAGGGCCTGCTTGACGGTGTCGAACAGTTCGGCGATCTGCGCCTCGCTGATGATCAGCGGCGGCGAAAACGCCAGGATGTCGCCGGTGTAGCGCACCAGCACGCCGCGCTCCAGGCACTTTAGGAAGGCTTCATACGCCCGCGCGCCAGGCTGGCCCGGACGCGGCTCCAACTCGATGCCGGCCACCATGCCAAGGTTGCGGATGTCCTTCACGTGCGGCGCCTCACGTACGCTGTGCACGGCGGCTTCGAACGCGGGCGACAGTTCGGCGGCGCGGCCGAACAGGTTTTCGCGCTGGTACAGGTCCAGCGTGGCGATCGCGGCGGCGGCGGCCAGCGGGTGGCCCGAATAGGTGTAGCCGTGCGCCAGCTCGATCGCACCCGGTGCGGCGGAGTTGACCACCGTGTCGTGCACTTCGCGGCGCACGGCTACGGCGCCCATCGGCACGGCGGCGTTGTTGATGGCCTTGGCCATCGTGATCAGGTCCGGCGTGACCTTGAAGCGCTCCGCCGCGGTGGCGGTGCCCAGGCGGCCGAATGCGGTGATGACCTCGTCGAAGATCAACAGGATGCCGTGCTTGCTGGTGATCGCGCGCAGCTTGTCCAGGTAGCCGACCGGCGGCACCAGCACGCCGGCCGAGCCAGCCAGCGGCTCGACGATGACCGCCGCGATGGTCGACGGATCATGCAGCGCGACAATGCGCTCCAGCTCGTCGGCCAGGTGTGCGCCCCACTGCGGCTGGCCCTTGGAGAACGCCGCTTCAGCGATGTTCAGGGTGGCCGGAAGGTGGTCGGTGCCAGGCATCAGGTTGGCCGAGAACGCCTTGCGGTTCGGCCCGATGCCACCCACTGCCATGCCGCCGAAGCCTACGCCGTGATAGCCGCGCTCGCGGCCGATAAAGCGCGTGCGCTGGCCCTCGCCGCGCGCACGGTGATAGGCCAGGGCAATCTTCAGCGCGGTGTCGACCGACTCCGATCCGGAGTTCGTGAAGAAGATGCGGTCCAGGCCCTGCGGCATGATGGCGGCCACTTTGGTGGCGGCTTCGAAGGACAGCGGATGACCCATCTGGAACGGCGGCGCATAGTCCAGCGTGGCGGCCTGGCGCGCCACGGCCTCGGCAATTTCCTTGCGGCAGTGGCCGGCGGCCACGCACCAGAGGCCCGCGCAACCGTCCAGGATCTGGCGTCCGTCGTGGGTGGTGTAGTACATGCCGCTGGCAGACGCCAGCAGGCGCGGCGCCGCCTTGTACTGGCGGTTCGCGGTAAAGGGCATCCACAGGGCATCGAGATCGGGAATCACGGTCTTGGCGGCGTCCATACGTCCTCCTCTGGCAAGCGGGTTGGCGCGCGCTGTCACGGCGAAGTGCGTGCAGCGGCAGGGATGTCGGCCACTCTACCGGCGGCCCAGGGGCGACAAAATATACAGTCCGGACAACGTCACCTTACCGTACAGTTTAGGCAAGGCAAACCGTACAGGATTGTGCCGCTGCAGCAGCGACACCGTGTCACGCTAACGGGACCCGCCACGCGGTGCCGGGCGGCGTCACACATTGCAGTGCGTCATTTGCGGCGTGGATACCGGCGCGTTGCCCAGATGCCTTCGTGCTGCCGCTAAACTGTACAGGTTGCTTCCGTCTGAAGTGCCGCATGCTGATCCTTGACCTGACCCGCAGCCGCCGCGGCGGCGAAACCCTGACCGAACAGATCGTGGCCGGCATCGCCGCGCTGGTGGACCGCCGCGCGCTGCGCGCCGGCTCCGCGCTGCCGTCGGTACGCCGCTTTGCACAGCAGCATGGCATCAGCACCTTCACGGTGGCCGAAGCCTACGGCCGGCTCACCGCGCTGGGCTACCTTGCCGCACGCGCAGGTTCCGGCTACACCGTGGCCCACCGCCATGCGCCGGCGGGCGGCGCGCGTGCGCCGCGTTGGGAAGCGCCCGGGCTCAATGCGGCGTGGCTGCTGTCGGATGTGTTCGCCGACCATTCCGTGCCGATCAAGGCCGGCGCCGGCTGGCTGCCCGGGGACTGGCTCAACGAGGAAGGCCTGCACCAGGCCATGCGCGCTGCCGCGCGCGTGCCGGCCGCGCAGGTGTCGGGCTACGGCCAGCCTTACGGCTATGCGCCGCTGCGCGAGCATATCGCCGCCGGTCTCGGCCAGTACGGGATTCCGATGCAGGCGCAGCAGGTGGTGCTGACCCAGGGCGCCACGCAGGCGCTGGACCTGGTGGTGCGTACGCTGCTGCGCACCGGCGATACCGTGCTGGTCGAGGCGCCCTGCTACTGCAACCTGCTGCAGATCCTGCGGCTCGCCGGCCTGCGCGTGGTGGGCGTGCCGCGCACCGCGGCCGGGCTCGATACCGATGCACTGGAAGATGCCATCCGCACGCACGCCCCGCGTGCGCTGTTCGTCAACACCGTGCTGCAGAACCCGACCGGCGCCAGCCTCACCAGCATGAACGCGTTTCGCGTGCTGCAGCTTGCCGAGCAGCACCGGCTGCTGGTGGTGGAAGACGATATCTACCGCGAACTCGCGCCGGCGGGTTCGCCCATGCTGGCCGCGATGGATGGACTGTCGCAGGTGGTCTACGTCAATGGCTTTTCCAAGACCATCACGCCGTCGCTGCGTGTCGGCTATCTCGCCGCCAGCGCGGACCTGGCCAAGGCCTTCGCGCGGACCAAGATGGCAGTCGGGCTGACCTCGTCGGAAGTGACGGAGCGGCTGGTGTATTCGGTCCTGACCAGCGGCCACTACGGCCGCCATGTGGCGGCGCTGGCCGAACGGCTGCGCGCCCAGCAGGACCGCGTGACGGAGAAGATGGAAGCGCACGGCCTGGAGGTGCTGCTGCGCCCGGAAGGCGGGATGTTCGCCTGGGCCCGCGTGCGCGACGCGCTACCCGATGGCCTGCCGATGACCGGCAACCGGCTCGCTACGCTGGCGCTCGAACATGGCATCTGGCTGGCGCCAGGGTCCTATTTCGAGCCGGAGGAAACGGATTCGCCATGGATCCGCTTCAATGTGGCGACCGGTGACGCGCCGCCGTTATGGGACTTCCTGGATGGCCTGTCGGACCGGGAGCGCGCCGTGCGCGCTGCCTGAACCGGCCCGCTGCCGGGCTCAGCTCCAGAGGCGCTCGACCACCATGCCAGCGGTCGCGCAGATGCCAATCCAGACCGCCATGCAGACGGCGATAAAACGGTAGCTCATATCGAAATTGACAACAAAAATGGGGATGGAATGTGAATATTTCTTGAAATTATACATGCATACGTGAATGTATGTATAAACGAGAGCGCATCACATGCAGCCCGCGGCCGTCTGCGCATTCCCGCTCCGGCCACAGGGGCGCCCCGGCTTCGCGCGCGGCGGTCTGCTACCCTACCCGCTCGCTTCCTGCTCCGTCCGACGGATCCGCCCTCCATGCACACCGAAGATCTCTCTACGTGGACCCACAGCCACGTATTCGACACTGGCAACCATGCGGCCGAGCGCAGCACCCGGCTGGTGATGATGATCACGGCCGTCACCATGGTCGTGGAAATTGCTGCCGGCTGGTGGTTCAACTCCATGGCATTGCTGGCCGACGGCTGGCACATGAGTTCGCACGCCCTGGCGATCGGCATGACGGCTTTTGCCTACGCGGCCGCGCGGCGCTACGCGTCGGATGCGCGCTTTGCCTTCGGCACCTGGAAAATCGAAGTGCTCGCCGGCTTCGCCAGCGCCGTGTTCCTGATTGGCGTGGCGGCACTGATGGCGATCGGCTCGGTGGACCGGTTGTTCAGCCCTCAGGCCATCCACTATCGCGAAGCCATGGCCATCACGGCGCTCGGCTTGCTGGTGAACCTTGGTTGCGCGCTGATCCTCGGCGGTGCGCACCATGATCATGACCATCATGGACACGGGCATCACCACGACCACCACCACGGCCACCACCACGACGATCATGCCCACGGGCATGGCCACCATCACGACATCAACCTGCGCTCCGCCTACCTGCATGTGGTGGCCGATGCCGCGACGTCGGTGCTGGCCATCGTCGCGCTGGCCGGCGGCTGGTGGCTCGGCTGGAGCTGGCTGGACCCGGTGATGGGTCTGGTCGGCGCGGTGCTGGTCGGCCGCTGGGCTTTGGGGCTGCTGCGCCAGAGCGGAACCGTGCTGCTGGATCGCGAGATGGACCACCCGGTGGTCGGTGAAGTGCGCGAAGTACTGGCCGGATTCGAACCCGCCGACGACGACCGCGATGCCATACGCGTGACCGACCTCCATGTCTGGCGCGTCGGCAAGCAGCAGTTCGCCTGCATCGTCTGCCTGGTCACGCATGACACCACCCTGACACCGCAGCGCGTGCGCGAGGCCTTGTCCGTGCATGAGGAGCTCGTGCATGTGACGGTGGAGATCAGCGTCTGCCGCGACGAAGACCATCCGGGCGTGCGCGCCGCGCGGCACGCCTGACGGAGCTTGCTGCCTGTTCCCCACCGACTGGAAAGACCCGGTTACTTCCGCTCTCGGGAAAACGTGCCGGCGCTCACGCGCACGGCTTCAGGTCAGTTCGCAGCACATGCACAGCGGTGGCGTGTCGGCATGGCGATGGAATTCACTGGAGGACAGCACCTCGGCCGGCAGGCTCGAGGCAGAGATCAGCGAGAAGCCGTAGCGCGCGAAATAGCTCGGGCAGGTAGGGGTCAGCAGCACGGCGCGCTTGGCCCCGTTGGCACGCGCCCGCATCAGCACCGCGCGTACCACATGGGTGGCGATGCCCTGGTCGCGGTATTCCGGCAACACCGCCACCGAGCGGATCACCACGATCTCGCCAAAACGCTCGCCAGCCCCGCAGCCGACCACCTGCGATTCGTGCACGGCAACGTGGAAGTGCTCCAGCATGCGGAGTACATCATCGGTTGGCAGGCTGCAGCGTTCCAGCACCGCGCCGACCGCAGGCGCATCCGGAGGTACCGCTGCCCGGATTCGCAGATCTTTAATCATCGGGAGCCTCTTAACCTTGCGTCACTACGGGAACACCACGGAAGCCCTGCATGGTCGTCACGTGCGCAAGCGCCGGATGCACCTGCACGCGACACATTGCCGCGTCAACACACTACCGCAAAGAGCGCCGTTGTTCCAGACGGTAACAACGCGTAAACAACGCTCACGGTACAGCATGAGACCGGCTGGTTCCACGCCCGTACGGGTGATATGCGAAGGGACAAGCAGGGATCGTGCCGCTCAGGGCACCGCAGGCATCCGGCGCCATGCGCGCGGAAGGAAACTGGAGGCGGGGATACGGAATCGAACCGTCGTAAACGGCTTTGCAGGCCGTCGCATCACCACTCTGCCACCCCGCCGTGGACGAAAGATCCGGGGACAAATCGTGTTGCGGGGCGCAGTGTAGCGGTAAATCGGAAAGTTTGCAGGCGCCGTACTCGCGGCGGGGTTATTCGACCCCGCCCATGCCGGACTGGATGTAGTTCTGGATGCCGACCTTGCCGATCAGTTCGATCTGCGACTCGAGCCAGTCGATATGTTCTTCGGTCGCTTCCAGGATGTCGACGACGACTTCGCGCGATACGTAGTCGCCCACCGATTCGAAATACTTGATCGCTTCCTTGCAGCTTGCCTGGGAAATCTGCTCGAGCTTCAAGTCGCAAGCCAGCATTTCACCGGTGTTTTCGCCGAGCAGCAATTTATCGAGGTCCTGCAGATTCGGCAGGCCGTCGAGCAACAGGATACGCTCGATCAGCTTGTCGGCATGCTTCATTTCCTCGATCGATTCCTCGTATTCGTGCTTGCCCAGCGCATTGATGCCCCAATGCCGGTACATGCGCGCATGCAGGAAATACTGGTTGATCGCGGTCAGTTCGTGCTTGAGCTGGGCATTGAGGAGCTGTATGACCTTCTTGTCAGATTTCATGGCATATCCCCTTCCCCCGGGACAGAAAATACTGTTTTTCCTTGTCCGATCCGGTCCGGCTTTTGCGCCGGTCTATTTTCATGGTAGGCCCGATTGGCGCGACATCAAGCGAGACGGCAAAATGCGCGGGAAATCATCGCCTGCTGTGCGTTGGATCGAGAATGCGTATGGTTTTGATTTTCGACGCGATTATCAGTCGCGCGTAAAAATGCCAGGAACGCGGTAGTTGCCCATCCGGAAGGAACAGCTCGGCGCCCATTGCCCGTAAAAAAAAGGAGTGGGATACCTGCCCTTTCCTATTCTCTGGAGAGCCGATCGCGTGCTGAACCGTTCGACAAAGGAACAGGGAGTGGATCATGAATCTCACGCAGCCAACATCCCGACTCAGGGTGAACTGCTTCTCGCTGTCGCTTGACGGCTACGGTGCCGGCCTGGACCAGAGCCTCGCCAATCCGATGGGAGTCGGCGGCATGTCGCTGCACGAATGGGTGTTCCCCACGCGCCGCTTCCAGGCCATGCTCGGCCGCGAGGGCGGCAGCACCGGGGTCGACAATGACTTTGCCGAACGCGGCTTCGAGAATCTGGGCGCGTGGATCCTCGGCCGCAATATGTTCGGCCCCGTGCGTGGGCCGTGGCCCGATGGCGACTGGAAAGGCTGGTGGGGCGACAACCCGCCCTATCACGTGCCGGTGTTCGTGCTGACGCACCACGCGCGGCCATCGATCGAGATGGAGGGCGGCACGACCTTCCACTTCGTCACCGATGGCATCCACGCGGCGCTGGCGCGCGCGCGCGAAGCCGCGCAGGGCCGCGATATTCGCGTGGGCGGTGGCGTGGCGACGATCCGCCAGTACCTGCACGCCGGCCTGATCGACGAGATGCACCTCGCCATGGCGCCGACGCTGCTCGGCGGCGGCGAGTCGCTGCTTGCAGGCATTGACCTGCCGGCGCTCGGCTATGCCTGCACCGAACACGCGAGCACGCCCGCCGCGCTGCACGTCGTGCTGACGAAGCGGGCGTAGCGCCGGCTCGGCGTGCGGGCCGCTAAACGCCCCGGCGCCCTACTCCACCGTCACCGACTTCGCCAGGTTCCGCGGCTTGTCCACGTCGGTCCCCCGCGCGCACGCCGTGTGATACGCCAGCAATTGCAACGGCACCACGTGCAGGATCGGCGACAGATCGCCATAGTGCTCGGGCATGCGGATCACCTGGATGCCGTCCGTCGACTGGATGTGCGTGTCGCTATCGGCAAACACATACAGGCGTCCGCCACGCGCCCGCACTTCCTGGATGTTGGACTTGAGCTTTTCCAGCAGCGCGTCGTTCGGGGCGACGGTGACCACCGGCATGGCTTCCGTCACGAGCGCGAGCGGGCCGTGCTTGAGTTCGCCGGCCGGATAGGCCTCGGCGTGGATGTACGAGATTTCCTTTAGCTTGAGCGCGCCCTCGAGCGCGATCGGGTAGTGCTTGCCGCGCCCCAGGAACAGCGCGTTCTCGCGGCGTGCGAACTCTTCCGACCAGGCGATGATCTGCGGCTCGAGCGCCAGCACGCCATGCAGCGCGGCGGGCAGGTGGCGCAGGTTGGCCATGTCCTTCGCCTCGGCTTCTTCCGACAGGAAGCCGCGCACCTTGGCCAACGCCAGCGTCAGCATGTACAGCGCGGCGAGCTGCGTGGTGAAGGCCTTGGTCGACGCCACGCCGATCTCGGTGCCGGCGCGCGTGAGGAAGCGCATCTCGGTCTCGCGCACCATGGCGCTGGTGGCCACGTTGCAGATCGACAGCGTGTGGGTATGGCCCAGCGCGCGCGCGTGGCGCAGCGCGGCCATGGTATCGGCGGTCTCGCCGGACTGCGAAATCACCACCACCAGCGCGCGCGGATTCGGCACGGTCTCGCGATAGCGGTACTCGCTGGCCACTTCGACCTGGGTCGGGATCCTGGCAATGCTTTCGAGCCAGTACTTGGCCGTGCAGCCCGAGTAGTAGCTGGTGCCGCAGGCCAGGATCAGCACGCTGTCGATCTCGGGGAAGACCTCGGCCGCGCGCTCGCCAAACAGCTCCGGCGAAATGCCTTCGATGCCTTCAAGCGTGTCGCCAAGCGCGCGCGGCTGCTCGAAGATCTCCTTCTGCATGAAATGGCGGTACGGACCCAGGTCCACCGTGGCGGCGTGGGCTTCGACCACGCGTGCCTCGCGCTCGACCAGATGATCGTGGCCGTCACGGATGGTCACGCCTTCACGCGTAACTTCCACAACATCGCCCTCTTCCAGGTAGATGATGCGGTTGGCGGTGCCGGCCACGGCCAGCGCGTCGGAGGCCAGGAAAGCCTCGCCGTCGCCGAGCGCCACCACCAGCGGCGAGCCGGCGCGCGCGCCGACCACGCGCTCGGGCTGGTCCTTGGCGAACACGGCGATCGCATAGGCGCCGTGCAGGCGCTTGGTCACGGCGCGCACCGACGCGAACAGGTCGCCGCGCGTGGCGCTGCTCGGGTAGCTGTAGGCCTGGTGGATCAGGTGGGCCACGACTTCGGTGTCGGTCTGCGACTCGAAGCCGTAGCCGGCCGCGCGCAGTTCCTCGCGCAGCGGCTCGTAGTTCTCGATGATGCCGTTGTGCACCAGCGCGATGGTCTCGCCGGACAGGTGCGGGTGGGCATTGACGGTGTCGGGCTTGCCGTGCGTGGCCCAGCGCGTGTGCGCCACGCCGGTGGTGCCGGCCAGGCCCGAAGCCTGGGTCTGGGCGTCCAGATCCGCCACGCGCGATACCGTGCGCGCACGCTCGACGGAAGCATCGCGCACCACGGCTACGCCGCAGGAATCATAGCCACGGTATTCGAGGCGGCGCAGGCCTTCGATCAGGACCGGAACGATATTGCGCGTAGAAACCGCGCCGACGATGCCACACATGCTGCACTCCCGTGGTCGGCGCCGACACCGGCGCCCGTTTTCAATGACGGCAACGGCCATTGTGCCGCGCCGGTACGGCCGCAAGCGCTGCGGCCGCCGTGTTGTGTTGCCCCGTTGGCTACCGCGCGGTAGCCGTACTGCTTACGGCTTTGGCTGCTTGACCGGACGCTGCCAGGCGGCGATGGTCATCTGCTTGGCGCGGGACAGCGTCAGCTGGTCGGCCGGCGCTTCCTTGGTCAGCGTGGTGCCCGCACCGATGGTCGCGCCGCGGCGCACCGTCACCGGCGCCACCAGCTGCGTATCGGAGCCGATGAAGACATCGTCCTCGATTACCGTGCGGAACTTGTTCGCGCCGTCATAGTTGCAGGTGATGGTGCCAGCGCCAATATTCACGCGCGAGCCGACCGTGGCGTCGCCCACATAGGCCAGGTGATTGGCCTTGCTATGCGCCGCGACCTGCGAGTTCTTCACTTCGACGAAGTTGCCGATATGCACATCCTCGCCCAGCTCCGTGCCCGGGCGCAGCCGCGCGTACGGGCCGATGCGGCCCTGCGCGCCGATCTTCGCGCTGTCGATATGGCAGAACGGCTGCACCTGCGCGCCGGCGTCGATGGTGGCATTGCGGATCACACAGTTGGCGCCGATCTGCACGCCATCGCCCAGATGCACGCGGCCTTCGAACACACAGCCGACATCGATGCTGACATCGCGCCCGCAGGTCAGCGCGCCGCGCACGTCGATGCGCGCCGGGTCGGCCAGCGTCACGCCGGCTTCGAGCAGGCGCTGGGCCTGGTTGCGCTGGTGGATGCGTTCCACTTCGGCAAGCTGGACCTTGCTGTTGACGCCGAGCGTTTCCCACACCGCCGCGGGCTGGGCCGACACGATCTCGACGCCTTCGGCCGCCGCGCGCTCGACGGTGTCGGTCAGGTAGTACTCGCCCTGGGCGTTGTCATTGCGCAGCGTGGACAGCCAGCGACGCAGGTGGCCCGTCGGGCACACGATAATGCCGGTATTGATTTCGCGGATCGCGCGGACGGCTTCGCTGGCATCCTTCTGCTCGACGATCCGGACGATGCTGCCCCCGGCATCGCGCACGATGCGGCCATAGCCGCTCGGGTCCGGCATCTCAACCGTCAGGACGCCGAACCGGCTCTTGCCGGCGGCTTCGACCAGTGACTTCAACGTCGCCGCGGAGGTCAGCGGCACGTCGCCGTAGAGAACCAATGTGGGCTGGCTGTCGTCCAACTGAGGAAGTGCCTGCGCCACCGCATGCCCGGTGCCCAGCTGCTGGGGCTGCTCCGCAAAGGTGACATCATCGGCGGCCACGGCCGTGCGCACATGTTCGGCACCGTGGCCGACCACGACCACCAGGCGCGAAGGGGACAGCGTACGTGCCGTGTCGATGACATGCGCAAGCAGGGGACGCCCGGCGACGGGGTGCAGCACCTTGGGCAAATCGGAGTGCATCCGCTTGCCCATCCCAGCGGCGAGAATGACGATGTTCACAAGGAGACCCTCTTGGTGCATGGTTCGGGAAAGCTGTTCTTTAAGGCACCAGCCGGCAGTTTGGCCGCCGGCTTTCGTGAGCCCTGTGGTGGTGGCATCCGCCGTTCCTGGGAGCCAGAACCGTTGCCAGGACTGGGCTTGCGGGCAATCCGGCAACCCTGGCAAGATGCGCGGCGATTTTAACATGACGGTTTCTGCCCAATACGCCACTGTTTCCGATTTTCACAATCGCTGGCTACGCCGAATATTGGCGATATTCGTGGCGGCCGTCCTCTGCGGATGCAGCGCGATGAAGACCGGCTACCAGCAGGGCGACCGCCTGGCTTATTGGTGGATCGACCATTATGTCGACGTCAGCGACGCGCAGGAGCCGCCCACGCGCGAGGCCATTGCGCGCTTCTTCGCGTGGCACCGGCAGTACCAGCTTCCCGAGATCTCGACTTTGCTGACCCAGGCCCGGGACCAGGTCCGGCAACCGGTCAGCGCCTCGTCCATCGTGCAGTTCCAGGAATCGAGCCAGCGGCTTGCGCGGCAGTCGTTCAACCAGGCCATGCCGGACGTCGCCGACCTGCTGCTTACGCTGACCCCGGCGCAGATCGACCGCATCGAAAAGAAGTTCGATGAGGGCAACACCAAGTACCGCAAGAAGTTCCTGAGCGGCAGTGCCCAGGACCGCGAGTCGGCGCGCTTCGACAAGGTGATGGACTACGCGAAGCTGATCTACGGAAGCTTCTCCGATGAGCAGGAAAAGGCCATCCATGCCGCCATGGGCCCGCTGATGCAGGGCGCCCAGGCGCGCTACGCGGAGCGCCTGCGCCGCCAGGAGGACTGGCTGGCGCTGGCGCGGCAGGTCCAGCAGACGCATCCGCCCAAGGCGCAGGTCATCGAGCTGCTGCGCCGCTACGCTGACCACTGGCAGCACCCGCCCGGCGAAACCCGAGCCGCCAGCCACGATGCCAACAACCAGGCTGGCGTGGCGCTGGTCGCCACCATTGCCAACCTGACCACGCCAGCGCAGAAGGCGCATGCCGTCGAACGCTTCCAGAAATGGATCGACGATACGCGCAGCCTGATGCGCGAGCGCCAGGGCAACACTGCGCAGGCGGCGAACCAGTAGCGATCGCCCGATGCCCCAAGGCAAGACGCCCGCGTGATAACGCGGGCGTCTGATTTTCCCATTTTCCCGGCGGGAGGCTTACTCGGCGCTGGGCTGCGGCACGGCCGCCGGCGCCTGCCCGGGGCGCTCGAAGCGGACGAACTCCATCCGGTTCTCGTCGCTGCTGCCGGCGAACACCAGCGGCTGCTGCGTGAACGTGGTTTCGCCGAACAGCGAAGCTTCATCCACCTTGGCCAGGCCCGTGGCCAGCCCGGTGAACGGGAACAGCTCGGTGTCGGCCAGGTGCGACGGCACCACGTTGCGCAGGGACGCGAAGATATTGTCGATACGGCCGGGGTTTTCGCGCTCCCAGCCTTGCAGCATTTCGCTGACCTTCTTGCGCTGCAGGTTTTCCTGCGAGCCGCACAGGTTGCACGGGATGATCGGGAATTCCATCGCACGCGCATACGCGGCGATGTCCTTTTCCGCGCAGTACGCCAGCGGCCGGATCACGACGTGCGCGCCATCATCCGTAGCCAGCTTCGGCGGCATGGCCTTCATCTTGCCGCCGAAGAACATGTTCAGGAAGAAGGTGTTGACGATGTCGTCGCGGTGGTGGCCCAGCGCGATCTTGTTGGCGCCAAGCTCCTTGGCCGTGCGGTAGATCACGCCGCGGCGCAGGCGCGAGCACAGCGAACAGGTGGTCTTGCCCTCGGGCACCTTCTCCTTGACGATCGAGTAGGTATCGGCCTCGACAATCACATATTCCACGCCGGTTGCCTTCAGGTACTCCGGCAGCACATGCTCGGGAAAACCGGGCTGCTTCTGGTCCAGGTTCATCGCGATCAGCTTGAACTTGATCGGCGCGCGCTTCTGCAGCGCCATCAGGACCGACAGCATGGTGTACGAGTCCTTGCCGCCACTCATGCAGACCAGCACGGTGTCGCCGTCCTCGATCATGCCGAAGTCGCCGATGGCCTTGCCGGTTTGCGATTGGAGCCTCGTCTCGAGGCGGTAGAAGTTATTGGAGTGGGTCATGAGGCATACCGGATCGTTGCGGCCGCCCGGATGAAATGGCCGGACGGCTCGGAAGGCGCGAGATTTTACCCGGGACCGATCAGTCCTGCTTGATGTGGAAGACTTCCACGCCCACCGAATCGCAATCCGGGTAGACGTCCGGCTTCTCGGTGGAGACGCGTACGGCGCGCACCTTCGGGTGCTTGAGCATGGCGCGAGCCACGTCGTCGCACAGCGTTTCCTGCAGGTGCACATGGCCCAGCGCCATGCGCTCGGCCACGGTGTTGCGCATGAAATCGTAGTCGACGACCTCTTCGAGCTTGTCGGCCTGCGGCGTGCTGGCGGCCAGCGGCACGAACAGGTCGATATTGATCAGCACGCGCTGCTCGCCCTTCTTCTCGAATTCGTGCACGCCGATATTGATCTGGACTTCATAGTTGCGCAGGAACATGCGGCGGCAGTCTTGCAGGCTGGGATGGGTAAGGGCGGCGAGCATGGTCATGGCAATCGGGGAAAGGTAATTCGGGAAGGGGTCTGGCGTGCCGCGTCCGGAAGACGGCGCGGCACGCGGGTCACATCATTCGGTCAGGAACATCACGTCGCGCGACAGCGGCATCAGGTGCTGGCCGCCGTCGACGTACAGCGTGGTGCCGGTCACGGCGTTGGCGCGTGCCAGGTAAGCCACGGCCTGCGCAATGTCTTCCGGCGTGGATGACTTGCCCAGCGGCGTGACGCGGTGCGCGCGGCGGAAGCTCTGCTCCGACTGCTCGCCCGACACCAACGTGATGCCGGGTGCGACGCCGACCACCCGCAGCCGCGGCGCAAACGCTTGCGCCAGCTGCACGGTTGCAGTCTGCAGCGCGGCCTTGGACAGCGTGTACGACAGGAAATCCGGGTTCAGGTTATCCAGCTTCTGGTCGAGCAGGTTGATCACCACGCCGCGCGGATCGGCTGCGCCCGTGTCGGCGCTCAGTGCCTTGTACATCTCGCGCGCCAGCAGCAAGGGCGCCGCCACGTTGGTCCGCATATGCGTGTCCAGCGACGCATACGAAAAGCTCGTGGCCACGTCGTACTGGAACAGCGAAGCGTTGTTGACCAGGCAGGTCGGCACGCCAAGCTCGGCCGTGCAGGCGGCGATCAGCGTCGCGGTGGAGGCTTCGTCGGCCAGGTCGGCCTGCAGCACCGCGGCACGGCGGCCGAGGGCGCGAAGGTTCACGGCCAGTGCCTCGGCCTCGTCGCGCGAGCGATGGCAGTGCACGGCCACGTCCCAGCCTTGTCCGGCCAGTTCGAGCGCAATGGCGCGGCCAAGCCGGCGCGCGCCGCCGGTGACGATGGCCACGCCGCGCGCCGCGGCGGCTTGCGTCTGGGCCGGCTGCATCTGCGCCGGCAAGCAGGCAGGTTGATTCGATTCGGGCATTGCTACAATCGAGGCATGCAGAAAGCCGTTAGTTTACCCCTTCCCTCCGCCGATGCGCTGGCCGCCTCCGACTCGCTGGCCACGCTGATCGGCGAAACCCTCGATGCGGCCGGTGGCTGGATCGGCTTCGACCGCTACATGTCGCTCGCGCTGTACGCGCCCGGGCTGGGATACTACAGCGGCGGCGCCGCCAAGTTCGGGCGCGATGTACGCGACGGCAGCGATTTCATCACCGCGCCGGAACTGAGCCCCTTCTTCGCCCGCACGCTGGCGCGCCAGTTCGCGCCGCTGCTGGCGCAAGGCCTGCCGCGCCTGCTCGAATTCGGTGCCGGAACCGGCCGCCTGGCGGCTGACCTGCTGCTGGCGCTGGAACAGGAAGGGCAACTGCCCGAGTCCTACGGCATTGTCGAGCTGTCCGGCGAACTGCGCGCCCGCCAACAGGACACGCTGTCGCAGCGCGCGCCGCACCTGGCCGCGCGCGTGCAGTGGCTGGACACTCTGCCCGAGCGCTTCGAGGGCATCATCGTCGGCAATGAAGTGCTGGACGCCATGCCGGTGCGCCTGTTCGCGCGCACGGGCGGCCGCTGGCATGAACGCGGCGTGGCCCGCTCCGTCCCGGGCGATGACAGCACCGCCGCGCATGCCTTCGCGTTCGAAGACCGCCTGGTTCCGGCCCATGCCGTCCCGGATGCGCTGCACGCCATGCCAGGCGACCATGACATCGTCACCGAGACCCATGCCGAGGCCGACGGCTTCGCGCGCGCGGTCGGCGCCATGCTGGTGCGCGGGGCCGCGTTCTTTATCGACTATGGCTTCCCGTCCGGCGAGTATTACCACCCGCAGCGCAGCGGCGGCACGCTGATGTGCCACTACCGCCATCACGCGCATCCCGATCCGTTCCTGTACCCGGGGCTGCAGGACATCACGGCGCACGTCAACTTCAGCGGCATTGCGCATGCCGCCGTCGATGCCGGCCTGGACGTGTCGGGTTTCACCTCGCAGGCGCGCTTTCTGATGAATGCCGGCATCACGGACCTGCTGATGACGCTGGACCCGTCCGATACGCGCGCTTTCCTGCCCGCCGCCAATGCGGTGCAGAAGCTGCTGTCCGAAGCCGAGATGGGAGAGTTGTTCAAGGTGATCGCGCTGACCCGCGGCCTGGACGGCAGTGAACCGCTCGCCGGCTTTGCGCGCGGCGACCGCTGCCACACGCTCTGAGCCGCTGCAGCCATGCTGCGCTGGACCCTCACCATCTTCCTGTGCGTGGTCGTGCTGTCGGCCGCCCTGCCCTGGCTGCAGAAGCTCGGCATCGGCCGGCTGCCCGGCGACGTGCGCTTCCGCCTGTTCGGGCGCGAGTACATGCTGCCGTTCGCGTCGACGATCCTGCTGTCGTTGCTGGCGCTAGTGATCGGGAAACTGATCTAGGCGAGCCTCGACGGCCTGCACGCGCGCCGCGTGCACACGTTCCCGGATCTGGCTGACGTCATCGGCTGACGCCTTCGCGATAGCACCGGCGTCGACGCCGGCGGCTGCCTCCAGCGCGGCCAGCAAGCGTGCGCGCTGCGGGTAGGCGTCCGACTCGAAGCCCTTGCGGCCGCGCTTGTCCGCCTCGCAGGCGAGCAGCGCATCGGCAAAGCGACCGGGCTTGCGCAGGGCATCGCAGCGCTCCAGCAGCCGTGTCATCGCGGCCGCGCCAAACGCCATGCAGCGATGGATATTGCCATGCTCGCGCGCCACCACCACCGCCAGGTCCCGGCAGTCGTTGGGCACGCGCAGGCGCTTGCAGACGGCTTCGAGCAGCTCCACACTGCGGCCTTCGTGGCCCAGATGGCGCGGCAGCACGTCCTCTGGCGTGGTCCCCTTGCCGAGGTCATGGACCAGCGCGGCGAAGCGCACGGCCAGCGGCGTACGCATGGCGGCGGCGCAGTCGATCACCATCATCACATGGACGCCGGTATCGACTTCGGGATGGTAGTCGGCGCGTTGCGGCACGCCCCACAGCCGGTCCAGCTCCGGCAGCAGGCGCACTAGCGCGCCGCACTGGCGCAACACCTCGAACATGCGCGACGGCCGCGCCTCCATCAGCCCGCGCGCAAGCTCCTGCCAGACGCGCTCGGGCACCAGCGCGTCGACCTCGCCGGCGTCCACCATCCGGCGCATCAGCGCCACAGTCTCGGGCGCGACAGTGAACTCATGGAAGCGCGCGGCAAAACGCGCCACGCGCAGGATGCGCACCGGGTCCTCGGCGAACGCTCCAGAGACATGGCGGAACTGCCGCGCGGCCAGGTCTTGCTGGCCGCCGTGCGGATCGATGACGGGGCCGACCAGGTTGCCGTCGGCGTCGACCGCGCGCGCCATGGCGTTGATGGTCAGGTCGCGCCGCACCAGGTCGTCATCAAGCGTGACATCGGGCTCGCAATAGAACGCAAAACCCTTGTAGCCCATGGCGGTCTTGCGCTCGGTGCGCGCCAGCGCGTATTCCTCTTTTGTGCTCGGATGCAGGAAAACCGGGAAGTCCTTGCCGACCGGCTTGTAGCCGGCGGCTACCATCTCGGCCGGGGTGGCCCCGACCACGACATAGTCGCGGTCCTGGCTGGGCTTGCCCAGCAATTCGTCGCGGATGGCACCGCCGACGGCGTACACCTGCATGGTCTTGTCTCGCTATGGCGCGCCGCCGACGCGGCGCTCAGTGGCCGATGATAATCGCATCGCCCCGGTCGGGCGCGAGGCGATACGGCTCGTCATCTGCCAGGAAATCGCGCTCTTCGCGCGCGCCGGCGATCCATTCCTGCATGGCCGGCAACTCCAGGATGAAGTCCGCATAGGCCTTGGCCGCATCGGGAAGGTGGATGCCGTACGTCGCGAAGCGGCTGACCACCGGCGCGAAATACGCGTCGGCGATCGTAAAGGTCCCGAACAGGAACGGCCCCGCATCGCCATGGCGCGCGCGCAGGTCGGTCCAGATCTGCGCGATCCGGTCCACGTCGCGCTGGACCGCTACGTTCCAGCCGCGGCCAGGGAGCACCGCGGTGGCGTTCATCGGCAACTGGTTGCGCAGGTTGGTGAAGCCGGCATGCATTTCGGCGCAGACCGAGCGGGCATGGGCACGCTCGGCGCGGCCGGCGGGCCATAGCGCCTTTTCGGGGAAGCGCTCGGCCAGGTATTCGGCGATCGACAGCGTGTCCCACACCGAGATGTCGCCGTCCACCAGCACCGGCACCTTGCCGGCCGGGGAATACTGCGCGATCTCGGCGGCGAAGCTGTCGACGAACAGGCGTACGTGCACTTCTTCGAAATCAATGCCGGCATGGCGCATCAGCAGCCACGGGCGCAGCGACCAGGACGAGTAATTCTTGTTGCCGATGACGAGCTTCATCGCGGAATCCTTGGGGGCGGGATGGGGAAAGGTCGCCGGACACAACGCAACATTCCTGCCCGGGGACCCGCGCGCCCGCATGCAGAAGCGTGCGCGCCGAACCCGTCATTCTGCCAGCGCCATGACGGCCCTCAAAGTCAAAAGCGCTCGCAACCGCTGTGAATCCAGGTCACAAGCGCACGGAAAGACAGCGGGCTAGCGATGCACGCTTGCCCGCATGACCGTGAGCTGGGCATCGCGGTTGCGGCCGGCCAGGACGTCGGTCATCACGGCTTCCAGTCCGACCGGCTGCAGGCCCAGTTCGCCTGCCATGGGTCCGTGCAACACGTTGTCGAGCTGCATCGAATCGAGGTTGTCGCGCGACAGCAGCGTTTCGCCCGGCATGTGCTCCATCACCGCGGCCTGCACGCGCGCCAGTGCGTCGGGCAGCGCGATCACCGGGCGCGGGTGGCCCGACGCCCGCCCGGCAAAGCGCACCAGTTCTTCCAGCGTGTACACCTGCGGGCCGCCCAGGTCGTAGCCACGCCCGATGGTCGCCGGCGTGACCATGGCGTTGACGATGGCCTGCACCACGTCCTGCACGTAGATCGGCTGGAAGCGCGCATGCGCGCAGGCCAGCGGCACCACGGGGGCCATTTCCTGCATGTGGGCGAACAGGTTGAGGAAGTGATCGTCGGGGCCGAACACCACGGAGGGACGCAGGATGGTCCAGTCCAGGCCGCTGCTGCGCACGATGCGTTCGCCGTCGCCCTTGCTGCGCAGGTACATCGACGGGCCATTGCTGTCGGCGCCAAGCGCGCTGATATGCACCAGGCGCCGGACGCCGGTACTCAGGCACGATGCGACGACTTGCCTGACCATCTCCACGTGGGCCGCGGCAAATTCGGGACCATAGGGATCGCCGCGCTCGCCGTGCAGCACGCCGACCAGGTTGACGACGATGCCGTCCGTGCCGAGCGGGCCGATGGCATCGTCGAGCGCCGCATTGTCGGCCAGCCCCAGTTCCGCGACCTCGACACGCGGCAGCAGCAGCAGGTGCTGCGCATGCTCCACGTTGCGGGCGCCGATCACGATGCGGTCGGGCGCAATGGGGGAATCAGGATTGGAGCCGGGCTCGAGCGGCGCGCCGGAGGCCGAGGCGGCGCCCGCCAGCCGGGAAGCGAGATGACTGCCGATAAATCCGGCGCCGCCGACGATGAGGACATTGCTGGACTGCATGGATGCCTCCGTGCGAATAGAACGGCACGCGGCGGCAGGCCAGTCATGGCATGCGCCCCGCAGAAGCGGGGCGCGCTCCCGGTCAGGGAAGGCTAGTGGTGGTTACCGCCGACGGTGCA
>NZ_JBYOJS010000004.1:370198-430438 GCF_057798895.1 Cupriavidus sp. 22TCCZM04-2
GGCGATACTTCAGCGACTGGGGCTGGCCACTCATCAATGCAGCATAGTACGTAGCGTTGGAAAGCACATTCTTCACGTATGTGCGCGTTTCGTTGAACGGAATGGTCTCGGCGAAGATGGCGCCTTCGACCGGGCGCGTCAGCGTGCTGCGCCAGGCCTTGGGCCGTCCCGGCCCGGCGTTGTAGGCCGCCGAGGCCAGCGTCCACGAGCTGTCCAGGTCGGTCAGCACCATGCTCAGGTAGTTGGTGCCGAGCACGATGTTGATGTTGGGATCCCCCATCATCGACGGCGAGAACTCCGCCATGCCGATCTTGCGCGCGACGTACTTGGCCGTGGCCGGCATCACCTGCATCAGGCCATGCGCACCGGCCGACGAGCGCGCGCTCATGATAAAGCGCGATTCCTGGCGGATCAGGCCATAGGCCCACGCCATGTCGAGGCCGACGTCGTCGGTGGCGCGCTGCATGAGCTCACGATACGGCATCGGGAAGCGCAGCGAGAAATCATGCTCGGCGCGCGTGCGGTCCGCGGTATTGACGGTGCGGTCCAGCAGCTCGATCCGGCGCGCATACTCGGCCGCGGCCAGCAGCTCGCGGTCGTTCATGCCACGCAGTTCCCAGTTCCATTCACGGGTACCCTCGAAGCGCAGGTTCAGGTTGTAGAACTTCTGCGCGCGCTGGAAGCCGGCGCGGCTGCGCATGGCCATGGCTTCGGCATCGGTCACCGTGGTGCGCACCGGCAACGTGATGCGGTTGCCCAGCTCTTCGGTGGCCAGCTGGCCGTAGAAGTTGAACTGGCCTGCGATCTGCTGGAACTGCTGCTGGGCCTCGGCATCGCGACCATCGGCCTTCAGCGAGCGGCCGTACCAGTAGGTCCAGGCCGGATCCTTGGCGCGCAGCTGGGGGCGCATCATTTCGATGGCCTGCCGCACCTGCTTCCAGTCGCCCTGGCGCAGCGCCGCACGCACGCGCCATTCCTGGGTTTCGTCGGACAACCACTGGTTGCCGCCCAGGTCCATCTGGCGGCGGTAGTAGCCGGCGGCGTCCGGCAAAAGCTTCTTGGCGGCGTACTGCCCCACCACGCCCCACGCCGCGCCCTGCTCGTCGCGCGACAGGGTGCCGGCGCTGGCGGTCAGGTAGGCCGCGGCCTGCGACGGGTCATTGCGCGCCATCTTGACGATGGTGGCCAGCATGTCGCTGTCCATGCGCGCATCGGGCACCGTGGCCGCGATCCTGGCGGCCAGCGAAACCAGGTTCTGTTCCAGCGCCTGGCGCGTCTGGAAAGCAACATCGCTGCGCTGGATCTGCTGGCTCTGCACCAGGTAGCTGATCAGGTCGACGCAGCCTTCGCCGTAGTAGCGCACATCGCTCAGCACGTTGCGCGTATCGGCCGCCACGTTCTGGCCCTTGAGCGCGCGCGACAGCAGCGCGTAGCACTCGACCTGCGTGTCGTCCTTGAGCACGAACTGCGGGTACTCCGCGTCGAAGTTGGCCCAGTCGCGCTTCTTGCCGAGCACCAGCAGCCAGTCGTTGCGCATGCGGTCGGCAATGGCTTCGCCCTTGTAGCGCTGCAGGAAGGCGCGCACCTGGTCATCAGGTGCATCGATGCGCGCCAGGCCGCTGCCGTCGAACATTTGCGGCTTGATGCGGAAGTACTCGACGTATGACGGAATCGGATAGTCCACCAGCGTCGCGGAGATCGCATAAGCGCGGTCCGCGTCGTTCTTGCGCGCCGCTTCGCGCAGCGCCGTGAACGCATCATCCGGGTCGGACGGGATGACCGGCGGCTGGGGCGCGCGCACGGCCGGTTGCTGCGGACGCTTCTGCGCCAGCACGGGGGTGGCAAGCAAGGCACACGCCACGGCGACCCATGCGGCCCGGCCGGCACGCCGCAGATATACTCCCTTCAGCATTCTTTGCTTCCTTGTTGTCGACGCGAGGCCGCGCCCGTCATGCCAGGCCTATCGCCACGCATGCGCGCCGCCGCCGTCAGTGTTGGTTTGTTCGCAGACATTATCCCACGCCATGTCAGCCACCCATACGCCTTCGCCGCCACCCGGCAACGGCGCCGAAGAAGATCGCCGCGCGCTGCGCACGCGCCTGCTCGCACAACGCGCGGCGGTGTCCGACCGCGCCAGCGCCGAGGCCAGCATCGCCGCCAGCCTGCTGCCTTTGCTCGAGCGGCTGGCGATCCGCTGCCTCGGTTTTTACTGGCCCATCCAGCAGGAATTCGATGCGCGCGCCGTCGTGACCCGGTGGCTCGCCGCGGACACCAGCCGCCATGCCGCGCTGCCGGCGGTCAGCCGCCCCGGCGTGCCGCTCGACTTCCATCTCTGGACCCCGCAGACCCCGATGGTCAAGGGGCACTACGGCATTCCGGTACCGGACGGCACCGACGCAGCCCAGCCCGATGCCTTGCTGATTCCTTGTGTCGGTTTCAGTGCCGACAAGTTCCGTCTCGGTTACGGCGGCGGCTTCTACGACCGCACGCTGGCCGCCATGCCGACGCCTCCAGTCGCCATCGGCATCGGCTTCGAGGCCTGCCGCATCGCCCTGCAGGCCCGGGAACATGATTTGCCGATGGATTGGATCGTCAGCGAAGCGGGCGTGTTCTGACGCCAGCACTAACCTAACGGTGAAACAGCGCGATGCTCTAGGACTCAGTTGGCTTGCACCAGCTCGTCCACGAGCATGCGCATGCAGCGCCAGTGCGAGCCTTCCCAGAACACGCGGCGGCACTGATCGCAGGTGACGAAGCGCTCATGGCGCTCCAGCACCGCCGGCGGCACGCGCCCCGCCACGGCCTCGCGCGCGACGTGCTGCAGCGGTACGTTGCAATCGAGGCAGAGCGAAAACGGCCGCGCGCTGCGGGCCAGGTCGAGCCGGCTGAAGATCTCGCGCACCTGAGGCGTGGACTTGATCGCGCGCACGTAGCAGCCATGGGTGATGCCGCGGCGCTTGAGCAGCTCGCGATCGCGCGTCAGCACGACACGGCCTTCCTGCGCGGCGATGCGCTCGATTTCGCTGTCTTCGAAGTGATTGTCGTAGAGGGTGTCGAAGCCCATCATGCGCAGCAGGTGCGCCAGGCCGCCCAGATGGGCGTCGGCCACGAAGCGGAGAATCCGCAAGGGATGCGCGCGTACCCGCAGCAGCGGGGAGACATCGAGGCATTCGAACTTGGGATAGACCGAGACGCGGTCGCCATCGCTCAGGATCCGCTCAAAGCCTGACGACTCACCGTTGACCAGGATGAGTTCGACCTCGGTATGCGGCACGCCCAGTGCCTCGATCATGTGCTTGACCGTGGCGGCGCGCGCGCATGGGCAGGACAGGTCACGCCCGCGCTGGTCCGGCGCAAGGAAGTCGTTCAGTTCCTCGTAGAAGCGGAAGGTGGCGGTGACCATGACACCGAGTATGACACCGATGGCACCGTGTCGGCACTCAGCCCTTCTGGTTCGCTAGGCGCAACGCCGCCTCCACCGCCATCTGCGCCCACGGCGTCATCGCCGCCCGCGATTCCAGGCATTCCGGCGGCAGCGTCAGATAGTGGCGCAACGTCACCTCGCCCCTTGACGAGACATAGCGGAACGCATGGCTGCCCTGAGCTTCAAAGCGCGCCAGCGTCTTGTCGTCGGCCTTGAGATAGCATTACATCAGCCCGTCGTAGAACAGGCCGTGGCCGCCGAACATGCGGCGCGCGGAGATCGCGCCGATGCGCGCCGCCAGCGGCCCCATCAGTTCGAGCAAGTGCTCGATGAAGGGATCGGGTCGGCGCGCGGCCACGCTCAGAGCTTCAGGCGCTGCCAGATCGCCTTGGTGGCGCCGGCGGCGTTGAGCGTATAGAAATGCAGGCCCGGCACGCCGCCCGCCAGCAGCCGTTCGCACAGCGCCGTGACCACGTCCAGTCCGAACGCGCGGATCGACTCGCGATCGTCGCCGAAGCCTTCGAGCCGCTTGGCCACCCAGCGCGGCACTTCGGAGCCGCACATCTCGGAGAAGCGCATCAGCTGCGAGTAGTTCGTGATCGGCATGATGCCCGGCACAATCGGCACGTCCACGCCCATCGCGCGCGCATCGTCGACGAAGCGGAAGTACGCGTCGGCGTTGAAGAAATATTGCGTGATGGCGGAGTTGGCGCCGGCCTTCACCTTGCGCACGAAGTTCTCCAGGTCATGGCGCGGCGACTTGGCCTGCGGATGGTATTCCGGGTAGGCCGCCACTTCGATCTGGAACCAGTCGCCAGTCTCGGCGCGGATGAACTCGACCAGCTCGTTGGCGTAGCGGAATTCGCCGATCTCGCCCATGCCCGACGGCATGTCGCCGCGCAGCGCGACGATATGGCGGATGCCGCCGTCGCGGTACTGCTGCAGGATCGTGCGGATGCTCTCGCGCGAGGACCCGACGCACGACAGGTGCGGCGCGGCCTCGATGCCTTCGCGCTGGATTTCCAGCACGGTGTCGAGCGTTCCCTGCTGCGTGGTGCCGCCGGCACCGAACGTCACCGAGATGTACTTCGGGTTCAGCGGAGCGAGCTGCGCGCGCGTATTGCGCAGCTTCTCGGCGCCCTCCGCCGTCTTGGGCGGGAAGAATTCAAAACTGTAGTAGCGGTCTTGCATGATAGTGGCGCGCCGCGTTGGCGCGGCGCGCTTGATAGGACCCCGCGGCAGTGCGTGGCCGTCAGGCCGCGCGTTCGCCCAGCAGCAGGCTGGACAGCAGCCACGAGATCACGCTGTACAGGATGGAGCCCAGCAGGGCCGCCCCGAAGCCGCCGACCGAGAAGCCCGACAGCAGGTTGCCGACGAACAGGAACAGCAGCGCGTTGATCACGAAGATGAAGAGCCCGAGCGTCAGCACCGTCACCGGCAGCGTCAGGATCACCAGGATCGGCCGGATCAGCGTATTGACCAGGCCCAGCACCAGCGCGGCCAGCATGGCCGAGCCAAAGCTCTTCAGATGGATCGACGGCAGGATGTACGGCAGCACGAACAGCGACACGGCGTTGATGATCCACACGATCAGCAGTCTCATGACGGCTCCTTGAAAGCGGTTTTTCCCCTCTCCCGCAAGCGGCAGAGGGGCCTTCCCTTCAGATCAATAGCGGTAGTGATCGGCCTTGTACGGGCCTTGCTTCTGCACGCCGATGTAGGCCGCCTGCTGCTCGGTCAGCTCGGTCAGCTGTGCATTCAGCTTCTTCAGCTGCAGGCGTGCCACCTTCTCGTCCAGGTGCTTGGGCAGCGTGTAGACGCCCACCGGGTACTTGCCGCTGTCGCGTTCCTGCCAGAGTTCGATCTGCGCGATGGTCTGGTTGGCGAACGAGCTGCTCATCACGTACGACGGGTGGCCCGTGGCGCAACCCAGGTTCACCAGGCGGCCCTTGGCCAGGATGATCAGCTTCTTGCCGTCGGGGAACTTGACGTGATCGACCTGCGGCTTGATCTCGTCCCATTCGTACTTCTCGATCGAAGCGATGTCGATCTCGTTGTCGAAGTGGCCGATGTTGCAGACGATGGCCTGGTCCTTCATTTTGGCCATGTGGTCATGCGTGATGACGTGGTAGTTGCCAGTGCAGGTGACGAAGATATCGCCGTGCTCGGCGGCGTAGTCCATGGTGACCACGCGGTAGCCTTCCATCGCGGCCTGCAGTGCGCAGATCGGGTCGATTTCGGTGACCCACACCTGGGCCGACAGCGCACGCAGTGCTTGTGCGCTGCCCTTGCCCACGTCGCCGTAGCCTGCGACCACGGCGACCTTGCCGGCGATCATCACGTCGGTGGCGCGCTTGATGCCGTCCACCAGCGATTCACGGCAGCCGTACAAATTGTCGAACTTGCTCTTGGTGACCGAGTCGTTGACGTTGATGGCCGGGAACTTCAGGTCGCCCTTCTGCGCCATCTGGTACAGGCGGTGCACGCCGGTGGTGGTTTCCTCGGTTACGCCGCGGATGGCGGCGAGGTTGCGGCTGTACCAGCTCGGATCCTTGGCCAGCTTTTCCTTGATCGCGGCGAACAGGAAGGTCTCTTCCTCGCTGCCCGGATTGGCGATCAGCGAAGCGTCCTTCTCGGCCTTGGCGCCCAGGTGCAGCAGCAGCGTGGCATCGCCGCCGTCGTCCAGGATCATGTTCGGGGTGCCGCCGTCGGCCCAGTCGAAAATGCGGTGCGTGAAATCCCAGTATTCCTTCAGCGACTCGCCCTTGAAGGCGAACACGGGGGTGCCACCCGCGGCGATCGCGGCGGCGGCGTGGTCCTGCGTCGAGAAGATGTTGCACGAAGCCCAGCGCACATCGGCGCCCAGTGCCGCCAGCGTTTCGATCAGCACGGCGGTCTGGATCGTCATGTGCAGCGAGCCGGCGATGCGCGCGCCCTTGAGCGGCTGCGCGGCGGCGAATTCGTCGCGGATCGCCATCAGGCCCGGCATTTCGGTTTCGGCGATGGCGATTTCCTTGCGGCCCCAGCCGGCCAGGCCGATGTCGGCCACGAGGTAATCTTGCTTGAGGTCGGTCACAGCGTTCATGTTTCACTCCCGGTGAAGAGTGGACGACGGTGACGGGCGGGAAATCAGGCCGCGCTTCCTGAAGGCACGAAACGCGATGCGTAACGTGCGCAACACCAATGAAGCGGGCGGATAGGTCGACTCGCCACCGTGCGAACCACGGATCAGCGAGCGCCGTTTGAGACAGTCCGAGCCTGGCGGAGGGCATGTTACGCCACGATCCGTTGCAACGCTCCTCGGAGTGGCGGTATTGTAGCCTGCCGGCGTGAACCCGTGCAAAATGCCGCCGGCTTTTTTCCGCTCACCTCTCTGACATGACCCCGACACCACCCCGCACCCTCACCATCGCAGGTTCCGACTCGGGCGGCGGCGCCGGCATCCAGGCCGACCTCAAGACCTTCTCCGCGCTGGGCTGCTTCGGCATGAGCGCCATCACCGCCATCACCGCGCAGAACACACTCGGTGTCAGCGGCGTGCATGCGATTCCCGCCGACATGGTGGCGGCACAGATCGACGCGGTGGCGAGCGATCTCGGCGTCGACGCGGCCAAGACCGGCATGCTGGGCACCGCCGCCATCGTCGAGGCCGTCGCCGCGGCGGCGGACCGCCACGGCATCCGCAAGCTGGTGGTCGACCCCGTGATGATTTCCACCTCCGGCGCGACGCTCTCCGATGACGCCACCAGCCAGGCCATGGTGCGCCTGCTGTTTCCGCGCGCCGTGCTGGTGACGCCTAATCTGCCCGAAGCCTCCTATCTGCTCGGCCGCACCATCACGCGCCGCGCAGAGATGGAGCAGGCCGCCGCCGACCTGATCGCAATGGGCTGTCCCGCGGTGCTGCTCAAGGGCGGCCACCTCGACGATGATGGCCCGGCCAGCACGAACGGCGCACTGGACGACCTGCTGATGCTGCCCGACGGCACCGTGCGCGTATTCACGCACCCTCGCATCGACACGAAGAACCTGCACGGCACCGGCTGCACGCTGGCTGCCGCCATCGCTGCGCAACTGGCGCGTGGCGACACACTGGAAGACGCGGCGGGCAAGGGACTGGACTATGTGGCGCGGGCGATTGCCGCCGGCGCCGGCCTGAGACTGGGCGCGGGCAATGGCCCGCTCAACCACGCCTTCGCACCGCGCGTGCTGGGCTGAACGGAGACGATATGCAGCCACTGAACGACATCGACCTGCGCGAAGACTCCGCTGCCGCGCGCTACGTCAAGGAAGAGCAGGTACAGGTGATGTTTGCCGCAAAGGCCGGCGAGCTGGAGAGCCGCGAAGGTCCCAACCGCTACCGCGTCGGCGACGCCATTGTCACCGGCGCGACCGGCGACCGCTGGGTCGTCTCGCGCGAGCGCTTTGATCCGAAGTACGTGGCCCTGGAGCCCTCGGCACACGGCGAGGACGGCCCCTACCGCAACAAGCCGGTGCCCGTGCTGGCGCGGCGCATGGAAGAGGCCTTCAGCATCGCCCGCTCCGATGGCGGGGATGTATTGCGCGGCAAGCCGGGCGACTGGCTGATGCAATACGCGCCTGGCGACTACGGCATCACCGAGCAGGCGCGTTTTGCGGCGGTGTACCGCCGCCTGCCGGACTGAATCAGTTGCCGCCGCTGGACAGCGGCACCAGCTTGAACGCGGCGCGTGCGACGCAAACCACCGTGCCCGAGGCGTCCTTGACCTCGCCCTCGCAGAAGGCGATGCGGGCGCCCCGGCGCATGCAGCGGGCTTCGAGCGTCAGCTCGCCGCGCGCCGCTGCCAGGAAATGTGTGGACATATCGATCGTGATCACGCCGGTTTCCGTGGGCGCGTGCGAACGCGCCGCGCCGCTCAGCGTGAAGTCCAGCGTGGCCATCAGCGTCCCGCCGTGCACGTCGCCGCGGCTGTTCACGAGCTGCGGGTGCGCGGGCAGGCGCGTGCGGCAATAGTCCGCTTCGATCAACTCCGGCTGCAGGCCGAAATAGCGCATCAGCGGGACGTCGATGCCGAAGTAGGGCTTTTCAGACGTGCCGGGGGCGGCGGGGACGATTTCGATCGGGCTGGACATGGTGGGAAACGCTGGATGATTGGCCGGGGATGCAGCACGACATGATAGCGGCGGGGTCGGATTCGGCTCCCGTGGCTGGGCGAATGTCGCACAAATCTTGGCCTGACTTCAATCTGCGAGGCCAAGCCGATCCTCAAGCTCATCAAGCGTTACTGTGGACTCGCTCCCCGCGCGGACACGTCGGGCAGTATTGTCTGCCCGATGCAGATCTTCGAGATATTTCAAGTGCCGCATGATGGCTTCGCGTGCATGGGACGTCTTCGTGCGACTTGTCCGCTTGGCTAAGGCTTCCAGGCGTTCCTCAATGTCGGCAGGTAATCGGATGGCAAGCATGACGGGCTGCAGCTCTGCTACGCAAACATAGCGAGCATGGTATCCCGTCAAAGCTCGGGCTGCCTCGCTACCGTATGAGGCTTAGCCAGTGGGAAACAGGTTGACCAGATGCGCCACGGCTGCCGGAACGTCGTCGGCCTCCGTGATGGCCCGCACGACGGCAGCGCTGCCGACGCCGACCGCTAGCACCTGGCTCATGTTCGAAGCATTAACACCGCCGATTCCCACCAGCGACGGAATCACCGGCTGCATCAGCTTCACATATGCCTGGAAGCGACCCATCCCTTGCGGCGCCGTCGGCATGACCTTGGTGGTAGTCGGGAAGATCGCGCCGAGCGCGAGATAGCTCGGCCGGATCGCCGCGACGCGCACCATCTCCGCATAACCGTGCGTGGACACGCCCAAACGCAGGCCTGAGGCCCGCAGGGCGTCGAGATCGGCCTCGTCCAGGTCTTCCTGGCCAAGGTGGATGCCATAGATACCGCTGTCGCCACCGCTGGCGGCATGCAGTTCAACAGCAATCTGCCAGTGGTCATTGATAAACAACCGCGACTGCGACCCCTTCGCGGCCTGCGCTGCACGCGCGACTTCCGCACGCACAGCGGCAGGATCCTCCGACTTGAAACGCAACTGCACCGTGGGCACGCCCAGCGGCACCAGCTTCTCGATCCATTCGGCGCTAGGCACCACGGCGTAAAGGCCGAGCGCCGGCGGGCACGGCGCAAAAGCCGGCACGGCGGCTTCCGGCGCCACCAGCGCGGCATGGCGCACACGCGGGAAGCGATCGAACTCCGTCGGCCATTCGGCCGAGCCCGGACGCCACGCACGTGCCAGGCACAGCGCGTCATGCGCGGGGAAATGCAGCGACAGGCTGGCCAGCAGCACCGCGACGAATGCCGGCGAGTGCGCATGATCATCATCCGCGCGAGCGGAAAGTACCCACGTGCCCATCGGCGAGCGCACGGTATCGATCCACTGTCCGCCTTCGCGGTCGGTTTCGATCAGCGTGGCGCCAGCCTCGGCCACGCGTGCGATCACGTCGGCATCGGCCTCGCCATCGGACAACAGCACATCGTGCGCCCCCGGGCTGGCAGGCGCGTCAGCGAGCCGCCATGCCTGCCACGGGTGATCGGACACGCCAAACGTTTCGCCGTAGTGTTCCAGCACGGCCTGGCGCAGCGGGCCGTCGCTTGCAGCATGGATCGCGTGGCGGGTCATGCGCGATGCTCCGCGCCCTCGGCGTGCCAGAACGGCATGCCGACCACCGGGGTGCTGGCCTGCGCGACTTCGCGCTCTGGCATCGGCCCCGCCAGGTAGGCGGTGCGGCCCGCTTCCACGGCCTGCGCGAACGCGCGTGCCATGTTGACCGGATAGGCGGCCTGCGCCACGGCGGTATTCAGCAGCACGCCGTCATAGCCCCACTCGAGCACCTGCGCGGCGTGCGACGGCAGGCCCAGGCCCGCGTCGACGATCAGCGGCGTGTCCGGCAGGCGCTCGCGCAGCACGCGCATCGCATGCGGGTTGACGGCGCCGCGGCCGGTGCCGATCGGCGCGGCCCACGGCATCAGCGCCTGGCAACCGACGTCGAGCAGGCGGCGGCACAGCACCAGGTCTTCCGTGCAGTACGGCAGCACCTTGAAGCCTTCCTTGATCAGCGTTTCCGCCACGGCGGGCAGGTTCAGCGTGTCGGGCTGCAGCGTGTAGTCATCGCCGATCAGCTCCAGCTTGATCCAGTCGGTCTCGAACACCTCGCGCGCCATCATGGCGGTGGTGATGACTTCTTGCGGCGCAAAGCAGCCGGCGGTGTTGGGCAGCACGGGCACGCCCAGCGCCTTGAGCATCTGCCAGAAGGCCTGGCCGCCCTCGCCTTCGCCCACGGCGCCCTGACGGCGCAGCGCCACGGTCACCATGGCCGGGCGCGAGATTTCCACGGCCGCCTGCAGCGTGGCCGGCGACGGATAACGGGCCGTGCCCAGCAGCAGGCGCGAGTCGAAGGACTCGCCATAAAGCACGAACGGGTCGCGCAAGGTTTCTGTCGGTTCGAATGTCATGAGGTTCAGCCTCCCGTCACGGGTTGGACGAGGTCGATGCGGTCGCCGGCCGCGAGGAGCGTGGCCGCGTGCGCCGCGCGCGGCACGAACTGGCCGTTGACCGCCGCGGCGAACGGCGGGGCAATGTTGGCCGCGACCACCGCGTCCGCCAGGGTGGCGGCGTCGGCAACAACGAGGGGGCGGCCATTCAGCAGGATATCCATGGGTTCAGCTTCAGTGCAGCAGGCCGGTGCGGCCCACGGGGGCCTCGGCGAGCGCGGGTGTTTCCGTCACGCCCTCGATCATGCCGGGCCAGCGCAGGGCGGCCGGCACCGCATGCGCGGCCGGGTCATCGTTGAGCAGCGCGTTCACCACCTCGCACGCCGCCTCGGTCACTGCCGGTGCGATCAGGAAACCGTGCCGGTACAGGCCGTTCACGCGCACCACGCGCGCCTGCTGGTCCACGCGGATCACGGGCAAGTGGTCGGGGCGCGTAGGGCGGCACTGCACGTTCAGTTCGAGCACGCGCGCCTCCCCAAATGCCGGATGCAGAGAATGCGCCGCCGACAGCAGCTCGAGCGCGGAACGCACGCTCATCGGCGAATCGTCCTCGCTTTCCAGCTCGGTGGCGCCGATCACATAGAGATCATTGGGCTTGGGTGCGATATAGATCGGGTAGCGTGGATGCAGCAGGCGCACCGGGCGGTGCAGCTTCACGTCGGGCGCATGCACGCGTACGACTTCGCCACGCAGCCCGCGCAGGCCAGGCAACGCGCCTCGACCGTCCTTGCCCGGCTCGGCGGGCCATGCGGCGCGCGCACCAAGGCCGCGGCAGTCGAGCACTACGCGTGCGCGAATGCCAAGCGATGGCAGCATAGCGACGTCTACATCTCCGGCTTCCCACACACAATGCACGCCGTCGCTGACCGCGCACGACAGCAGCGCGCGCAGCGCCCCACGATTGTCGAGCTGGCCTTCGCCGGACAGCAGCAAGCCTTGCGGAAAACGTCCTGCCAGCGCGGGCTCGACCTCGGCCACGCCCTTGCCGTCCAGCACGCGCATGCGCTGCGCCACCAGTTCCGGAGGCGATACGGCACGCACCCTGCTCGTGAACAGGGACATTTCGCCACGGTCGCGTGCATGCCATACCACGAGCGTACCGTCCTCCTGGAAGAACACGGGCTCCCGCAACTGCATGACCCAGGCGCGCCAGAGGCCGACGCTGGCAATGCCGAGGTCGACGATACGGCGCTCCGCGATGGCCGACTCTGCAAGCGGCGCCAGCATGGCGGCCGCAACGTGCGCGGCGGAGCCCGAACCGTCGGGGCTGCCACGCTCGACCAGCGCCACGCGCGCGCCCTGGCGCTCGAGAAGCCAGGCGGCCAGCCGCCCGGCCAGGCCGGCACCAAGGATGGCGACATCAAAGGACTGCACTGCTGTCATGGATGTGTGCCGGCTACCTGCGCAATCGACGCGGCTTCCGGCCTCCTTTTACGGATAGCCCGCCGCGCGGGGCGCTGCGCGACAGGCGGAACGAACGGGGGCACGGTTGCGAACCATGCCCGTACTGCCTTACGAGTAGATCTTGCTGCCCTTCTTCAGGAACTCGATCGACTTCTCCTCCATGCCCTGCTGCGCTTCCTTCGGCAACGAGGCCGCGTAGTCGCGCACTTCCTGCGTGATCTTCATCGAGCAGAACTTCGGCCCGCACATCGAGCAGAAGTGGGCGATTTTGGCGCCTTCGGCCGGCAGCGTGGCGTCGTGGTACGAACGCGCGCGTTCCGGATCGAGGCCGAGGTTGAACTGGTCTTCCCAGCGGAACTCGAAACGCGCCTTGGACAGCGCGTTGTCGCGCAGCTGCGCGCCGGGCCAGCCCTTGGCGAGGTCGGCGGCGTGGGCGGCGATCTTGTAGGTGATGATGCCCTCGCGCACGTCTTCCTTGTCCGGCAAGCCGAGGTGCTCCTTCGGCGTCACGTAGCACAGCATGGCGGTGCCCATCCAGCCGATATTGGCCGCGCCGATACCGCTGGTGATGTGGTCGTAGCCCGGGGCAATGTCGGTCACGAGCGGTCCGAGCGTGTAGAACGGCGCTTCATAGCAGTGCTTCAGCTCTTCATCCATATTGGCCTGGATGCGCTGCAGCGGCACGTGGCCCGGGCCTTCGATCATGACCTGCACGTCGTGCTTCCATGCCTTGGCGGTCAGCTCGCCGAGCGTGCGCAACTCGCCGAACTGCGCGTCGTCGTTCGAGTCCGCGATGCAGCCCGGACGCAGGCCGTCGCCGAGGCTGAACGACACGTCGTAGGCCTTCATGATTTCGCAGATCTCGTCGAAGTGCGTGTACAGGAAGTTTTCCTTGTGATGCGCCAGGCACCACTTGGCCATGATCGAGCCACCGCGCGAGACGATGCCCGTCACGCGGTCCGCCGTCAGCGGCACGTAGCGCAGCAGCACGCCGGCGTGGATCGTGAAGTAGTCCACGCCCTGCTCGGCCTGCTCGATCAGCGTGTCGCGGAACATCTCCCAGGTCAGGTCCTCTGCGATGCCACCGGTCTTGTCCAGCGCCTGGTAGATCGGCACCGTGCCGATGGGCACCGGCGAGTTGCGCAGGATCCATTCACGCGTTTCGTGGATGTGCTTGCCGGTCGACAGGTCCATGATGGTGTCGGCGCCCCAGCGGATCGACCACACCATCTTTTCCACTTCCTCGGCCAGCGACGAGGTCACCGCGGAGTTGCCCAGGTTGCCGTTGATCTTGACGCGGAAATTGCGCCCGATCGCCATCGGCTCCAGCTCGGTGTGGTTGATGTTGGCGGGAATGATCGCGCGGCCCGTGGCGATTTCGTTGCGCACGAATTCCGGCGTGATGTCTTCCGGACGCAGCGGCAGTCCCGCGCCCAGCGCGTTGCCCGGGTGCTGGCGCAGCAGGGCCTTGTATTCCGGCTTGTCATACAGCGCCTGCAGGTTCAGCGACTCGCGCAGCGCCACGTATTCCATTTCCGGCGTGATGATGCCCTTGCGCGCATAGTGCATCTGCGACACATTGGCGCCGGCCTTGGCGCGGCGCGGGTTGGTCAGCTGGGCAAAGCGCAGGTGCGCGGTGGCGGGGTCGTTGGCGCGGTCGCGGCCGTATTCCGACGAAAGACCCTTGAGAATTTCAGTGTCGCCGCGCTCGTCGATCCACTTCGCGCGCAGCGCCGGCAGGCCGGCCTTCAGGTCGATATGCACGTCCGGGTCGCTGTAGGGGCCCGACGTGTCGTAGACGGGGATCGGCGGGTTGGGCATATCGCCCTTCTCGGTCCGCGTGGACGTTTGCAGGATGGTACGCAGCGGCACGCGGATATCCGGGCGGCTGCCGGTCAGGTAGGTCTTGCTGGAAGCCGGGTAGGCGAATTTCTGGTCGAGATCGCTTTCGAGCGATTCGAAGGAAGCAGCGGGGGCAGTACGGGCCATGGGTGTCGTCCTCTCTCTTGCGGGGTGGACGAAACCAGGAGCCCTGTGAGCGCCGCCGGGGCCTGAGGCCTGGAGGCGAGTCCCGGAGGGACAAGAGCGTTTGGTCTTGCTAGAAACTTCCCACGCCGGCATTAACCGGATCGGGTTCGAAGGGACTCTCTCAGCTCGCACGGCCCATCCGTACGGCACCCCTGTTTCATCCAACGGGGTGAATTTAAGCACAAGCCCCCGGCCGGCGCCAGTGCCAGTTCCCACTCATTCGTGGTGCCACAGCTGTGCGCAGGAGTATCGAATTGCCGATGTTGCGCCGCAAGAATCGACAACAGGGGCACAACGGCGCACTCTTGTGGCGGCTACGTGCCCTACCATGCAATCAAATGGCCAGCTGACCCAGGAGACATCATGACCGACGCCGCCACGCATCGCGTCTTCAACCAGGTGCCGGATCTCGCGCACTACAACCTCTTTGGCTGCGATCCAATCGTCAGCGACGCGCTGGAGCGCCTTGGCGGCGGCTGGCATGCCGCAGCGCTGGCCGGCTATGGCGCACGCCTGGGCGAGCCCGAGGTGCAGGGCTGGGCCGCCGACGCCAACCGGTACGCGCCCGAACTGCATACGCACAGCCGCACCGGCGAGCGCATCGACCAGGTCACTTTCCACCCGAGCTGGCATGCGCTGCTGTCGCTGCTGCGCACCCAGCAACTGCAGGCGCTGCCGTTTGCCGAACCGCGCGAGGGCGCATGGATAGCGCGCACGGCGGGCTATTTCCTGCAGGCCCAGGTCGAGTCAGGATCGCTGTGCCCGACCACGATGACGTTCGCAAGCATTCCCGTGTTGCGCAAGGAAACCGCGCTGTTCGCCGAGCTCGAACCGCGCCTGTATGCGAAGGACCATGATGCGCGCGACCTGCCCTGGCGCGACAAGACCGCGATCATGATCGGCATGGGCATGACCGAAAAGCAGGGCGGCTCCGACGTGCGCGCCAATTCCACCGTGGCCCGCCCCGTGCGCGGCGAAGGCCGTGGCGCCGAATACCTCCTGACCGGCCACAAGTGGTTCTTCTCGGCGCCGATGTGCGATGCGCACCTTGTGGTCGCGCGCATGGGCGCCGAAGACGGGCCGCTGTCCTGCTTCTTCGTGCCGCGCTTTCGCGACGACGGCAGCAAGAACCCGATCCTGATCCAGCGCCTGAAGGACAAGCTCGGCAACCGCTCCAACAGCAGCAGCGAAGTCGAGTTCCGCGAGGCCACCGGCATCCTGATCGGCGAGGAAGGGCGCGGCATCCCGACCATCATCGAGATGGCGACCAGCACGCGGCTCGACTGCGTGATCGGCAGCGCCGCGATCCTGCGCGCCGCCTATGTCCAGGCCCTGCACCACACGCGCCACCGCAGCGCCTTCGGCCGCCTGCTGGCCGACCAGCCGCTGATGCGCAACGTGCTGGCCGACCTGGCGCTCGAAAGCGAGGCCGCCACGCTCCTGATGATGGAACTGGCCCATGCCTTCGAGCACGCCGACAGCGACCCGCTTGCCGCCGCGTGGAAACGCGTGGTGACGCCCGCAGCCAAGTTCTGGATCTGCAAGCGCGCGATCGAGGCCACGGGCGAAGCCATGGAAGTCTGGGGCGGCAACGGCTATGTCGAGGACGGCCCGATGGCGCGCCTCTATCGCGAAGCGCCGGTGAATTCGATCTGGGAAGGCTCGGGCAACATCATGTGCCTGGACGTGCTGCGCGCGATCCAGCGCACGCCCGATGACGCGGCGCTGCTGCTGCAGGACCTGTCGCGCCGCGCCACGTCCCACCCGGCCGTGCGCGCGGAGCTGGGTTCGCTCCAGGCCATGCTACGCCAGCCGGCGGAACAACTGGAAGCGAATGCCCGCCGCTTTGCACAGGGACTGGTGCTGACCGCACAGGCCGCCTTGATGCTCGAACATGCCGACGCCGAAAACGCCGAAGCCTTTGTCGCGAGCCGGCTGGGCCGGCAGCATGGGCGCGTGTTCGGCACGCTCGACCTGGAAGCCGAAACCCTGAAGCGGGTGTTCGAGCGCGGCTGGAGCGCCTGAAGCCGGTACCGCGCCTCAGGCTTCCATGGGCTCTCGGATCCGCAGCAGCACGCGCGGCGCGTAGCGGATCAGGTCATGCGCGCGCTCGCCGATCATGATCGCGGGCGCGTTGGTGTTGCCGCCGACCAGCGACGGCATGATCGAGGCGTCGACCACGCGCAGTCCCTCGACCCCACGCACGCGCAGTTGCGGATCGACCACCGCCAGCGCATCCATGCCCATGCGGCACGTGCCCACCGGGTGGTAGATGGTGTCGGCGCGTTCGCGGATCATCTCGCGCACCGCCGCGTCATCGCTGCCGTCCGCCTGCAGATGCGCGGAATACAGTTCGCGGCCGCCAAAGCACGCAAGCTGCGGCTGGGCAAAGATCTGCCGCACGATTTTCACGCCGGCCACCATGTCGTCGAGGTCGCGCGGATCGGAAAGATAGCCGGGGTCGATGCGCGGCGCGCGCCGCATGTCGGACGAAGCAAGCCGCACTTCGCCGCGGCTGCGCGGGCGCAGCACGCACACATGGCAGGAATAGCCGTGGCCAAAGCGGATCGTGCGCATATGGTCGTCGGCCATGCCCACCACGAAATGGAGCTGCAGGTCGGGCTCGGCCAGCTCGGCACGGCTGCGCAGGAAGCCGCCCGCCTCGGCAAAGTTCGAACTCATCATGCCGGCGCGTTCGCGCCGGTAACGCAGCATCTCGGACAGCATGTGCATGGCGCCGCCCAGCGACAGGCCGAACAGCTCCGGCGCGGCGACGCGCTTGTGCAGGATGATGTCGAGGTGGTCCTGCAGGTTGCCGCCCACGCCCGGCAGGTCATGTACCACCGGTATCCCATGCTCGCGCAGGTGAGCGGCGGGCCCGACGCCGGAGGCCATCAGCAGCTGTGGCGAGCCGAAGGTGCCGGCCGACAGGATCACGTCGCTGCGCGCGCGCAGCAGGTGCTGGCGGCCATTGCGCACAGCCAGTACGCCCACCGCATGCCTGCCCTCGAACACAATGCGCAGCACCTGCATGCCGGTGAGCACGTGCAGGCCGGCACGTCCGCCGTTACAGGCCTTGTCGCGTGCGTTGCCGCCATGCAGGTAGGCACGCGCTGCGTTCCAGCGCTCGCCCTCATGCTGCGTGACCTGGTACCAGCCGACACCTTCCTGCTCCTCGCCGTTGAAGTCGTCGTTGCGCACATAGCCGGCCTGCTGCGCGGCGTCAATGAAATGCTGCCCGAATGGATTGGGCGTGCGCAGGTCCGACACATGGAGCGGGCCCGTGCCGCCATGCAGCGGATCGTCGTCGCTGCCCGCCACGCGCGCATTGCACTCGGCGCGGCGGAAATACGGCAGCACGTCGTCCCAGGACCAGCCGTCGCAGCCGGAGGCGGCCCAGGCGTCGTAATCGGCCGGACGGCCGCGCGTGTAGATCATGGCGTTGATCGACGAACTGCCGCCCAGCCCGCGTCCCCGCGGCTGGAAGCCGCGCCTGCCGTTCAGGCCCGGCTGGGGCACCGTCTCGTAGGCGTAGTTGCGCGCGCCGGCGCGCGGCAGCATCGCCGCGGCGCCCGCGGGTGTGCGCACCAGCACATGGTGGTCGTGATGGCCCGCTTCGATCAGCGCGATACTGTCGCTGCCGCTGTCGGCCAGCCGCCCGGCCAGGGCGCATCCGGCCGAACCCGCGCCGACAACGACATAGTCATACGTGGTTTCCATCTGTCTCCCCGCGACCCCGGAGATTGCGGCGGGGCGTGCGCCCTCTGCCCGCTCCGGAGGATGGCAAGCCTGAAGACCAGTGTAGGCGCTGGCGCAGCGTGAAGTGAAGGCCGGTGGCCACGCGCCTTGCGACGTCGCAGGGCGCGCGGGACGGTCAGGAAACCAGCATCGGCCGGCTCAGCATGCGCGACAGCACGGCTTCCGGCGAGTGGGTATGGTCCGAGATGGCCTTCGGATCCAGGTAGATGGTCTGCTCCATCATCGCGCGGCCACGCATGGCTGCATGCAGCAACTGGTCGCTGAAGACGATCCAGGTCGATCCGGGCGGAAAGTGGAATTCCTGCTGCGGCACGCTGGCCTGATAGTCCAGATCCGCCTTGGCCAGATCGTGCAGTTGCAGCATGCGATGGTCATATTCCGAACGCGTGCGCTTGGTGATGTGCAGCAGCTTCATCAGCGCCGCCTGCCCGGGCCACATGCCGTGGGTCTTCGGCACAAAGCGCTGCGCAAAATCGGCAAACGGCTCGCCCACGCGCCACACGCGCGGCGCTTCCGGATCGATGTTGTGGAACACGCGCAGCAGGCGCTTCCCGAGCAGCGGATTCGACGGGAAGGAATCGACGTGCAAGCGCGTGTCGTCCTTGCGCCAGCTGACGGCGCGGCCGGCAATCTGGCTCGGGCGCAGCGACGTGCCCGCGCGCGTCATGTGCGGGCCGTACTCCGGGAACAGCGAGAGCACCAGCTTTTCGCTGAATTCGGCATAGCGGTGGATCAGGCGGTACAGGTCGGCGAGGTCCTGCTCGGTGCCTTGTGCCCCGCGCACGGCGGTGTCGGTGGCGCGCAGGTTGATGTTCTTGGACTTGCCATCCGAATAGCGGCTGTCGAGAAAGCGTTCCTCGCCCGGCTCGAAGCGGAAGTGCAGGTCGGGGAAATACAGCACCGCGCCTTGCTCGAGTTGCCGGCGCAAGTCCGCCTGCGTCGCGGCATCCACCGCGGGCGACCAATCGGTGTATGGCTGCGGACGGATCAGGTCGAGTTTTTCGGAAGAGGTAGCGGATGGCATGGGCTTTCTCGGTTTGCCGGATGGGCCGATTTTACCGCGTCATTTTTGCGTGATGACTTGATCACAACCATGCGCCGGCAACTCACCCAATAAAAAACCCCGCTGAGCGGCAGCCAGCGGGGTTTTTACCTCGGTCCAGCGACTTTGCTTACAGGCCGGCTGCCGCGCGCAGCACCGCTGCCTTGTCGGTCGCTTCCCACGAGAATTCCGGCTCTTCGCGACCAAAATGGCCGTAAGCCGCAGTCTTCTCGTAGATCGGGCGCAGCAGGTCCAGCATCTGCACGATGCCCTTCGGGCGCAGGTCGAAATGCTCCTGCACCAGTTCGGCGATCTTGTCGTCAGGAATCTTGCCGGTGCCTTCGGTGTAGATGGTCACGTTGATCGGGCGCGCTACGCCGATGGCGTAGCTCACCTGCACCTGGCACTGGCGCGCCAGGCCGGCGGCGACCACGTTCTTGGCCACGTAGCGGGCGGCGTAGGCGGCCGAGCGGTCGACCTTCGACGGATCCTTGCCCGAGAACGCGCCGCCGCCGTGCGGCGAGGCGCCGCCGTACGTGTCGACGATGATCTTGCGGCCGGTCAGGCCGCAATCGCCCTGCGGGCCGCCAATCACGAAGCGCCCGGTCGGGTTCACCAGGTACTTGGTGTTCTTGAGCATCTCGGGCGGCAGCACCGGCTTGATGATCTCTTCGATCACGGCTTCGTGGATCTGGGCCTGGGTGATGTCCGGGGCATGCTGGGTCGACAAGACTACGGTGTCGACGCTGTGCGGACGGCCATCGACATAGCGCACCGTGACCTGCGACTTGGCGTCGGGACGCAGCCAGGGCAGGCGGCCGTCGCGGCGCAGCTGCGACTGGCGTTCGACCAGGCGGTGCGAGTAATAGATCGGGAACGGCATCAGTTCCGGGGTCTCGTCGCAGGCGTAGCCGAACATCAGGCCCTGGTCGCCGGCACCCTGGTTCAGGTAGTCGTCGGAGGCGCGGTCCACGCCTTGGGCGATATCGGGCGATTGCTTGTCATAGGCGACCAGCACCGCGCAGCCCTTGTAGTCGATGCCGTACTCGGTGTTGTCGTAACCGATGCGCTTGATGGTGTCGCGTGCGACCTGGATGTAGTCGACGTTGGCCGTGGTGGTGATTTCCCCGGCCAGCACGACCAGCCCGGTGTTGCAGAGCGTCTCGGCAGCCACGCGCGCGTACTTGTCCTGCGCCAGGATGGCGTCCAGGACCGCGTCGGAAATCTGGTCTGCGACCTTGTCGGGATGGCCTTCGGAGACGGACTCCGAAGTGAAAAGGAAGTCGTTTGCCACGAACTTGTTCTCCAGGTTGGCTATTGCGTGCCTGCCTGTCGGATCATGGCGGCGACGCTTTAGCGGTATTTTCAGGCCGCCCGGTTAGAGCGGTATCGCCCCGCAAGTTGTCAGTTAACTCGGCGATACACGCTATTATACGCGCCTGCCGGCACAATGCAGGCAGTGGCTCCGGGGCCACCGGACGCCGGCATGCGCCGGTGCAATCCATGGTTAGCGGCAGGAGTCGCCCGGATCCTGAGCCCTGCATGAATTTTTGGCTGCTTCGCAGATCGGCTCCCGCCGGGAGCACCCACCGCCACGTTCGATGACTTTCCTGTTCTGGCTGATTTCCCGCCTTCCGCTGCGCCTGCTCCAGGCGGTCGGCGGTGCGCTCGGACTGCTGGCCGCCCGCCTGCCAGGCCGCTACGGAAGTCGGCTGCGGGAGAATTTCCTGCTTGCCTACCCGGACGCAACGGAATCGATGATCGACGACGCGGCGCGCTCGGCCGGGTGCATGGCCCTGGAAATGCCCTACTTCTGGAGCCGCAAGACCATTGGCGCCAAGCTGTATGGCTTCGACGATTACCTCTGGCCGGCACTGGAAACGCTGCAGGCACGCGGCCACGGCCTCATTATCCTCACGCCTCACCTTGGCTGCTTCGAAGTTCTGCCGCAATCGCACGCCTTGTTGCGCCCGGTAACGGCATTGTTCAAGCCGCCTCACCAGGTCTGGCTGCGCGACTGGATCGAGCGCATGCGCACCCGGCCAAACCTGGCGATGGCGCCCGCCACGCCGCGCGGCGTGCGCATGCTGGTCAAGGCGCTCAAGCGCGGGCAGGCCGTCGGCATCCTGCCGGATCAGGTGCCAAGCGGCGGCGAGGGCCACTGGGCACCGTTTTTCGGCAAACCCGCCTACACCATGGCACTGGTCCATCGCCTGCAGCAACTGACGCGCGCCCCGGTGGCCGCCATCTTCGGCGAACGCCTGCCGCGCGGTGCCGGCTATCGCGGCCATCTTCGCATCATCAACGATGGCGGCATGTTGCCCGAAGATCCGGCTGAAGCCGCCGCCGTCATCAACCGCACCATCGAGGAACTCGTGGCGATTGCGCCCACGCAGTACCTCTGGAGCTACAACCGCTACAAGACCCCGTCCGGCATGGAGCGTCCGCCCCACGCACTGCCGGCCACCGAATCCTCGCACTCATGAGCCGTATCTTTACGTGGCTTGGCATCGGTCTGCTGACCGTGCTGGGCAAGTTGCCTTATCCACTGGTTGCCCGTTTTGGCGAAGGGCTGGGCAGCGTGCTTTACCTCGTCCCCAGCAGCCGGCGCCGCATCGTGCAGGCCAACCTGCGCGCCGCTTTTCCCGACAAAGGCGAGGCCGAGATCGACGCGTTGTCGCGCGAGTCGTTCCGCACCGTGTTCCGCAGCTTTGCCGAGCGCGGCATTTTCTGGACTGGCAGTGAAGCGCAGATGCGCCGCTGGGTGCAGATCGACGACCAGGCCGATCTCGTGGCCATGGACGGCACGCCCCATATCCTCGTCACGCTGCACCTGTCTGGCGTGGAGGCCGGGGCTATCCGCCTGACCATCCACCTGCGCGACAACGTGGGCCGCTCGGGCGCGTCGCTCTACACCACGCAGAAAAACACGCTGTTCGACGGCTTCCTCAAGCATGCGCGCGGCCGCTTCGGCGCGAAGATGATCTCGCGCGGCGACAGCGCGCGCGACATCCTGCGCTGCCTGAAAAAAGGCGAGGCGCTGCAACTAATTGCAGACATGGACTTCGGCGAACGCGATTCGGAATACGTCGAGTTCTTCGGCGTGCAGGCGCTGACGCTGACTTCCGTGTCGCGCCTTGCCCGCATGACCGGGGCCAAGGTGGTGCCCATCTACACGGAGATGCTGCCCGATTACCAGGGCTACGTGCTGCGCATCCTGCCTGCCTGGGAAAACTATCCCGGCGACAGCGTGGCCGAGGACACGCGCCGCATGAACGCCTTCTTCGAGGACTGCATCCGACCCCGCGTTGCCGAGTACTACTGGGTGCACAAGCGCTTCAAGAATCGCCCGCCCGGCGAACCGTCGATCTACTGACCGCGGCCGGCAGGCCCGGCCATGCACGGCTACAATTCGCACCATGAAACTCCAGTTCACCAAGATGCACGGTGCCGGCAACGACTTCGTCGTGTTCGACGGCATCCACCAGCAACTCGACCTGACTACCGGGCAGTGGCGCGCGCTCGCCAGCCGGCATTTCGGCGTGGGCGCCGACCAGATGCTGGTCGTCGAAAAGCCCACGCGCGACGATGCTGACTTCCGTTACCGCATCTTCAATGCCGACGGCAGCGAAGTGGAGCACTGCGGCAACGGCGCGCGCTGCTTCGTGCGCTTCGTGACCGACAAGGGCATGACCGACAAGCGCTCGGTGCGTGTCGAGGTCATGAACGGCATCATCACGCTGACGCTGCAGGATGACGGCCAGGTCACGGTGGACATGGGTGCGCCCGAACTGGAACCGGCCCGCGTGCCGTTCCGCGCCGAAGGCCTGCCCACGCGCGCGCAAGGCGAAGACACGCTCTACGGACTCGAGGTCAACGGCCGCACGGCCTGGATTTCGGCCGTGTCGATGGGCAATCCGCACGCCGTGCAGGTGGTCGACCATGTCGAGGACTTCCCGGTACTCCAGGATGGCCCGATCGTGGAAAACCACCCCACCTTCCCGAACCGCGTAAATGCCGGCTTCCTGGAAGTGGTCGACCGCCACACCGCCCGCCTGCGCGTGTACGAACGCGGCGCCGGCGAAACCCTCGCATGCGGCACCGGCGCCTGCGCGGCGGTCGTCGCCGGCATCCGCCGCGGGCTGCTGGATTCGCCGGTCAAGGTTCACACGCACGGCGGCGACCTGAGCATTGCCTGGGACGGCGCCGCCACGCCCGTGCGCATGACCGGACCCGCCACCACGGTATTCGAAGGCACCATTGACCTGTCCGCCCTGCCGGCGTAACCATAGGGGCCTGTGCGCCCCGCTTCGCTTCATCGCTGCGTGACTGCGGGGGGCTTCCGAACGAGACGATGGAGCCCTATATGCCGCTGGACGACTACCGCATCACCTCGGGCAAGCGCCTCAGCCTTGCCAGCTTCGACCCGGGAAGCAAGCCGTTTTCAATCGGCGACAAGCAGGAAGACCAGGCACGCATCGCACAAATCAGCGGCGAACTGGATCTCGAACAGGACATCTTCTACGCCGAGCACCGGCGCAAGGTCCTGGTCGTGTTGCAAGGGATGGACACTAGTGGCAAGGACGGCACCGTGCGTTCGGTGTTCCGCAGCTTCGATCCGCTTGGCATCCGCGTGGTCAGTTTCAAGGCGCCGACCCCGGAAGAGCTTGCGCGCGACTATCTATGGCGCGTTCACCTGCAAGTACCCAAATCCGGCGAGATCGTACTGTTCAACCGCAGCCACTACGAAGACGTGCTGATCACGCGCGTGCATGGCTGGATCGATGACGAGGAATGCGAGCGGCGCTACCGGCAGATCCGCGCGTTCGAGACGCTGCTGACCGAGACCGGTACCACCATCGTCAAATGCTTCCTGCACATCTCGAAGGATGAGCAGAAGTCGCGCCTGGAAGCGCGCCTGGCCGATCCGCAGAAGCAGTGGAAATTCGATCCGACCGACCTGGCCGAGCGCAAGCACTGGAAGGCTTACATGAGCGCCTACGAGTCGGCCATTGCCGCCACCAGCACGCCGGAATGCCCGTGGTACGTCGTGCCGGCGGACTCCAAGACCCACCGCAACCTGATGGTGGCCGAAATCCTGTCCGAGGTGTTCCGCCAGCTCAAGCCGGATTATCCGCCGCCGCAGCCCGACCTGGACAAGATCAAGATCGAGTAGCGCGAGCGCAGCAGCGGCACCGCTGCCGCGTCACTCGTGGTCGCCGTTGCCGCGATGGACGTCGTGGGTCACGAACGGGTGCTCCCGGCTGGGCATCGCCAGCCATTTTGGATGGCGCAGCGTGTCGCGGATATCGTCGAGCCCGCTGGACCAGTGCTCCTGCATCGCGAGCAAGCCGAACTGGTAGTCCTTGGCGCTGTTCTCGAATGACTTGTCGCGATAGATCAGCTGGATCACGTTGCGGCGCGCATCGCACGCATGCTCGGCCGCGCGGCGATACCAGTCACTGTCGCGCTTGGACGGCGGCACCAGGGCCATCACTTCGCTGAGCATGCGCCGGAAATTCTGCTGCTCGCGCATGTAGTCGGTGATCGTGCGCGTACGGCTGGAATACTGGATGTCCTTCTGCCGCTCGGCCACTTCGCTGAGGTCGTGCGGCAGCTTGCCGCGCGCGCTCCAGAGATCGACCTGGAAGATCAGCGCATCGCGGCGCGGCTGGGCGGTGAGGACTTCGGCCAGCGGCGTGTTGGAGACCAGCCCGCCGTCCCAGTAGTACTCGCCCTCGATTTCCACCGCCGGGAAACCGGGCGGCAGCGCGCCGGAGGCCATGAAATGCTCGGGTAGCAGCGTGTCACGCGTATTGTCGAAATAGGCGAAGTTGCCGGTCCGGACATTGACCGCGCCCACCGACACCCGCATCTCCTTGGGCCGGTTGATCAGGTCGAAGTCGGCAAAGCGCTCGAGCGTGGCCTTGAGCGGCGTGGTGTCGTAGTAGCTGGCGCGCGTCGGGTCGGTATAGCGTGTGATCAGTTCCAGCCAGTTGCGCGGCATGAAGAAGCCGCGCTGGCCTTCGAACATCGCGCGCGCGGCATGCAGCCCGTCGAACCAGACGCGCAGCGGTTCGGGCCAGGACTCCGCATTCTCGAACATGTTCGAATGCGCAAGGCTGGGGAGCCACGGCTGCGCGCAGATGTATTCCCAGAACGCGCGCAACTGCTCCACGCGCCGCTCGGGCGGATTGCCGGCGATGATCGCCGCATTCAGCGCGCCGATGGAGATGCCAGCGACCCAGTTCGGGTAGACGCCGCCTTCAGTCAGGCCCTGGTAGACGCCAGCCTGGTAGGCGCCCAGCGCGCCGCCGCCTTGCAGCACCAGCGCGCGCACGGCGTAGGCCTCATGGGGTGGGCGCCCCGGCTCGGGGCCCTTGGGCAAGTCCTCCGCGGGCCCGCACGGATCTACCTGCGCCTTGCGCTTGCGCGCGGGCTTTGCTCGTGCTCCAGCTTCCTGCGTTTCCTGCCGCTCTTTGCCCGCCACACCATGCTCCTTGCCAAGTGAAGAGTCCTGCCACGGCGCCGCCCGCCCGGGACCGTTCCGGGGTGGCGATGCGCCGGGATTCCGGTCAGACGCCGTAGCGCTGACGGTAAGCAGCCACCGCCTCGCGCGAAGCCGACAGCGACGGATTGTTGGAGGCATCCAGGTAGGCCAGCAGGTCCTTCAGGCTGGCAATCGCGATCACGGGCACGCCGTATTCGCGCTGCACGTCCTGCACGGCCGAATGCGTGCCGATCTGTTCGGCGGTGCCGCTCTTCTCCATGCGGTCCAGCGCGATCAGCACCGCGGCAGGCTCGGCGCCCGCGGCGCGGATTAGCTGCATCGATTCGCGCACCGAGGTGCCCGCGGAGATCACGTCATCGATGATGACGACCTTGCCCTGAAGCTTCGCGCCCACCAGAGTGCCGCCTTCGCCATGGTCCTTGGCTTCCTTGCGGTTGTAGGCAAAGCCGACATCGCGGCCCATGCCCGCCAGCGCCACCGCGGTAGCCGAAGCCAGCGTGATGCCCTTGTAGGCCGGCCCGAACAGCACGTCGAACTGCACGCCCGAGGCCAGCAGGGTTTTCGCATAGAATTGCGCCACCTGGCCCAGCATGGCGCCCTGGTTGAACAAGCCGGCATTGAAGAAGTACGGCGACTTGCGGCCCGCCTTGGTGACGAACTCGCCAAAGGACAGCACGCCGGCGTCCAGCGCGAAGCGGATGAAGGTCTGGCTGAGGTCCGGCTGGCCGGCCTGCTGCGCGGTGGAAGGCGTCGTCTGCTGCGTCATCTTTTCTCTCTGAATTCAAAAATTTCCCGCATGTTACGGATTATCAGCGCCAACCTCAACGGCATCCGCTCCGCGTCCAAAAAGGGCTTTTTCGAGTGGATGGGCAAGCAGGACGCGGACATGGTCTGTGTACAGGAGCTCAAGGCGCAGGCCGCCGACATGACTGAAGCGTTCCTGGCGCCACATGGCTACCACGGCTATTTCCACTACGCCGAGAAGAAAGGCTACAGCGGTGTCGGCCTCTACACACGGCACAAGCCCGAGCGCGTAATCACCGGTTTCGGCAATCCGGAATTCGACGGCGAAGGCCGTTACGTGGAAGTGCAGTATCCGAACCTCGCCGTGATCTCCGTCTATGTGCCCTCGGGCTCGAGTTCGGAGGAGCGCCAGCAGGCAAAGTTCCGCTTCATGGAGGCCTTCCTTCCGCACTTGTTGCAACTGAAGGCCAGCGGGCGGGAAATCGTGCTGTGCGGCGATGTGAACATCGCGCACAAGGAAATCGATATCAAGAACTGGAAGGGCAACCTGAAGAACTCTGGATTCCTGCCGGAAGAGCGCGCCTGGATTGGCGCCCTGTTCGATACCCACGGCTATGTGGACGTGTTCCGCCAACTCGATTCGCGGCCCGAGCAGTACACCTGGTGGAGCAACCGCGGCCAGGCCTACGCCAAGAACGTCGGGTGGCGTATTGATTACCACCTGGCCACGCCGAAGATCGCCACCACGGCGCACGTGTGCTCGATCTACAAGGACGAGAAGTTCAGCGACCACGCGCCGCTGTCGATCGATTACGACTACCCGCTCTGAGAGGGGGCTTTACGCCGCCCGGACTTCTGCAAGGAGCTCTGGGTGGCGGTCCAGTAGCTTGAGGAGCTGGATCAGGGCCAGCGGTGGTTTAGTCTTGCCCGTTTCGTAGCGGGAGAACGCGTTGACGCCACCGCCGAAAATGTCTGCGGCTTCCCGCTGGTCAAGGCAAAGTTTCTTGCGGACGGCGGTGATATATGTGGGATCCACGAGTGACGCATTGACCTGTTTATTGAAGGCCAGCATCGACTCGCTAACTCTATCGCCGTCGTTGATGTCCAGTACACCGTCGCCGCATTTGTGACACCACTCCCCCTGCACATCGCAGATTACGGTGGTTTCTCCGCGATACGTATAAGGCATGTCACGCACACCTTTCACCAGTGCCGCACCACCACAAGCAGGACACCTCATCCGCAACTCCTTAGTCGCCCGGATCGTTGGTTTATCGAGGCTTGAACGACACCACGAGCACCTTATCCGTCATTGTCAGCTTTACGTAAAGGCCACCATATCGCGTGACGGGTGGGTAGACGTCCTGCCACACCCGATGATCCTCATAAGTAGTCATACTTTTATGGAAATCCGCCGGCTCAAGGCGCAGCAGGATGTCGAGCACCCCGTGCCAATCCAGTTTCATTCGCGCCGCTCCGGCGTACGCGACGTAGGTCATTTTCATCTGACCTGCCGCCAGCATGTCCTTCACATGCCGCAGCTTGTAATGCGCCGTGCCCTTCTCCATGCAAATTAACCTACTAGGTTAAATCCCGCAAGCCTCGAACCACGCCAGACCGCAATAATCCAATCGGTACAAACCCCTGCGACCGGCCCCCAAGCCCGCTACAATGCAGGTTCGCCCCTGCGCCCGGCAGGAGATGTTTCGCATTCCCCGCATTTCAAAGAGCGAGTCCGCCATGGTTTTCAAAGTGTTCGTCGATGGTCAGGAAGGCACGACCGGTCTCCGGTTGCTTGACTATCTTTCCGGTCGTTCCGATGTGGAGCTGCTGCGCATTGCAGAAGACAAGCGCAAGGATCCGGCTGAGCGAGCACGCTTCCTGAACGCCGCGGATGTCGCCTTCCTGTGCCTGCCGGACGTGGCATCGCGCGAGGCTGTGTCGCTGGTGGCCAACCCGAATACCTGCGTGATCGACGCCAGCACGGCGTTCCGTACCGACGACAACTGGGCCTACGGCCTGCCTGAACTGGTGCGTGGCCAGCGCGAGAAGATCCGCGCCAGCAAGCGCATCGCGGTGCCGGGGTGCCACGCCAGCGCCTTCGTGCTGGCGGTGCGCCCGCTGGTGGATGCCGGCGTGCTGCCGCGCGACTATCCGGTCTCGGCGTTTTCGCTGACCGGCTACAGCGGCGGCGGCAAGAAGATGATTGCCGACTTCGAAGCCGGCGGTAACCCGAAGCTGCACAGCCCGCGCCCCTACGCGCTGGGTCTGCAGCACAAGCACCTGCCCGAGATGCGCGTGCAGGGCGGCCTGGCGTCGGACCCGATCTTCAACCCGATCGTCGGCAACTTCCTGAAGGGCCTGGCGGTAACGGTGCCGGTGTTCGCGGATCGCCTGGCGCGCAAGGTGAGCCCGGAGCAGATCGTCGACATCTACCGCAAGCACTATGAAGGCGAGCAGTTCGTGCGCGTCATGCCTTACAACGGCGCCGACAACCTCGACGACGGATTCTTCGACGTGCAGGCCAACAACGACACCAACCGGGTCGACCTGTTCGTGTTCGGCACGCCCGAGCGCCTGAACCTGGTCGCGCGCCTGGACAACCTGGGCAAGGGTGCGGCTGGCGCAGCAGTGCAATGCATGAATGTGCATGTGGGCGCCGACGAGGCGACCGGCCTGCAAGGCTGACCGCTCTCACGCTCAAGCAAAAAGCCGGCATTGCCGGCTTTTTTGTTTCGCGCGGGGGCGATCAGCGTTTCAGCGGCCGCTGGCGATCGTCATCGCCGGAATCGACCGGCGCATCGCCGAGGTCGGCCATATTGGCGCGATACGGCGGCAGGCGATCCACTGTGGTGTGGATGGCGCGCGCATACAGCGGCAGCACCTCCGGCATGTGCTTCTCAAGGTCGGCAATACGGCTGCGCCCCGACGGATGCGTAGACAGGAACTCGGAACCCGACTGCGTGACCTTGGCCATCTTCTGCCAGAGCGTCACGGCCGCGCGCGGGTCATAGGCGGCGCGCGCGGCGATGTCCATGCCGATCAGGTCGGCCTCGCTTTCGTCCGCGCGCGAGAAGCGCAGCGTCAGCAGGTGCGCGCCGGTCCCCAGCGCCATATTGCCGAGATTGCCGAAACCGAACAGCTGCGAAACGACATTGGCGCCAAGGTTTGTGATCTCCGACTTGGCGGCGCGCTCGCGCGCATGTTCCCGCAGCGCGTGCGCGATCTCGTGGCCCATGGCCATGGCGATCTCGTCGTCGGTCAGCTTGAGCTGGTCGAGCAGGCCGGTGTAGAAGGCGATCTTGCCGCCCGGCATGCAGAAGGCATTGACCTGCTTCGAGCCGATCAGGTTGATTTCCCACTGCCACTGGCGCGCGCGCTCGTTCCAGCGCACGGTTTCCGGCAGCAGCCGCTTGCCGATGGCACGCAGGCGCTGCAACTGCGGATTGCTGTCGCCGGCCAGCGCACGCTTGGCGATCGCCTCCTGCTTGATCTGCTCGTACTCCTGCACGGCCTGTTGCTCGATGACCTCGACCGGCACGATGTTTCGTACCGCCGAGCCGCCGCGCTGCAAGCGGATGCCGTCTTCCTGGACGCCGTCCTGCTGGGCCAGCGCCGGCGCCACCGTGATCGCCGCGCCCACGGCCAGCACGCAGGCCATGCGGGACAGCACAGGACGCGAAACACCTGGCAGGTGGCGGGACATGTTCGGTTCCTTGGGGGCGATAGGGAAAGCCGGTGGCAGTCGGACACAAAGCGGGCAAACGGGTGATGCAATAATACACGGCGTCCACGCAGCCGCGCGGCGCCATCCGCCCACGCCATCCATGACTTTCCAGGACTATCTCGACATCTTCCGCAACCGCCGCATCGGCGCCATGCTGGCGCTTGGCTTCGCTTCCGGGCTGCCGCTGGCGCTGACGTCCGGCACGCTGCAGGCCTGGATGACGGTGGAAGGGCTCGACATCAAGACCATCGGCTTCTTCTCGCTGGTGGGCCAGGCCTATATCTTCAAGTTCCTGTGGGCGCCGCTGATGGACCGCTACACGCCGCCGCTCATGGGCCGGCGCAAGGGCTGGCTGCTGGTCACGCAGCTCGGGCTGGTGGCGGGCATCGCGGCCATGGCGTTCTGCCCCCCGCGCGAAGCGCTCTGGACGCTGGCGGCACTGGCCACGCTGGTGGCCTTCCTGTCGGCGTCGCAGGACATTGTGTTCGACGCCTACAGCACCGACGTGCTGCGGCCGCCCGAACGTGGCGTGGGCGCGGCTGTCAAGGTGCTGGGCTACCGGCTGGCGATGCTGGTCTCGGGCGGGCTCGCGCTGTGGCTGGCGGACCGCGTGATGGGCTGGTCGCAGATGTACCTGCTGATGGCCGCACTGATGGGCATTGGCATCGTCACGCTGCTGTGGGCACCGGAGCCCGACGTGCCGGCACGCGCGCCGCGCTCGCTTGAAGAAGCGATCGTGGGACCGCTGCGCGATTTCTTCTCGCGTCCCGGTGCCTGGTGGCTGCTGCTGCTGATCGTGCTCTACAAGCTTGGCGATGCGTTTGCGGGAAGCCTGTCCACGACCTTCCTGATCCGCGGTGTCGGCTTCTCCGCCGGCGAGGTCGGCATCGTCAACAAGACACTGGGACTGGCCGCGACCATCGTCGGCGCGCTGTTCGGCGGCACGCTGATGGTGCGCCTGGGGCTGTACCGGTCGCTGATGCTGTTTGGCGTGCTGCAGGCGGTGTCCAACCTGGGCTACTGGATCCTGTCGGTGACGCCGCCGCACCTGTGGTCGATGGGCACCACCATCGCGATCGAGAACCTGTGCGGCGGCATGGGCACGGCAGCGTTCGTGGCGCTGCTGATGACGCTCTGCAACCGCTCGTTCTCGGCCACCCAGTACGCGCTGTTGTCGGCGCTGGCTTCGGTTGGCCGCGTCTATGTCGGGCCGACATCCGGCTACATGGTGGAGGCGTGGGGCTGGGCGCCCTTCTACCTCGGCACGGTGCTGGTGGCGCTGCCCGGCGTGCTGCTGCTCTGGGCCATGCGCCGCACCGTCCATCGCTACGAAGCCCAGGCGCGCGAGGCGATCGCCTGAACCGCTTCCTGCGGTCGGGTCACTCCTTGTAGTACACGATCTGATGCGACGTGGCGAGCAACTCGCCACCCGCGCTCCAGACCTGCGCGCTCTGGTCGAAAAAGCCCTGGCGGAACACCTGGGCCCGCGCGCTGCACAGCACGTGGCTGTCGCCGAGCGCGGCCAGCGTGGCCGCATCCGCATGGAAATACGTGGTCAGCGACACCGTGCCAGCCGGCACGAAGCCCGCGCGCTTGAGGAAGATGCGCGGGTAGAAGCTGTCGCACCATGCGGCCATGGCAGGGAAGTCCGGCGTGCGCGCTGGCTCGTCGCGCAGCCAGAATTGCGTCAGGCTGTCCGGATGTTCCGTGCCGGGTTCCGTGGTCGGCTTTGCACCGCGGACCGGGCGCATGTCATAGGACTTGAGCCAGCGCACTGGCGCAAACCCGGCCATGGCCGGCACCTCGTCCGCCGAAGGGGCCTCGGGCCGCACCGCCTCCGCGCACGACCATGTCTCGCGGCGCAGCGAAAACACCGCGGTGGCCGTGGTGGCCACCGCATCGCCCTGGCGCAGCTCGATCTGCCAGTGCTGGGTCGAACGGTTGGTGCGTGTGGGCCGCGCCTCGATCTCGAATGGCCCTTCGGCGATCGGCCCCGCGAAGTTAACCGTCAACGCGAGCGGATCGCCCAGCCGCTCCGGATGCTGCAGGGCCGCCTGCAACAGCGTGGCGGCCGTGATGCCGCCAAACGGCCCGATCATGTTCCAGTAGGCCGGTGTGGTGCGGCCCAGGAAGCGATGCTCGCCGGCTGGCTCGAGGACGAGCGCGTCGTCAAAGGGGTGAAGCAGCGTGCCGGCGGCAGCGGCGGTAACGGTCCGGGGCGCGGAGGTCATAGCAAAAGCACGGTCGTTCGATACCTGCCTACATTAACCGTAGCCAGGATTCGCGTCAACGCCAATCGCCGTCCCGCAAATTCTCAGTCAAGCGGAGCAGACCCGGTACACCGCCAGGCTGCCGCGCCAGTTCTCGCCCCAGTTCACGGTGATGCCCTCATGCATGACCACGCGGTCAAGCACGCGCAGGCCCACCTTGGGCGCCAGCGCCTCGAAATCGCTAATGGTCAGCACGCGCACGTTCGGCGTGTTGTACCACTGGTACGGCAGCGATTCCGACACCGGCATGCGCCCGCGGAACACCGACAGGCGGTGCGGCCAGTAGCCGAAGTTCGGGAACGAGACAATGCACTCGCGCCCGACGCGCAGCGTGTCGCGCAGGACCTGTGCGGTGTTGTGGATAGTCTGCAGCGTCTGCGACAGGATCACCGTGTCGAAGCTCTTGTCCTCGAACAACGCCAGGCCGCCTTCCAGGTTTTGCTGGATGACATGGACGCCCTTCTGGGCGCAAGCCAGCACGCCTTCGTCGCGGATCTCGATGCCGTAGGCCTGCACTTCCAGTTCGTCCTGCAGGACGCGCAGCAGGCTGCCGTCGCCGCAGCCGAGGTCGAGCACGGTGGATTTGGGCTCGACCCAGCGGGCGATCGCGCGGAAATCGGGCCGCAGCGCCAGGATGTTCGGATTGGCGAGGGCGTTCATGCGCCGATCTCCTCTGCGATGCGCTCGTAGTAGGCGCGCATCAGGTTGTGGTAGCGCGGGTCGTCGAGCAGGAACGCGTCATGGCCGTGCGGCGCGTCGATCTCGGCGTACGAGACCGGGCGCTTGTTGTCGAGCAGCGCCTTGACCAGTTCGCGGCTGCGGTTCGGCGCGAAACGCCAGTCGGTGCTGAAGCTCGCCACGAGAAAGCTCGCCTGCGTCTGCGCCATGGCGCGCGTCAGGTCGCCGCCGTAGGCCAGCGCCGGATCGAAGTAGTCCAGCGCGCGCGTGATCAGCAGGTAAGTGTTGGCGTCGAAGTACTCGGCAAACTTGTCGCCCTGGTAGCGCAGGTAGCTCTCGACCTGGAATTCGACATCGAACGAGAAGCGGATGTCCTCGGACTTCAGCTCGCGGCCGAATTTCTCGGCCATGTCCTCGTCCGACAGGTAGGTGATATGGCCGATCATGCGAGCCACGCGCAGGCCGCGCTTGGGCTTCACGCCATGCGCGTAGTAGTTGCCGCCGTGGAAATCGGGGTCCGACAGGATCGAGCTGCGCGCCACCTCGTTGAACGCGATGTTCTGCGCCGACAGCTTGGGCGTGGACGCGACCACGATGCAGTGGCGCAGGCGCTGCGGATACATCAGGCTCCAGGCCACCGCCTGCATGCCGCCCAGGCTGCCCCCCATGACCGCGGCGAACTGCTCGATGCCGAACACATCGGCCACGCGCGCCTGCGCGTTGACCCAGTCCTCCACCGTCACCACCGGGAACATCGCGCCATAGGGCTCGCCCGTGGCCGGGTTGGTGCTCATCGGCCCCGTGGAACCGAAGCAGGAGCCCAGGTTGTTCACGCCGATGACGAAGAAGCGGTTGGTGTCCAGCGGCTTACCCGGCCCCACCATGTTGTCCCACCAGCCCACATCGCGCGGATTATCAGCGTAGACGCCGGCCACGTGATGCGACGCGTTGAGCGCGTGGCAGACCAGCACGGCATTGGAGCGGTCTGCGTTGAGCGTTCCGTAGGTCTCGACCATCAGGTCGTAGGCGGCGATGGACGAGCCGTTGCGCAGCTTCAGCGGCTCCTGGAAATGCATGCGCTGCGGCGTGACCACGCCGACGGAATCATTCGGCAGCGTGAGCGCGGCAGGCGGCAAGGCGACATCTGTCATGGAATCGGCCCGCGTCAAGCAGGCATAAAAAAACCCGACCGGCAGTGCGTATAAAGCGTCGCAGCCAAGTCGGGCATTCGCGGAGTTCCGCGTGCCGGCGTGATTCCCGAACCTGCCTTGGGGGCGCCGACCCAACTTCTTTAGCCGCATTTATATTCGCAGGCGGAGATCCCAGGTTTTCCAGGTCCATCCGGCTGCCGCGCGCCCGCAAGCCAGTCATCAAATCGGCGCGACCGGGCAATTATAGAGCAATTGGCCCAGGGTGATGCCGGGGGCTATCCCAGCAACACGCGCAGCTGCGCCTCCGCGCGCTCGCCCGGCGACTTGCGCAAGCCGCTCTTGGCATAGCGGTGCCACTGGCCCTGAACGTAGGCCATGACCAGCGCGGCGCGCAGCGCAACGTCGGCATCGGCCGGGAACGCGCCCTGCGTCACGGCGATCTTCAGGCACTGGCGCAGCGACGCCTCGATGCGGTCGACCATCTGGTTGATGCGCTCCTGCAGGCGCTCGTGCTCCCCCACGAGCGCCTCGCCCGTCAGCACGCGGGTCATGCCGGGGTTCTTCTCGGCGAACGACAGCAGCATGCGCACGATGGCCTGCACCTGGCGCAGGCCGTGCTCTTCGTTGGCCGTGATCTGGTTGATCAGGCCGAATACGGTCTGCTCGATGAAGGCGATCAGTCCTTCGAACATCTGCGCCTTGCTGGCGAAATGGCGGTACAGCGCCGCTTCCGACACGCTCAGGCGCCCCGCCAGCGCGGCGGTGGTGATTTTTTCCCCGCGCGGATGCTCCAGCATGGCCGCCAGCGTCTGCAGGATCTGGACGCGGCGCTCGCCCGGCCGCGGGCGCTTGCGCGCCGGCGGCGCGCTCTCGCTCGCCGGCGCGTCGTCCTGCCCTTCCGGCAGGACCGCCTCCGGCGGGGTTCCGTTGCTTTCCATCATGACCCGGTTCTCCGCATTCTTCGTTGTAGTTGATGCATGGATTGTACTTTTATGTCCACATAGGCCGGCCGGTTCGGCACGCGCGCCCGCACGCGCGGCGCGTCGGGCTGCGACTGCGGCGACAGCGCGGCGGCCCCGGCAGCGGGCGGCACCTGGGATTCGGCCGCGACCAGCGTCACCGAGCGCTCCTGCGCGGCATGGCTGGCGTGCTGGCGGTCTTCGGCCTCGAGCGTGGAGCGCACCGCGGCATCGCCGCGGCTGCCCGCCGCTTCCGGCGCGGCAACCACGTGCGGGCGCGACGGCGCGATCATGCGCAGGTAGCCCGTTACCCACGCCGTGCGGATACCCATGCCGGCGTAGCGCTTGAGGTGCGACAGCGTGTCTTCCACCAGTACCGCGCGGTGCGGCGCGATGCCGGTCTGCGCCAGCAGGCGGCGCAGCATGCGCCGGTCAGGCTTGGGGCGCAGGTGCCCGTGCACCCACATATGCTCGATCGCCACCACGCGCTCGAAGCAATGGCTGATGCCGGCAATATCGAGCACCGCGCGCGCATAGTCCTGCGGCGCGTTGGTGACGATGATCTTGCGCCCTGGCAGCCGTCGCAGATGCGCGGCCAGCCCGCGCCGCACGCGAACCATCCCGGCCAGTTCCGGGAACTCGTGCGCCGCGCGCAGGAAATCCGCCGGGTCCACGCCGTGGTGGCGGATCATGCCGAGCAGCGTCGCCCCATAGCGTTGCCAGTAGTCCACGCGCACGCGGCTCGCGGTAGCGTCGTCGCAGCCGAGCACGCGCGCGACATACGCTGTCATCAGCCGGTTGATCGCCGGGAAGATCGCGTGCGAGGCGTCGTGCAGCGTGTTGTCCAGGTCGAACAGCCACACCGTGTCGCCGGACTGGTCGCCGGCCGGCCGGCGGCGCAGGCGCACCGGCACGCGGCGCGAAGTGGAATGACTGTATGGCACGCCGGACTGTTGGAATTGCAAAGGAGGAAGGAGGCAGCGGGCAGCGCGCAGATGGGCGCGCCGCCCCGCGGATGCCGCTCAGTGCGAGCGGATCATCGTGCCGAACGCCTGTTCGGTCAGGATTTCCAGCAGCAGCGAATGCTCGATGCGGCCGTCGATGATGTGCACCGAATGCACGCCGCTCTTGGCGGCGTCGAGCGCCGACGAGATCTTGGGCAGCATGCCGCCCGAGATGGTGCCGTCGGCGAACAGCTCCTCGATCTCGCGCGCGGACAGGTCGGTCAGCAGGTTGCCCTTCTTGTCCATCACGCCGGGGATGTTGGTCATCATCACCAGCTTCTCGGCCTTGAGGATCTCGGCCATCTTGCCGGCCACCACGTCGGCGTTGATGTTGTAGGCCTGGCCGTCGTCGGAGAAGCCGATCGGCGAGATCACCGGAATGAAGGCGTCGTCCTGCAGCGCCTTGACCACGGCCGGGTTGATCGCCTCGATATCGCCGACGTAGCCGATGTCGATGAAGGCACCCGGGTTTTCGCGGTCCGGCATCTGCAGGCGCTTGGCGCGGATCAGGCCGCCGTCCTTGCCTGTCAGGCCCACGGCCTGGCCGCCATACTGGTTGATCAGCATCACGATGTCCTGCTGGACTTCGCCGCCGAGCACCCACTCGACCACTTCCATGGTCTCTTCGTCGGTGACGCGCATGCCCTGCACGAAGGTGCCCACCTTGCCGACCTTCTTGAGCGCCTCATCGATCTGCGGGCCGCCGCCGTGCACCACCACCGGATTCATGCCGACCAGCTTCAGCAGGATCACGTCGCGCGCGAAACCGTGCTTGAGCTTTTCCTCGGTCATGGCATTGCCGCCGTACTTGACCACGATGGTCTTGCCGTGAAACTTGCGGATATAGGGCAGCGCCTCGGCGAGAATCTCGGCTTTGAGGGCGGGGGCAATAGCGGCCACCGCAGTCGCGGCAGCTCCGGGGTGGTCGGCGTTCATGGCTTGGGACATCCGTGAGATTCAACAGGTATGATGGCAAATCGGCCGCAGACCTGGCGGGGAAACTCGCGGGGATCACCCGAAAGTGCACCATAGGGCCACGGCAGGCGCCGATTTTACAAGAATCCGCGAGGAGCGCGGGCAGCCGGCCCCAGAGGCCCGGCACAAGCCGTCCCGATGCGCCGCGTGGCGCACGACACGGCGCGCCGGCGTCATCTTTGCGCAACAGCGTCCGACCCCGCCGCCCCGATGCCTCACGACACCGCCGACCTGGAGTCCCTGCGCCCCCACTTGCTGCGCTTCGCCCGATTGCAATTGCGCGACGAAGCACTGGCCGAGGACGCGGTGTCCGACACCCTGCTGGCCGTGCTGGAACACCCGGAGCGCTTTACCGGCCAGTCGGCATTGAAGACCTACCTGATCGGCATCCTCAAGCACAAGATCATCGACCTGCTGCGCAGCGGACGGCGCGAGGTCCGCCTGGCCCTGGCCACGGACGACGACGGCGCGGCCCAGTCCGAGCAGGATGCCTTCGACGCGCTCTTCACCCGCAACGGCCACTACCAGGACATGCCGTCCGATTGGGGCAACCCCGATCGCACGCTGGAGCGGCGCGAGTTCTTCGAGGTGCTGCAGGCCTGCGTCGACCGCCTGCCGGCGAAGACGGCGCGCGTGTTCATGATGCGCGAGTGGCTGGAGCTGGAGACCGAAGAAATCTGTCAGGATCTGCAGCTCAGCGCGACCAATGTCTGGGTGATCCTGTACCGCGCCCGCATGCGCCTGCGCGAATGCCTGGAGCTGAACTGGTTCGGGCTGCCGCCCGGCGCCGGCAAGGCACGCTGACCCGCCCGCAAGGACCCCGACACGAATCCATGTCCGACTCGCCACGCCCTCACCGCCTGCTGCCCGACTGCGAGGAAGTCCACCACCTCACCATGAAGGCCATGGACCGCCCGCTCGGCTGGACCGAGCGCGTGCGCATGCGCGGCCATCTGCTGATCTGCGCGGCCTGCACGCGTTTCGACGCGCAGATGCGGCTGATGCGCTCGGCCATGCACCGCATGGGCCAGGATGGCGACGAACCGCCGCGGAGCCGGCCATGACCGATCCGTCCACTGTCCTTACGGGGCAGTTGCGCCCGGTCGAACACTGCAGCGAATGCGGCGCAGGCTTCGTATGCGGCCATGTGGCCGGCCTGCCCGGGTGCTGGTGCGCCAGCCAGCCGCTGCTGCCCGCGCGCAGGATCGTGCCGGACCAGCATTGTCTGTGCCCCGCTTGCCTGAAAAAGAGGCAGGAGCAACTTCAGGCGCCGGACTGAAGCGGCGGCGCGGCTTGGGGCCGTGCTTGCGCCGAACTCCACTGCATCACCACCATGCCGGCGACGATCAGCGCCGCGCCGGCGAGACGCCCCGGCGTCAGCGCGCGCACTGCGAAGCCAGCCAGCCCGAACTGATCGACCAGCAAGGCCGCTGCCACCTGGCCCGCGACGACCGCGGCGATAAAGCCGCCGGCGCCCAGGCGCGGCGCCATGAGCAGCGCCGCCGTGATATAGAACACGCCTAGCACACCTCCGATCCACATCCATGCCGGCTGGCGAGCCGCAACTGGAAGCGCTGGCAGCGGCACCTTCAGCAGCCACAGCAGCGGCACGATGGCGGCAAGGCTGACCAGCAGCGACGCCACGGTGGCCCATAGCGGATGCCCGAGCGCCCGGCCCAGCGTTGCATTGGCGCCGGCCTGGATCGGGATCGCGGCACCGGCCAGCATGGCGGTGGCAAATGGGAGAAGCAGGTTCGCGGGCAGCGTCGTGCCGGACATGGCGCACTCCGTAAGGCAATATTCGGTACCCGATAGTGTGAAATATCGCAGAATGAATTTCCAATTCTGCTTTCATACGTTTAACATTCGCGGAATGAATACCCTACGCGGAATCGACCTGAACCTGCTGGTGGTGCTGGAAGCACTGCTGGCCGAACGCCATATCTCGCGCGCAGCGCTGCGCCTGCACCTGAGCCAGCCCGCCGTCAGCCACGCACTGGGACGCCTGCGCCAGCTGCTCGACGACCCTATCCTGGTACGCGGCAAGGGCGGTCTGGTGCCGAGTGCCCGCGCCCATGAAATCTCCGGACCTCTGGCCGAAGCGCTGGCGCAGGTGCGCATCCTGCTCGGTCCGGGCGGCTTCCAGCCGTCAACGGCGCGCCGCAGCTTCCGCCTGGCCATGTCCGACTACGGCGCGCTGGTGGTGCTGCCGCGGCTGCTGCGCGCGGTGCGCAAGGCCGCGCCGAATATCGACCTGGTGGTAACCCAGGCCAGCCGCGAAGCCATGACGGCGCAAGTGGCCGATGGCGAGATCGACATGGCGCTGGGCGTCTTCTCCCATCAGCCTGAAGACGTGCATGCGGTCGCCCTGTTCGAGGAAAGCTACGCGTGTGCGGTCGACGCGGCCACGGTGCGCGATGCGGGCCGGCTGGATCAGGTTGCCTACCTCGCGCGTTCGCATGTGCTGGTCGCCACGCACAGCGAGCGGGTCGATGCCATCGACGCGGCCGTGGCAAAAATTGGCGGGCGCCGCAAGATCGCCTGCGTGGTGCCGCACTGGAGCGTGGCGCCGGCGCTGATCGCGGGGACCAACCTCGTCCTGACCACCGCACGCCGCAGCCTGGCCGCGCTGGAAGCGGACCCGCGCTACGCGGTCTTCGATCCGCCGTTCGCGCTCGAGAACTTCACCTTCAGCATGATCTGGCACGACCGCACGGACGCCGATCCGGGCCATACCTGGCTGCGCGAACGCGTGCAGGCCGCCGCGGCCGCTCAGGAATCGGACGAACCGATCAGCTTGCGCGGCTGACGCCGCACCGGCGTCTTGCCTGCCGCGTTGCCGGTCTGCGGCGGACCTGGCTTGCGGCCGGCGCGCTTGTCACGCGGCGGCGGCGAGCCCGTGCCGCCGCGGAACACCATCTTCTGCCGGGTGCCGAGCTGCTTGTTGGCCATGGCTGCCCCGCAGTCCAGTCAGATTCAGTGCTTGTGATCGCCGTGGCCAGCCGGGCTGGCGGCACTCGCGGTCATATCGCGCACTTCGGCGTTCACCTTTTGCTCGATGACCTTGCCGCCCTGCTCGATCTTGAGCGTGATGGGCACCGTGTCGCCTTTCTTGAGCTGGCCTTTCAGGTCCATCAGCATCACGTGGTAGCCGCCGGGCTTGAGTTCCACGTCCTGCATCTTCGGCAGGTCCAGCGACTGCAACTGGCGCATGCGCATGACGTTGCCTTCCATCTTCATCTCGTGCAGCTCGGCCACCGCGACCGGCGACGACACGCCGACCAGCTTTGCATTCTCATGTGCGTGCAGGACCATGAAGGCGCCCGACGCCGTTTGGGTCGGCACCGTGCCGCGCACCCAGGCGTTGCTGACATCGACCTGCGCCAGCGCGGCGCCCGAGGCCAGCATGGCGAACGAGGCGGCCAGCGTGGCCGCGTGGAATTTGGCTTGCACGAATTTGGCTTGCATACAGGGCTCCCCGAAAGCAGACATTAGACCACGCCACCGCAGGCTGGTGCCGGCGGCGCGGATAACCCGACAGTCTGGCAGCACCGCCCCCGCGCGACCAATGCGGCAAGGTGTCGCACTGGCCGGCGCCTGCGGGCCGCATTGATACACTCGCGTGCATGCATGCCGTCCCTGCCGTGACCCACCCGCCAGCCCTCACCGCCTCGCCGCCGCTTCCGGCCGGCCCGGCCGCGCGCCCGAGCCTGGTGAGCCTGCGCCGGCTGTTCTGGCTGCGCTGGGCGCTCCTGGCCGGGCAGGCACTGGGCATGATGTCGTGCGAGCCGATTATCGGCGTCGCGCTGCCGACCAGCCCCCTGCTGGTGGTCTTCGCCCTGCAGGCGCTGTTCAACGTGCTGACCGGCCTGCGCCTGCGGCTGCACACCCGCCACGGCTCGGCGCCCGGCGAAGCCGAGCTGATGGGCCAGTTCCTCGTCGACCTGACCGCACTGTCCGCGATCCTGTTCTATACGGGCGGCGCCACCAACCCCTTCGTCTCGTTCTACCTGCCGGGCCTGGCCATCGCCGCGGCCATCCTGCCGTGGCGGCAAGTGGTGGCGCTCGCCTGCTACGCGCTGGCCTGCTACACGGTGCTGCTGTTCGAGTACCTGCCGCTGGACCTGCACGATCCCGACAAGGCGGTGAACTACCACCTGGCCGGCATGTGGCTGAATTTCGTGGCCAGCGCGGTGATGATCGCCCTGTTCGTGGCACGGCTTTCCGGCGTGCTGCGACAGCGCGAGGCGCAACTGCATCTGGCCCGCGAACAGCTGCTGCGTGAAGCACGCGTGGAAGACCTCAATGCCCAGGCCGCGGCGGTCGCACATGAGATCGGCACGCCGCTGGCGACGCTGGCGGTCATCGCGGGCGAACTGCGCGGCGACGCCTCGGACCGCGCGCGCGGCGCCACGCCGGTGGCCGATTACCTGCCGGACCTGCTCACCGTGGAGCAGCAACTGGAACTGTGCCGCACGATCCTGGCGCGCCTGCGCGAAGATCCGGCCACGCTGGCGCCGCAGCGCATCGACGCATGGCTGGGCAGCTTCGCGGAGCGCTGGCAGCTGCGCCACCCCAATGCCACGCTGCAAGCCAGCGCCTCGCCTCAGGCTGGCGAACTCGCGATCGAGCCCGCCCGCGTGGGACAGATCCTGACCATCCTGCTCGACAACGCCGCGCGCAGCCAGCAATCGGCCGGGCGCGCGCAGATGCCGCTGCAGCTCGACATTGCGCTCGAGCATGGCGACCTGGCGTTTCGCGTGAGCGACCGCGGCGACGGCATTCCGCCCGCGCTGCACGCGCAGTTGGGCGAAGCGCCCGTCGCCAGCCCGCACGGCGGCCAGGGCATCGGCCTGTACCTGGCGCAAAGCGGCGCGCGGCAAATGGGCGGGGGGCTCGCGTGGCAGGACCGTCCCGGCGGCGGCACCGTCGCGGCGCTGCGCGTGCCGGCCTCTTCCACCCTTGCAGTGAATCCGTCATGACCGTTATCCACCATCCGGTTCCCGAGTCGATCGCGCCGGCAGGCTCGCCCTTCCTGGTCATCGACGACGATGCCGTGTTCTCCGGCACGCTGGCCCGCGCGCTGACACGCCGCGGCTACGCCGTGCAGGTCGCGCACAACACCAGCACCGCGCTTGCGCTGGCCGCGCGCACGGCGTTCGCCTACGTCACGCTGGACCTGCACCTGGGGCCGCCGCCCGAGGCGGGCAGCACGGCCGCGGCCGAATCGGGCCTGCAACTGGTGGGGCCGCTGCGCCAGGCGCTGCCGGACGCGCGCATCCTGATCCTGACCGGCTACGCGAGCATTGCCACGGCAGTCGCCGCGGTGAAGCAGGGGGCGGATGAATATCTGGCCAAACCCGCGAACGTGGATTCGATCCTTACCGCCCTGATGGCGGGCATCTCGGAAGATGCGGCGGAAGCCGCGCTGGAAGAGCCGGTGCCGCTGTCGGTGGCCAGGCTCGAATGGGAGCATATCCAGCGCGTCCTGAACGAACACGCCGGCAATATCTCGGCGACTGCGCGCGCGCTCAACATGCATCGGCGCACCTTGCAACGCAAGCTGGGCAAGCGCCCGGTGTCGCGCTGAGCCAAAGGCGATTCCGCTCAGCCCGCGGCGATCCTTTACAGGCGAAGCTGAACGTAGTCCCACTCGAGCGCGTCGCCCGCGCCATCGGGGCCATCGCCCTGCGCGACGACGCGCAAGGCATCACTCGCGTGGCGGTCCGCCAGCGTGAAAAGCTCTCCGGATTGCAGTGCCAGCGTGGCGGCGACCGCCGCGGCGCCCAGGTTGCCGTGATGGGGGGCATGCGCGGTGGCGTTCGCCGGACGCATGCACAGGAATGCAGTGGCCGCCGCCAGCGTGGCCAGCAGGCCGGCGGTCGCGATCATGACGCGGCTGAATTGTGTCTTCACCAGGTTTTCCTCCTGCCAGTAGGTAGTTTGCAATGCGGTGGCTCCCGCATCTGCCATGGGCTCAAGGTGCGCAAGCGTCTCATTGCGCGATGGGTGTGCGCCAGTGTGCTTACCAATGCTTACCAACCTTACCGACAGGTGGCACCCCGATACGCCCTGACATGAAGCCTTGTCCTAGGAGGGCGCAGCCAAGGTGCGGCACTAAGCCGCATCCGGCGCCAGCGCGCGCCGCAGCGTGCAACGCTAGACTAGCGGCCTGACAAGGAGCTCTTCATGCATTTCCCGCTTTCCCCGCGCCGGCAGGCACGCCAGTGGCTGCTGCCGGCGGCGCTGATGGCGCTGTCCGCCACCGCATCGGGCCACGTCGTCTTCGAGCAGAAACAGGCGGAAGCCGGCAGCTATTACAAGGGCGCGCTGATGGTCGGCCATGGCTGCAACGGCAGCGCCACGCGCGCCATCACCGTCACCATTCCCGAAGGCGTGCAGGGCGCGCATCCGCAGCCCAAGGCCGGCTGGCAACTCGAGGTCAAGCGCGCGCCGCTGGCCAGGCCGGTCCAGTCGCACGGCAAGCTGATGACCGAGGACGTGCGCACGCTGCGCTGGTTCGGCGGCACGCTGGCCGACGCGCATTTCGATGAATTCGTGATGCTGATGAAGCTGCCCGAGCAAGGCGGCAAGCTCTACTTCCCGGTGGTGCAGGAGTGCGAGAACGGCACGGCCGAATGGACACAGGTGCCGGCCGATGGGCAGACCACGCGCGACCTGAAATCGCCCGCCGCGGCACTGGAGGTGCTGGCGCCCGAGGGACACGCGCACGGGCATTCGCACTGATACGTTCGGCGCAGACGCAAAAAAGGGCGCACCAGGTGCGCCCTTCTTGTTGGCGATCCGCCGTCGCGCTTACAGCACGTAGCGCGACAGGTCTTCGTTCACCGCCAGATCGCCGAGCCGCTCGTTGACGTAGGCGGCATCGACCGTCACCGTCTCGCCCGACGACTTGGTCGCGTGGAACGACAGGTCTTCCAGCAGCCGCTCCATCACCGTGTACAGCCGGCGCGCGCCGATGTTCTCGACCTTCTCGTTGACCGAGAACGCGATCTCGGCCAGCCGGCGGATGCCGTCCGGCGCGAACTGCAGCTCGACCTCTTCGGTCTTCAGCAGCGCCTGGTACTGCTTGGTCAGGCTCGCGTCGGTCTGCGTCAGGATGGCCTCGAAGTCCTGCACGGACAGCGAGTCGAGCTCGACGCGGATCGGGAAGCGGCCCTGCAGTTCGGGAATCAGGTCGCTCGGCTTGGACAGGTGGAACGCACCCGAGGCGATAAACAGGATGTGGTCGGTCTTGATCATCCCGTACTTGGTGCTCACCGTGGTGCCTTCCACCAGCGGCAGCAGGTCGCGCTGCACGCCCTGGCGCGACACTTCGCCGCCGCCCATTTCGCTGCGGTTGGCGATCTTGTCGATCTCGTCCAGGAACACGATGCCGTTCTGCTCGACGTTGGCAATGGCCTTGTGCTTGAGCTCTTCGTCATTGACCAGCTTGGCGGCCTCTTCGTCGATCAGCAGCTTGAAGGCTTCCTTGACCTTCATCTTGCGGCGATGCTTCTTGCCCTGCCCCATGCCGGCGAACATCGAGCGGATCTGCTCGGTCATTTCCTCCATGCCCGGCGGCCCCATGATGTCCATGCTCGGCAGGCCGGCGGCGACTTCCAGCTCGATGTCCTTGTCGTCGAGCTGGCCTTCGCGCAGCTTCTTGCGGAATACCTGGCGCGTGTTGGAATCCTTCTCTTCGGGCTGCGAGAAGCCGATGTCGCGCGGCGGCGGCAGCAGCACGTCGAGCAGGCGGTCCTCGGCCGCTTCTTCGGCCTTGGTGCGCACCTTCTTCATCTCGGATTCGCGCGTCTGCTTGATCGCCATCTCGGCCAGGTCGCGCACGATGGTGTCCACGTCACGGCCGACGTAGCCGACTTCCGTGAACTTGGTCGCCTCGATCTTGATGAAGGGCGCATCCGCCAGCTTGGCCAGGCGGCGCGCGATCTCGGTCTTGCCGACGCCGGTCGGGCCGATCATCAAAATGTTCTTGGGCGTGATTTCCTGGCGCAGCGGATCGGCCACCTGCTGGCGGCGCCAGCGGTTGCGCAGCGCCACGGCCACGGCCTTCTTGGCCTTGTTCTGGCCGATGATGTGCTTGTCGAGTTCGGAAACGATTTCCGACGGGGTCATGGTATGCGACATGGTATCCGTTCAGTGGGGGCGTGCCGGCCCGTGCGCGGGCCGGGCGGCGCTTATTCCAGCGTTTCGATGACGAAGTTGGTGTTGGTGTAGATGCAGAGCTCGCCGGCGATGGTCAGCGCTTTCTCGACCACGTCCTTCGGCGCCAGCTCGGTGTTCTCCACCAGCGCCTTCGCGGCCGACTGCGCGTACGAGCCGCCCGAGCCAATCGCGGCGATGCCGCCCTCGGGGTCCAGCACGTCGCCGTTGCCGGTGATGACCAGCGTGGTGTCGCGGTCGGCTGTAATCAGCATGGCTTCCAGCCGGCGCAGCGCGCGGTCCGACCGCCAGTCCTTGGCGAGGTCGACCGCGGCGCGGGTCAGGTTGCCCTGGTACTTTTCCAGCTTGGCCTCGAAGCGGTCCAGCAGCGAAAACGCGTCGGCCGTGCTGCCGGCAAACCCAACCAGCACTTTGCCGTTGTAGATGCGGCGCACCTTGCGGGCGGTGCCCTTCATCACGATATTGCCGAGAGTGACCTGACCATCACCGCCGAGCGCGACCTGATTGCCGCGGCGGACGCTGACGATGGTAGTGCCGTGATACTGTTCCATGGTTGCTTCCGTGAATATGTCAGGACGGTAGGTGGCGACGCATCAGGCCGGTTTCAAGGGCCGCCCGGCGCTACGCCATCGGCAGGTGCGCAGTCGCATCCACGCAATCTGACAAATATAGGACGCCGCCGCGCCCGGTACGGTTCGGTCGCCCGCAAAACAAAAAGGCCATGCGCAGTCGCATGGCCTTTTTGCTGGTTCGAGGCAGGCAGCACCAACCGGCACCCCCGCCTCTCGCATCACTCAGTCGGCATAGACGCCGGCCTTCTTGATCACCGGGGTCCACTTGTTGATTTCCGCGCCCAGGTAGGTGCGCAGCGAATCCGGCGTGGCACGCTGTGCCGGCACCGCCTCGGCACCCAGCTCGGCCATCTTGGCGCGGAATACCGGGTCGGTCACGGACTTCTGCAGCGCGGCCGACAGCTTGTCGATCACCGGCTTCGGCGTGCCCTTGGGTGCGTACATGGCGTGCCAGACCTTGACTTCGACGCCCGGCATGCCCTGCTCCTGCGCGGTCGGCACGTCCTTGAACGCTTCCACGCGGCGCGCCTGCATGGCCGCGTACGGCTTGACCGAACCGGCCTTGAGGTGGCCAGCCAGGTTGGTGGTCTGGTCGCACAGCAGGTTGACCTGGCCGCCCAGGATATCGGTCAGCGCCGGTGCGGCACCCTTGTACGGCACCGTGGTCAACTCGGTCTGGATCGCGCTCTGGAACAGCAGGCCGCACAGGTGCGAGGCCGAACCGATGCCGGCATTGGCCAGCGACAGCTTGCTGGCATTGGCCTTGATGTACGGCAGCAGGTCCTTGAAGCTATTCGGCGGCAATTGCTTGTTGCCGACCATGATCATCGGCACGTCGGCAATCTCGCCCACCATCTCGAAGTCCTTGAGCGGATCGAAGCCCAGGTTGCGGTACAGCGCCGGGGCAGTGGCCATGCCGATATGGTGGATCAGCACCGTGTAGCCGTCGTTCTTGGACTGGGCCACCTTCTTGGCGCCGATGGTGCCGCCAGCACCGCCGAGGTTCTCGATCACAACGGTTGTGCCCAGGTGCTTGGACATGATCGCCGTCAGTTCGCGCGCGACCTTGTCGGTCGGACCGCCTGCCGAGAAGGGCACCACGGCCGAAATCGGCTTGCCGCCCGGATAGTCCTGAGCCTGCGCGCCGACAGATGCGCCCATCGCGCCCACTGCCGCGACTGCGGCGACCAATTTTGCAACTCGTTTCATAGTGCTCTCCAATTCTTTCCGTCTGCAAAGCGCCGCCGGTGCCGGATGCCGCGTGTCATGACGCGGTCCGTGCGCAATCAGGCGGGGTAGTCCCGTTGCGCGATCGACCATGGCTGTTGGCAGCGCGGCCCATTCGACTGTATGGCTTGTATGACGGCCGGGCCGGGCGTTGATGTTACCAACTGCAGACATTCAAACGGAATCAGGGCTAACCCGCTGCATCTTGATGCGACAGGCAGCGGGAATATACGGAGCCACTGCGGCCGGCCCACACGCAACTGAATTGCAACAGCGCGGGGCCTATGGTTAAATCTTCCGCATGACCCGTCTGATCCCGAGCCAGCCCGACACCCCACCCGCGCCGGCCGTTTTCGAAGCAGCCCAGGAACGCTTGCGCCGGCTAGGCGCCCGCGTGACGCAGCCGCGGCTGTGCATCCTTGCCTGCCTGATCGCCAGCGACGAGGCCCTGACGCACCAGGCCGTGATCGACCGCCTGCCCGGAGCGGGCGAGGCCATCGACCGCGTCACGGTGTATCGCGTGCTGGACTGGCTGGTGGAGCAAGGCGTGGCGCAGAAGCGCGCCGGCAACGACCGGGTGTTCCGCTTCAGCCTGATCGAGCACGAGGCCGCGCGCGCCGAGGTGCATCGCCAGCACAGCCACTTCCACTGCACGCGCTGCGACCGCACCTTCTGCCTCGACGACGCCAGCGTCCCGGCACAGCCCGCCCCCCCGCGCGTGCCCAGCGGCTTTGCCATCGAACATGTCGAACTGACCGTGAACGGCGTGTGCGCCGACTGCGGCGCGCGCATGCCGCGGCTGCCAGGCTGCCCGTCCTGAGACGCCCCCATTCCCCCGGAGAACCCACCCATGTCCAAACTGATCCCGGTCACGATCCTGACCGGCTTCCTCGGCAGCGGCAAAACCACCCTGCTCAAGCGCATCCTCACCGAGCAGCACGGCATGAAGATCGCCGTGATCGAGAACGAATTCGGCGAAGAAAACATCGACAACGAGATCCTGGTGCAGGACGGCCGCGAGCAGATCGTGCAGATGAGCAACGGCTGCATCTGCTGCACCATCCGGGGCGACCTGGTCCAGGCGCTGTCCGACCTGATGACCAAGCGCGACGCCGGCGAGTTCGACTTCGACCGCGTGGTCATCGAAACCACGGGCGTGGCCAATCCGGGCCCGGTGGCACAGACCTTCTTCATGGACGACGAGATCGCCTCGCGCTACCTGCTGGACGCGGTGATCACGCTGGTCGATGCCAAGCATGCTCACCTGCAGCTCGACAAGCAGGAAGAAGCCCAGCGCCAGGTCGGCTTTGCCGACGCCATCTTCATCACCAAGTCGGACCTGGTCAGCGAAGCCGAAGTGGCCGACCTGCGCCACCGCCTGCTGCACATGAATCCGCGCGCGCCGATCCGCCAGGCCAATTTCGGCGAAGCGCCGATCGACACCATCTTCGACCTGCGCGGCTTCAACCTGAACGCCAAGCTGGAGATCGACCCGGAATTCCTCAGCGCCGACGATCACGACCATGATCACAAGCACGAGCACGGCGAGCACTGCGGCACGGACTGTGGCCATGACCACAGCCACGACCACCACCACCATCACCACCACACCGACCACATCGCGTCGTTCGTCTTCCGCAGCGACAAGCCGTTCCACTATGGCAAGCTGGAGGAATTCCTGTCGGGCATCCTGGCCGTCTACGGTGAAAAACTCTTGCGCTACAAGGGCGTACTATATATGGAGGGTGTGGACCGGAAAGTCGTGTTCCAGGGTGTCCACCAGTTGATGGGCAGCGACGTCGGCGCCAAGTGGGAGGACGAGACTCCCGGCACCAAGATGGTGTTCATCGGCGTGGACCTGCCCCGGGACGCGATTCTGAAAGGCCTGGCCAACTGCCTGGCCTGAGTGCGGCAGCCGCCTCATGGCGGCCCCTCGCTACGTGTCGTCCCCGAGATCTCCCCCATTCGGGGTACCGGGGAAACACCGAAGTTATGGCAAGGCCTTTTCCGTATCTTGGAAAATTTTGTTCAAGTACAATAGGCCGGATTTGATACCGACGGCGCACCTTTTTCCCGCCGCCGGTGTTGCAGGGCGGCGGTTGTCGTCAGCACGAGGCAGGCCGCCGGCAGGTGCGGTCGCAGGGCTTCGTGCGGAGACCGCCCTCCGCTTGGGGATCCCGGCACGCGCCGTTCCATACCGACGCGAGAGAGAGGTGTCCCCATGACAGCCGCAACAAAGACCAAAGAAAGCCGCAGCAAGACAGGTAGTGCCGCGGCAGAGACGCTCAAGGCGCAGTCTGTGAAGGCTGCGCCGGCTCCCCGCGGCGGTACGGCCCACGCCGGCGCGGTCGAGACCAAGGGAGGCCCGCGAAGCAGCAAGACTGCAGCCAGCCAGAGTGAAACGTCCGCCCCGCGCAAGCACGCGGACACAGCACCCGAGCGGACCCAGACGCCGCCGGTCAGATCAACAAGAGAATCAGCAGCAACCATGAGCAGCAACAAACTTCTGACTGAAGCTGAAATCCTGAAGATGAGCGACAAGGATTACATGAACGAAGCGCAGCTCGCCTTCTTCAAGCATCGCCTTGAGCAGCTGCGCGACGAAATCCTGAAGAACGCTGATCAGACCACGGAGCACCTGCGCGAAACGGTCATCGTGCCGGATCCGGCTGACCGCGCCACGATCGAGGAAGAGCACGCCCTGGAACTGCGCACGCGCGACCGCGAGCGCAAGCTGCTCAAGAAGGTCGAGCAGTCGCTGACCCGCATCGAATCCGGCGATTACGGCTGGTGCGAGGAAACCGGCGAGCCGATCGGCGTGCCGCGCCTGCTGGCCCGTCCGACCGCCACGCTGTCGCTCGAAGCCCAGCAGCGCCGCGAACTGCGCCAGAAGCTGTTCGGCGACTGAGCCAGCGCCCGCTTCTGATTGCCCCGACGGCCCGGATCTCCCGGGCCGTTTTACTTTGTCGCGGCGCGTCCACGACATTACTATGGTCTAGGCCTGCCGGCTGTCGGCGGCAGGGCCTTTCTGGTACAGTCGCAACTTTGTTGCAATAACACCGGGTGCGCCGCACGGCGCCCCTTTGCTCGTCCCTACCATGGCCAATCGCCTGCCCGTTACCGTGCTGTCCGGATTCACTGGCGCCGGCAAGTCCAGCTTGCTGCAGCATCTGCTTGCCGCCAGTGCCGGCAAGCGCGTAGGCGTGGCCGGCAATTTGCCGGAGGCCACCGGGCTTGCGAGCAGCGGCAGTTTCGATCACTTGCTGCTTGAGGCCGAGGGAACGGATGACCCCATGGCAATCGCCGAGGCCGTTCTGTTCGAAGACGAGCACGGCGCGGGCACTGCCTTGCGTCTGGACACACTGGTCACCGTGGTGGATGCCTCAGCCTTCCAGCGCGACGTCAACGACGCCGAGTTCCTGCGGGACCGCGTCGCGCCGCAGGCCGATGACAGCGATGAGGATGACCGCACCGTGGTCGACGTGCTGATCGCCCAGGTCGAGTTCGCCGATGTGATCGTGCTGAACAAGGCGGATCTCGTCAGCGCCAATGCGCTGGCGCAGCTCGGCGCCATCCTGCGCGCGTTCAACCCACGCGCGGAAGTCATCCCGGCGAGCTTCGGCAAGGTTCCGGCCGCGAGCGTGCTGGACACAAACCGTTTTGACTTCGAGGAAACCGCCAGCGCACCAGGCTGGCTGGCGCTGCAGCGCGGCGAGTCGTTGCCGGAGTCCCATGGCGTCGGCGGCTTTGTCTACCGCCGCCGCCGGCCGTTTCATCCTGGCCGCTTTGCCGACCTGATCCATACCGAATGGATGCGCGAGCATGGCAACGTGCTGCGTTCCAAGGGCCTGTTCTGGCTCGCCAGCCGCATGGGCATCGCCGGCGACTGGGCCCAGGCCGGCGGCGTATGCCGTCCCGCCGCCGCGGGCGCATGGTGGGCCGCGCTCGATCCGTCCGAATGGCCGACCGATGCGGCGGACCGCGCGGCGTTGGACGCCGACATGCTCGAGGACGGCCAGCCGGCGCCATACGGGGATCGCCGCCAGGAACTGGCGCTGGTCGGCGTGGATCTCGACCGCAACGCGCTGGAAGCCTGCCTCGACACCTGCCTGCTGACCGACGCCGAAATGGCTGCCGGCCCCGATGCCTGGGCCGCATATGCCGACCCGTTCCCCGCCTGGGAAGATGCCTTCGACGACGAGGGCCACGATCACGGCCATGGCCATCATCACGGCCATGACCACACGCACGGCGACTGCGACTGTGGCCACCCGCATGATCACTGAGATCACCCGGTCTCTCGTCCGCCTGCGCGCGCGTGGTCCGGGGCTGTGGCAGTCCCTGTGGCTGGTGCTGTGCCTGCTGGGCGCGCAGCATGCGGGCCTTGTTCACCGTGTGGCCCACGGTGGCCTGATGGGCGCGCCGCTGTCGGTCATGGCCGCCGAAGCGGGCTCCGCGGATCATGGCGACGCCAGTCCGTTCGCGCAGAAGCTGGCGGGCCACTCGTGCGTGCTGTTCGATGGCGCCACCGTCGCCGACAGCCATTTCTGCCACCTGCCGGCGATCACGCCGGCCTTCGGCAAGCCGGTCAAGCCGGCCAACCTGGCCTGGCGCTGGCCCGATCTTCCCTCCGCCTACCCCTTCCGCTCGCGCGCGCCGCCGGCGCACTCGCCCGCCTTCGCCTGATCCGGGCCGCGGCCATGCCGCCTGCCCGCAGTACGAACGCGTGCGTCCATGCCGGCCGGCTTTGCGCCCGTCCCGCACCTGATCGTGCGGAGCGCGCGCACCACCGCCACCGGCACGGCCGTCCGCCCGATTGCCATCGCATCGAATCGCGAGCCATGTCTCATACCCTGCATCACCCCATCCTGCGGCGCACGCCGCCGGCAGCCATTGCTGCCCTGATTGTTTCCACCAGCGCGTTTGCCCAGACCGCAAGCGAACCCGCGACCACCGCCGCGCCCGCTGCCGCCACCCTCAAGGAAGTGGTGGTCACCGCGAACCCGCTTGGCAGCGAGCTGAACGACATGGTCGCGCCGGTCTCAGCACTGAGCGGTGACGCGCTGTCGCTGCGCCAGAACAGCACGCTCGGCGAGACGCTGGACAAGCTGCCTGGCGTGTCGTCGAGCTACTTCGGCCCCAACGCCAGCCGACCCATCATCCGCGGCCTCGATGGCGACCGCATCAAGGTGCTGCAGAACGGCGGCTCCACCGTCGATGCCTCGACGCTGTCCTACGACCACGCGGTGCCGGTCGACCCGCTCGTGGCCGAGCGCATCGAAGTCGTGCGCGGGCCGGCCGCGCTGATGTACGGCGGCAATGCCATCGGCGGTGTGGTCAACGTGATCGACAACCGCATTCCGAAGGAGCCGGTCGAGGGCATCGGCGGCGCGGTCGACGCGAGCGCCACCGCCGGCGGCGATGTCGCGCGCAATGCCAGCGCATTGATCGAGGCCGGCAACGGCAAGTTCGCTGTACACGCCGATGCCTTCGCGCGCAAGACCAGCGACCTGCATATCCCCGGGTTCGCGCGCAGCGCGCCCCTGCGCGCCAGCCAGCCGCTGCCCGAAGGCGAGACCGAGGCCAGCGGCCGCCTGCCCAACACCAGCGCGCAGCAGGACGGCGGCTCGCTGGGCGGCTCCTACACCTGGGCCGACGGCTTCATCGGCGCCGATTACAGCGCCTACCGCAACGAATACGGCACGCCGGCCGAGGATGACGTACGGCTGAAGATGCGGCAGGACCGCTTCGCGCTCGAAGGCGAGGCGCGCAACCTGCAAGGCAACACCTCCGGCCTGATCGAATCGGTCAAGGGCAAGTTCAGCTACACGGACTACGAGCACAAGGAAATTGAGGATGGCCAGACCGGCACCATCTTCAAGAACCAGGGCTGGGACGCGCGCTTCGAGGCCAGGCACGCGAAGATTGGCAGGATGGACGGTGTCATCGGCACGCAGTTCGGCCACACGCAATTTTCCGCGCTCGGCGAGGAAGCGTTCGTGCCGAATACCAACACCGACAACGCCGCGCTGTTCGTCTTCGAGGAAATGCCGCTCGACAGCGCCGGCGACTTCAAGCTCAACGTCGGCGGCCGGCTGGACCACAGCAGCATCCGCGCCAGCGCCAATGGCAATGACCGCTTCACCGATGCCAACCGCAGCTTCAATGCCACCAGTGCCTCGGCGGGCCTGCTGTACAAGCTGAACGCGCTGTGGTCGCTCACCAGCAATGTCTCGTACACCGAGCGCGCGCCGACCTTCTACGAGCTGTACGCCAACGGGCCGCACGTCGCCACCGGTGCATGGGAACTCGGCGATCCGAACGCCAACAAGGAGCGCGCCACCTCCGTCGATCTCGGCATGCGCTACAAGTACGGCCCGCACACTGCGAGCGTATCGGGCTACTACAGCCGCTTCGCCAACTACCTCGCGCTGATGTCGACGGGACGCGCGCGCGACGACGCGGGCGATGTCGTCGCCCCCGGCAGCCCCGGCTCGCTGCCCGAGTTCCAGTACCTGGGCGTGCCGGCCACGCTGTACGGCTTCGAGGCAGAAGGCAAGGCGCGGTTGTTCCAGAAGATGCTGACGTCGAGCGATACGCTGGATTTCGAAGCCCGGGCGGATTACGTGCGAGGGGAGGATCGCAATACCGGTGAACCGCTGCCGAGGCTCGCGCCGCTGCGGCTCGGTGGAGCGCTGGTCTATGGCGCGGGTCCTTGGGGCGCGCGCGTGGATGTCACCTACGCGGCAAAGCAAACGCGCGTGCCGGCCAACGACACGCCGACCGACGCCTACACGCTGCTGAGCCTGGCGCTGACGTACAAGTTCAAGACCTCGGGGACGCAGACGCTGGTCTATCTCCGCGGCGACAACCTGACCAATCAGGAGGCGCGCAACGCTTCCTCGATCCTCAGGGATATTGCGCCGATGCCGGGACGGAGTGTGAAAGTGGGGTTCAGGACGATGTTCTGAGGCACGGGTTGCAGGGGCGAGCGGACGGGACGTCAATCAACGTTCACCACCGCCTCCCCCTCAACCCTTAGCGCCTTCACCCCCGCCAACGCCCGCAGCGCCTGCGACAGAATCTCCTCCATCGACTGCGCGGCCATAAAGCGTTCGCGCATGGTCACCATCAGCGGCGCCTGTTCCATCCACGCCAGCAGTGCATCGCGACGCATCGTCTGCGCTTCCAGCAGCTTGAACTTCACCAGCACCTTGAGCGCGTGGCTCGCATTGCGTTGCGGATCTCCACCGAGGTAAGCGAGCCGGCCGCGCGCCCGTTCGAGGGCGCCGGCTACGTCGGCAAAGGGGCGGCCGTGGCCTGGAATCACTACGCGCACATCGAGTTCCGCAATGCGCTCCAGCACCGCGGCCTGTTCCACGAACCCGCTCTCCCCTTCCAGCTCGGGAAAAATCACCCCGAAGCCGTTTTCCCACAACGCATCGCCGGCAATCAGGATGCGCCGCTGCGGCGCGAACAACATCACTGCGTGCGGATCATGCCCCGGCGCGGCGACCACCTGCCAGTCGATGCCGCCAAGGCGCAGCCTGTCGCGGTCATGCAGCAGCGCATCGAACGTGAAGCGGTCGCATTGCTGGCCCGTGGCCTTGTAGGTCAGTGCATCGACATCCCACGCCGAGACGGCTGCCGCTTCGGCGCCGGGAATCGACGTATGCGGCTGCCAGCGCGCCTGCAGCGCGGCATTGCCGCCGCAATGGTCGGAATGCAGATGGGTATTGATAAGCCGCTTCAGCGAACGCCCCTGTAGCGCCGATTCGACCAGCGCCACGGTCTGCGGCGCGTGCGTGACGTAGCCGCTGTCGACCAGCGCGGTATCGTCGCCGTCGATGAACAGGATGTTGTTGGCCGACAGCCAGCCGCGCTCGAACACGCGCACGGTGGGCGGCAACTGCGGGGGCGTGGTGTCGCTCAAGGCAAGGGTCTCCTATTCGTCCAGCCAGGCGGCGCGCTGCGCCAGTTGCGCCCAGATCCGGCGCTTGTCGTCCTCGGCCATGGCGGACCAGCCGGCAATCTCTTCGATGGTGCGCAGGCAACCTTCGCAATAGCCGCTGTCGGCATCCATTCGACACACGTTGCGGCATGGCGAGGGCACCGGCTGCGCAGCCTGCGCCGATCGTGCGCGGCGTGTGATGTCCCGGATCAGGGCAGCTGTCAGCGCCATGGTCTCAGCCGGCAACCCGGGCTGCCTTGGCGGCGATCTTCCGGTTGAAGCGCTCGGCATCGATCACGTGGCGCTCGTGCACGCCTTCCGTGATCTTGTCCTCGCCGTCCCAGGCGCTGACTTCGAAACGCAGCCTGCGCCCATCCACCTCCACCAGCCGGCCCTTGACCGTGATGGTCATGCCCGGCGGCGTAGCGGCCAGATGCGTAAAGCTGACCAGCGTGCCGAGGGTCTGCTCGCGCGGCCAGTCCAGATATTCGCGCAGGGCCTGCAGGCAGGCGCACTCCATGATGCCGACCATGTAGCCGGTGGCCAGTACGTCGGGCATCTCCGTGCACATCGGGATGTCATCGTAGAGCTGCGGTACGGAGGCCTTGCGCGGCACGACGTACTGCCACGAAAACGCCAGGCCGGGACGCAGGTCCGGGCTCATGCCGCCGCTTCCAGCGCGACATCCGCCACTTCCGCGCCGGTCATCTGCTGCAGTTGCTGCGGCGTCAGGTTGAACACCGCGTGCGGATGCCCGGCCGCGGCCCACAGGCTGTCATAGCGGAACAGGTCCTGGTCGAGCAGCATGACCGGAGGCACCGCATGGCCGATCGGGCAGACCCCGCCGATGGCATAGCCGGTCTTCTCGCGCACGAACCTGGCATCGGCCTTGCCCAGCGCGCCGACACGCGCCGCCACCTTGGCTTCATCGACACGGTTGCTGCCGCTGGCGATCACCAGCACCGGCACATCGTCGTCGACGCGCCGGAAGATGATCGACTTGGCAATCTCCGCCACGCTGCAGCCCAGCCCCGCGGCGGCTTCGGCCGATGTCTTGCCGGTGGCCGGCAGCATCACCACCGGCCGGTCATGCCCGAGTTCGGCCAGCAGGCCGGCGACGCGCTGCGCGGATTCCGGCAATTCGGCAATCGGATCGGCGGACTGGCTCATTCTTGCTCCTTCGTCATGTCGTTCGTTGCGTCACGCGCACATCGGTGCCGCTTCGCTCGCGGCGGCCCACTTGGCCAGCAGCGCGCGGCCCACGCGCGAATTGTTGGCGCGGCCGATCGCCTGCGAGATGTAATCGCCCGTGCGCACCACGGCTTCCAGGTCGATGCCGGTATGGATGCCCAGCCCGTGCAGCATGTACAGCACGTCCTCGGTCGCCACGTTGCCGGTCGCGCCCTTCGCGTAAGGACAGCCGCCCAGGCCGGCAACCGAGGCATGGAAGATCGAGATGCCCACCTCCAGGCTGGCCAGGATATTCGATAGTGCCTGGCCATAGGTATCGTGGAAATGCCCCGACAGGCGGTCGAGCGCGAACTCCGCCGACACCGCGCGCATCACGTCCTGCACCTTGCCCGGCGTGCCCACGCCGATGGTGTCGGCAATATCGATCTCGTCGCAGCCCAGTGCGCGCATGCGGCGCACCACGTCCACCACGGCGCTGACCGGAACCTCGCCCTGGTACGGGCAGCCCAGCGCGCACGAAATGCTGCCGCGCAGGCGAATGTTCTTTTCCTTGGCGGCCGCAGCCACCGGCTCGAAGCGCGCGATCGATTCGGCGATCGAGCAGTTGATGTTCTTCTGCGAGAACGCCTCGCTGGCGGCGCCGAAGATCACGACCTCATCGGCACCCGCCGCCACCGCGCCCTCCAGCCCCTTCATATTGGGCGTGAGCACCGAATACAGCGTGCCGGGACGGCGCTGGATGCGCGCCATCACGTCGGCGCCATCGGCCATCTGCGGCACCCATTTCGGCGAGACAAAGGAGGCGGCCTCGATATTGACGAATCCGGCCTCGGTCAGCTGGTTGATCAGCGCCACCTTGACGTCGGTCGGCACCATGGCCTTTTCGTTCTGCAAGCCGTCGCGCGGTCCGACCTCGACGATCTTCACGTAGTTGGGCAGGTTCATGGCTATCTCCAATATCTGTTGTTGTCCGCGTGGCGGTGGCGTTCAGTAGCCGCGCTGCAAATCGACCACGCCTGCGATCGGCTGGCCCGCCCGCAGCGCGCGGATCTTGCCGGCGATCTGCGCGATGCTGTCCTCGCGCAGCGTGAGCGCCGAGATATGCGGCGTGATGGTGATGCGCGGCTCCTGCCAGAACGGGTGCGCGGCCGGCAGCGGCTCGGTGCGGAATACATCGAGCGTCGCGCCGGCGATTTGCCCGGCCTGCACCGCAGCAAGCAGGTCATCCTCGGCCAAGTGCTGTCCACGCGCCACGTTGATCACGTAGGCGCCCCTGGCGAGCTTGCCGAACAGTTCGCCGTTCAGGATGTTTTCGGTTTGCGGCGTCAGCGGCAGGACATTGACCAGTACGCGCAGGCCATCCAGGAAAGGGGCGCGACCCGCATCGCCATGGAATCCCACCACGCCCTCGACGGCGCGCGCGGAGCGGCTCCAGCCGCGCACCGGAAAGCCGAAACCGGCCAGCGTGCTGGCGATATGCGTGCCCAGCGCGCCGACGCCCATCACGCCGATGGTGAACTCCGCGCGGCGGTGTGGCTTCAGGAACTTCCAGTTGCCGGCCTGCTGCTGGGCAGCGTAGTCGTCCAGCCGGCGGAAATAGCGCAGCACGGCATGGGTGACGTACTCGGCCATCTGCGCGGCCATGCCGGCGTCGTCCAGGCGCACGATGGGCACGCCAGCGGGCAACGCGTCGGGGTCGTGGTCACGCAGGCCCAGGATGCCGTCCACGCCGGCCCCCAGGTTGAACACCGCCTTCAGGTCGGTGCGGCCGCGCAGCATCTCCACGGGGGGGCGCCAGACCACGGCGTAGTCCGCGGATTCGCCGCGGCTGTCCTCCCACTTGAGGCACTCGGCTTCGGGCAGCGCCTGCGCAAAACCTTCGATCCAGGGTTCATAGCGGCCGTCAGGCACATACAACTGCAACTTCATGGAGGGACTCCGGGTCTTCCGTGGCGGGATGGATCATTTTGGCAGAGGTTGCGGGACGGCGCCCGCCCGTGGCCGGCAATCGCCCCGCGCCGCCTCCGGTTCAGGCCTCGCCGCTCGCAAACGCCAGCAACTGCGCACCTTCCGCCACCTGCTCGCCCACGCCGTACAGGATTTCGCTGACCACTCCATCGGCCGGCGCGCTGATGGTGTGCTCCATCTTCATGGCCTCCATCACCAGCAGCGGCGTGCCGCGCGTCACCGTGCTGCCCGGTTCGACCATGACGGCGATGACCTTGCCCGGCATCGGCGCGGTCAGCTTGCCGCCCTCGCCCTCGGCTTCGCCCGCGTGCGCGAGCGGGTCGAGCCAGCCGAGCACCGCGTGGCGTCCCGCGTTGAAGACGTGGAAATCATTGCCCTCCACATGGACCTGGCCATGCGCGCGACGCGTGCCAAGGTCCACGCGGATATCGTCTGCCTGGCACGATGCGCGGAACGGCGCCGCCTGATCGGCATAGATCAGCGTGCTGCCGCGCTCGTTCGCGGTCAGCGTGACATCCAGTGTGTGGCTGCCGTAAGCAAAGCGCAGCGCGCGCGTGGCGCCGCCATTTAGCCGCCACGCGCCGCCATGCGTCCACGGCGAGTGCCGGTCGGCCACGTCGAGGCGCCGCTCGCGCGTTTCGCGGTCGAGCAGCGCGGCGGTCGCCAGTGCGATGATCTCCATGCCGACCGGCGCGGGCGCCGGGAACAGGGTGGCCTCGTTGCGTTCGATCAGGCCCGTGTCGAGATCGGCCATACGGAACGCTTCGGACTTCAACAGCCGCTGCAGGAATGCCACGTTGGTGGACAGGCCGACCACGTGATAGGCCGCCAGCGCCTGGCGCATGCGTGCAAGCGCCTCATCGCGGTCCTTGCCCCAGACGATCAGCTTGGCGATCATCGGGTCGTAGTAGGGGCTGATGGTGTCGCCTTCGCGCACGCCCGAGTCGATGCGAACACCAGCGGGGCCGTGGGCATCGCCGCCACGCATGAACTGGACAGCGGGCGGCGTGCGCAGGAAGCGCAGCGTGCCGGTGGACGGCAGGAACTGCTTGTCGGGATTCTCGGCGTAGATGCGTGCTTCCAGCGCGTGGCCGTCGATGCGGAGTTGTTCCTGCTTCAGCGGTAGCGGCTCGCCGGCGGCCACACGCAATTGCCATTCGACCAGGTCCTGCCCGGTGATCATCTCGGTGACCGGATGCTCGACCTGCAGGCGCGTGTTCATCTCCATGAAGTAGAACGAGCCGTCCTGGTTGGCGATGAATTCGACCGTACCGGCGCCGACATAGCCGACGGCCTTGGCGGCGGCCACGGCAGCCTCGCCCATCGCGCGGCGGCGTTCTTCCGTCATGCCCGGCGCGGGCGCTTCTTCCAGCACCTTCTGGTGACGGCGCTGCACCGAGCAGTCGCGCTCGAACAGGTAGACGCAGTTGCCGTGGGTGTCGGCAAAGACCTGGATCTCGATATGGCGAGGGCGGGTCAGGTATTTCTCGACGAGCACCTTGTCGTCGCCGAAGCTGGCCGAGGCCTCGCGCTTGACCGAGGCGAGCGCCGCTTCGAAGGCATCGTCCGACTCCACCACGCGCATGCCCTTGCCGCCACCGCCGGCGCTGGCCTTGAGCAGCACCGGGTAGCCGATGCGGTCGGCCTCGCTGCGCAGCAGGCCGGGATTCTGGTCTTCGCCGTGGTAACCGGGCACCAGCGGCACGGAGGCCTTTTCCATCAGCTGCTTGGCCGCGCTCTTGCTGCCCATCGCGTGGATGGCCGAGGCCGGCGGGCCGATGAAGACGAGCCCCGCCGCGGCACAGGCCTCGGCAAAGCCCTCATTCTCCGAGAGGAAGCCGTAGCCGGGATGGATCGCCTGCGCCCCGGTTGCCTTCGCCATCTCGATGATGTGGTCGGCGCGCAGGTAGCTGTCGCGCGCGGCGGCGCCGCCGATATG